>NZ_CP064760.1:0-329666 GCF_015565955.1 Microbacterium schleiferi | reverse complement strand
GCACGCCAACGGCCGAGGACTGATCGCGCACGGGGCCAAAGTGCACCCGACGGCGATCGTTGAGGCTGGCGCGTATGTCGAACCGGGAGTTCAGATCGCCGCGGGCGCACGCATCGGACGTGGCGTGTGGGTCGAGTCCGACGCGCTGATCGGGCCGGAGGTCATCGTTGCGCCGCACGCGCACATCGGCCCCGGCGCAGCGATCGGCGCCGGCGCCAAGATCGGCATCCGGACGGTGATCGGCGCTCATGCGCGCGTCGCCGTCGGGTCTCTGCTCGGCGACGACGAAACCATCAGCGAGAACGAACGCGTCGCTACTGACCGTCGCGGCCTCCGACTCGCCGCCTGAGGCGGCAGCGACGGCAGCCGTCGTTCGCGACGGCGGGAGCGAACCCGAGGGCGAACGGCCCGGACGCCGAGCACCCGATGCCCGCGAGCGCCAGATACCCTGAACGGCATGGGAAGGCGCGACCGATCGAACCGGAAACAGGACGCTCCTCCAGCGACACCACCGGCCGAGGTCTTCCGGCTGGGCGCCGTTCCCGGTGCGACGCCGGGCAAGTGGATCTCGCTGTGGCGCGAGCGGATGCCGCGGACGCGGCTCGACCTGGTTGAGATCGCCCCGACCGATCAGCGATCGGCGCTCCTAGGAGGGCAGGCCGACGCGGCTCTGATTCGCCTGCCGGTCGAGAGGACGCACCTGCACGTGATCGCGCTCTACGACGAGGTTCCGGTGGTCGTCATGTCCACGGACTCCGCGCTGACGGTGGCTGAGGAGCTGTCGCCCGACGACCTTGCCGGTGAGGTGCTGATCACGGCGGACGATGACGTGCTTGGTTGGCCCGTTGCGGGCACCCGGGAGCCCGCGTTCGCGGCTCCGGCTGAGACGAAGGCTGCCATCGAGCTGGTCGCGACCGGCGTCGGCATCCTGATCGTCCCCATGTCACTCGCGCGGCTGCACCACCGCAAGGACGTGACCTACCGTCCTCTCACGGACGGCCCGACCTCGACGGTCGCCCTCGCGTGGCCCGAGGATCGGACCACCCCCGAGGTGGAGACCTTCATCGGCATCGTGCGCGGGCGCAGCATCCGTTCCTCCCGGTCCTGATCCGCGGCATCCGGCGGCATCACCCACGGGCGCAGGCGAACTCCGCAAGGCAGGACGATTCACCCCCGAATCCTCCTACCTCGGTGATTTCTCCGACCTCGGCGACGGGCCGCCGCGAGTGGTGGGGCGACGCCGCGTGCCGGAGACGGGGTCAGGTGGCACCCTGGGGCGGATGCCGAAGCAGCTCGACCCGCTCGCGAACGTAGCTGTCGGCATCCGTGAAGCCCCCCGCGGCGCTCCAGCGCACGCGGAGCTGCCCATCGATGACAGCGAGCGGCAGATCCGCGGATGCCGGTTCGTCGAGCGTCGAGACATCGAGCCGGCGCCACCCGAGGTGCACGGCGGTTCCGGGCAGGATGCCGCCGCGAAACGCGGCCTCTGCCAGCCCTGCCCGCGCGCGCTGGGACTCCGCCGTGTATCCCCGCCGCGCCGGCTCGCGCGAGCGCACGACCTCACCCGTCGCGTACAGGTCCTCGGCGCCGAGGAGCAGAACACCGAGGTGCCAGACCTCGTCGCGGAGCGCGACCCGTGGCGAACGCGGGATGCCGAGCATCCGTGGCGTCACGACCTCGCCGAGCAGTTCCCGCGGAGTATCAGCGAGTTCGGCTCGCGCCCCCGCGAGAAGCTCGGTCAGGTCACCGGGTCGCACCGGGTCACACCGCGTCGTCGAGCTCAGCAGGGACGGGGCGGACGCGCTCGCCCCGCAGCAGCATGCCGACAAGCGGATAGATCAGCACCGACAGCATCCCCGCGGTGACGAACAACGCCGCCTGCGCCGATGTGAGGAGCTTCTCGTCGACGCCGATCGCGGTGACAGCAACGATGATCGGCAGCCCCGTCGCGCCGAGCAGCCCGAGGGCGACGCGGTCGCGAACGCTCGAGCCCGGCGGCGCGACGAGCAACGAGGGAAGCCCGCGCACGATCAGCAACGCAAGGAGCACCACGGGCACGAACAGCAGCAGCATGGGATTGGCCAGCAGCGCGGCAAGGTCGAAGGTGACACCGGTGTAGATGAAGAAGATCGGCACAAGGAACCCGAACGCGATGCCCTCGATCTTGCTCTCGACGGCTTCGCGGTTCTCCTCCGACGCGTCGCGCATCATCAGCTGCCACACGATGCCCGCGGTGAACGCACCCAACAGGATGTCGAGGTCGAGCGCGATGCTCAGCGCGAGCAACGCGCCCAGGATGAGGAAGACAACACGGATGGCGTACTGACCTGACGTGTGCAGGGTCGCGCTCACGACTCGGTGCATCATGCCGTGGGGGATGCGGAAGGCCAGCCAGATCGCCAGCCCGGCGATCACGAGGAAGCCCGCGAGCACGATGGAGGCTACGCCGGGGTCGCGTCCGCCCAGGAAGACAGAGATCGCGACGAGCGGTCCGAACTCGCCGACCGCGCCGACGGCCGCGACGGCCTTTCCGAACGGGGTTTTCAGTTCGCCGGCGTCGCGAAGGATGGGAAGGATCGTCCCGAGGGCCGTCGACGACAGCGCGATGCCGATGATGATCGCCGCCCCCAGCGGACCCACGAACAGGCCGATGAGGATGCCGATCCCGAGCGAGAGGAGCCATCCGACGGCGGCGTTGCGGCCCGTCCGTCCCCGGAAGGCCGCGAAGTCGAGCTCGGCCCCGGCGACGAAGAACAGCATCGCCAGCCCGAACTGCGCCATCGTCGCGAGAAACTCGATCGGTTCGACCCAGGCGAGAACGGACGGCCCGACCAGAATGCCGAGCACGAGTTCGAACACCACGATCGGAACCGCGAACCACCGCCCGATCACCCGAGTCACCAACGGAGCGAGCGCTGCCAGAAGGGGAACGATCAGGAGGTTCGCGGCCATCCCCTCACGATAGCGAGCGCGACGCCGCCCGCGGCTCAGGGTCGGGCGGGGCCTACGATCGCGGCAGAGTCGGGGGCGAGGGTGATGAAGGATGCCGCGCCTGGCGATTCATGCCGGAGTGCGGCTTCAGCGCTCTCAGCGAGGCCTGAGGCATCCGGAGTTCCCGTGTGCAGCAGAACCACGGCATCCGGCGGGGCCGCGAAGGTGTGCGATGCCCCGGTGAGGTTCACGAGTACCGAAAGCTCGCCGCGTTGGAGTACGAACCACCGTGCTCGCGGGTCCTCACTGTCGGCGCCGCTTCCCGACAGGGCGTCGCAGTCGGCGAACAGCGGGTCCGTCAGCTCGGGCCGCTCCCGACGCAGAGTCGCGAGGTCGCGGTAGAGCTGCAGCAGTCGCGCGTGGTCGACGCCCACCTCCGGCGAGGTGGATGCCTCGGCCCAGTTCAGCGTTGACCGGCGGAACGTTTCGGGATCCTGCGGATCGGGCACGATCGCCGGGTCCCAGCCCATGCGCGCAAACTCCTCGACGCGACCGGTCGCGGTAGCCTCGCCGAGTTCTGGCTCCGGATGCGACGTGAAGAACTGCCACGGCGTGGAGGCCCCCACTCCTCGCCCATGAACAGCATCGGCGTGCCCGGGGTGGTGAGGGTGAGGACGGCAGCGATGGCGAGCCGGTCGGTGGAGAGGGTCTGGCTGAGCCTGTCACCGGCGGCGCGGTTGCCGATCTGATCGTGATCCTGGCCGAAGGTGACCAGGCGCCAGGTGGGAACCGCGGGCGGGATCGGGAAGCCGTGATCGCGCCCCCGGAACGACGAGTAGGTGCCGTTGTGGAAGAACCCCTCGGTCCAGACCTTCGGGAGGGCGCCGAGCGCGCCGAAGTCCTCGTAGTACCCCACGGTCTCGCCCGTGATCGCGACGTGCAGCGCGTGGTGGTAGTCATCGCTCCACTGCGCGGTCAGCCCGTATCCGCCAGCCTCCCGCGGCAGGATCAGGGTCGGATCGTTCATATCGGACTCCGCGATGAGGCTCAGCGGCGTGCCCTGATGGGCGGAGAGCGCGTCGGCGGCCTCGGCGAGTTCCTGCAGGATGTGGGTCGGGCTCTCGTCGTGGAGAGCGTGGACGGCATCCAACCGCAGTCCGTCGACGTGATAATCGCGCAGCCACATGAGCGCGTTCTCGACGATGTAGTCGCGCACCTCGCGCGCGTCCAGGTTGACCGACAGACCCCAGGTGTTGCGGGCGGCATCTCGCAAGTACGGCCCGAACTCGGGCAGATAGTTGCCGCTCGGCCCGAGGTGGTTGTAGACGACATCCTGGATGACCGCGAGGCCCGCGGCGTGCGCGGCATCCACGAACCGCTGGTAGGCCGCGGGGCCGCCGTAGGCCTCGTGCACGGTGTACCAGAGCACGCCGTCGTAGCCCCAGTTCCAGACGCCGTTGAAACCGTTGACCGGGAGCAGCTCGACGTGCGTGACCCCGAGCGAGACGAGGTGATCGAACCGCTCGATCGCCGCATCCAGGGTGCCGTCGGGAGTGAAGGTGCCCACGTGCATCTCGTAGATGAGGCCGCCCGCCAGTTGGCGCCCGGTCCACGCGGCGTCGGTCCACGAGAAGGCGTCGGGGTCGAAGAACGCGGAGGCCTCGTGCACGCCGCGGGGCTGGCGACGCGAGCGCGGGTCGGGGCGCAGGTCATCACTGTCGCCGAGGACGAACCCGTACTCCTCACCGTCGGCCAGGAGTACCTCGGCAGCCCACCACCCGCGCACCCCCAGCGTCATCTCCAGATCCGGATGCCCAGGTCTGCGCATCCAAACCCGCTCCGCTCGGGGCGCCCAGACGTCGATCATGCGTCCTCCGTTCGTGTCAGCGCTTCCCCCAGACCCGAGACACCGTGGCCTGCGTCAGACACCGCGCGAGCCGGGGTGTCTGGACGCACGGCAGGAGTCTCGCGGGTCAGGAGTGCGACCGGGTAGTCGCGCAGAACCTCCGCCACCGGCAGCTCGCCGCCGGGATACGCGCGTCCCGTGAGCGCGTCAGTCCAGGTGCCGCCCGGGATCAGCATCCGGGTATCGCCCCAGCCGCCCCGCGAGGCAAGCCCGACGGGGAGGCGCGTAGCCACGGCGATCGCCCCGCCGCGGTCGAACGCGATGGCGTGGTCGGATGCGTCGCCGAGCAGCTCCACGGGAAGATACCGCGTGAACAGCTCGGGATGCTCGCGGCGCAGCCTTAGCGCGCGCGAGGTGACGAGAAGCTTCGCGGCCCCGGCCCCGTCGATGGGGGCATTCGTCCCTCGTCGGCGCCACGGTTGAGGTCGGCGAGCATCGCCGCGCGCTGCTCGAAGTCGACGGCGCGGCGATTGTCGGGGTCGACGAGCGAGGTCTCCCACAGCTCGGACCCCTGGTACACGTCGGGAACGCCGGGCCCGGCAAGCTGGATGAGCTTCGCCGTGAGGGAATTGCTCCACCCGGGCTGGGCGATCTCGGCGACGAAACCCTCGACCCGTTCCCGGCCCGGACCATACGCGGCATCCACGACCGCGTGCATCCGTCGCTCGAAGTCGGCATCCGGATTCCACCACGTCGTCGCTTCCGCAGCCTCGCGCGCGGCCTTCTCGGCGTAGGCGTGCAGCCGCTCCGGCGTTGCCGGCCACGAGCCGATGATCGCCTGCCACAGGAGCGCGTCGAACGGGCCATGGCCCGTCGAGGCGATACCGCGCAGCTCCTCGAGCACGGCAGCCCAGCGATGCGGGATCTCGGCGAGCACGGAGAGCCGCGCGCGCACATCCTCGCCGCGCTTGGTGTCGTGCGTCGACAGCGCCGTCATCGATGCGGGCCGCTGCGCCTGCCGCCGGGCGAACGCCTCGTGTAGGCCCGCGACGGGTAGCGAGAACACCGACGGGTCGCCGCCGACCTCGGTGAGGGTGCCGAGCCGGGTTGCGCGGTAGAACGCGGTGTCTTCGACCCCCTTGGCCATGACCGGGCCCGTCGTCTGTTGGAAGCGGCGCGCGACCTCGAGCGTCGGGTCGGCCAGCAGCGGCGCAAGGGCCTCGATCGCTTCGCGGAGGTCGGGGCGCCGTTCGGATGCCTCGGCGAGCGCGGCCACGAGCGCCTCGCGCCCGGCCGGGAGGTAGGAGCGGTACACCGGGAAGCACGCGAGGATCTCGGCCAGGGCGTCTGCGGCATCCGCGACCGGCTCGGGAAGGCACCGCACGAGCCGGTTGATCTCGCTCCGCTGGATGGTGTCGGCGATCATGCGTTTGGTCTCGTGGATGAGATCTGGCCAGGTCGGTGTGGGTGGCAGGTCAGTCGCGCTGCGCAGGCGCTCATCGAGCGCGTCGAGCGCCCCTTCGCCGTCGGGGTCGATGAGGACGCGATCGATCTCGGCCATGGCGTCGTAGCCGGTCGTGCCGTCGGTGTCCCACCACGCCGGGAGCAGCTCCGGATGCGGCGTCGCGCTGTGCTCGAGGATCTTCTCGACCAGCGTGTACCGGCGCCCGGTGAGCGCGCCGAGTTTTTCGAGGTAGCCGCCGGGGTCGACCAGCCCGTCCGGGTGGTCGATACGCAACCCATCGGCCAGCCCCTCACGGAACCACCGGGCCACCTCCTTGTGGGCCTCGTCGAACACGACGGGGTCCTCGACCCGCACGCCGGCGAGAGTCGAGACCGCGAAGAACCGGCGGTAGTTCAGCTCGGATGCCTCCAGCTGCCAGAACAGGAGCTCGAAGTGCTGGCGGGCGAGAACCTGGCGCACGGCATCCGGGTACGAGGTCGCCTCCGCCGGAGCCGTGCCCTCCGCAAGCGGAAAGACATGGTCGAAGTACCGCACGGTGCCGTGCGGTGCGAGCGCCGTCGGCGCCGGATCCACCCGGATCTCCATCGCATCGATGACCTCGTCGGCCTCCGATCCGAGCACGGGCACCCGCACCCTGCCGCCGCCGAACTCCCAGTCGATGTCGAACGCGGCGGCGTAGCGAGAGTCCCGCCCGCGCAGCAACACGTCCCACCACCACGGGTTCTGGGTCGGGTCGGAGATGCCCATGTGGTTGGGGACCGTGTCAATGAGGATGCCGAGCCCGGCCGCGCGTGCGGCAGCCGTGAAGCGTTCCAGGCCGTCACCGCCGCCCCGGGCTGGATCCACCCGCGTGGGGTCCACGACGTCATAGCCGTGATCAGAGCCGGCCGTGGACTGCAACAGGGGCGAGAGGTAGACCCAGCCCACGCCGAGATCGCGAAGGTAGCCGAGGACGGCCGCGGCGGCATCCAGGTCGAACGCGGCGCGGATCTGCAGGCGGTACGTCGACGTGGGATGCATCACTACCTCGTCATTTCCTCTTTGGGAGCAGCTCCCGGTACCTCGTCGATCTGGATCGTGCCCGTCGACAGCGACGCCGCGACGAACCTGTCGACCTCGACCTCTTCCTCGACGTGCTCACTCAGGACCACCACCGACTTGGAGGCGAGCTCGACGCCCGCGCCCGGGCGGACGGGTTCGGTGTTGGCGAGCGTCCCGGCGGTATCCACCAGCACATCCCAGTTCGGGCTGAACTCCACATCGGGGAGGATGAACTCCACCGGCTCGTCGCCGGCGTTGAACAGGATGAGGAAGTGCGCATCGGTGATGGGCTCGCCGCGTCGGTCCCGCTCCCGGATGCCGTTGCCGTTGAGGAAGACCCCGATCGACCGACCGAATCCGGAGTCCCAGTCCTCGGGCTGCATCTGCGTGCCGTCGGGCCGCAGCCACACGATGTCGGGGATGCGCTCGACCTCTTCACGGCGCACGGGGCGGCCGTCGAAGAAGCGGCGGCGGCGGAACGTGGGGTGGTCGCGGCGCAGCCTGGCCAGCGCTGACGTGAAGTCGATCAAACCCGAATCGACGTTCTCCCAGTCGATCCACGTGAGCTCGTTGTCTTGCGCGTAGCCGTTGTTGTTCCCCCGCTGGGTGCGGCCGAGCTCGTCACCGTGCAGCAGCATCGGCACGCCCTGAGACAGCAACAGAGTGGCGATGAAGTTGCGCTGCATCCGTACCCGCAGGTCGTTGATCTCCGGATCGTCGGTCGGGCCTTCGACCCCGAAGTTCATCGAGCGGTTGTCGTCGGCGCCGTCGCGGCCGTCCTCGCCGTTGGCGTCGTTGTGCTTGTGCTCGTACGAGACGAGGTCGCGCAGGGTGAACCCGTCGTGGGCGGTGACGAAGTTGATGGATGCCACGGGCCACCGACCCGAGTGCGCGTAGAGGTCGCTGGAGCCGGTCAGCCGGGAGGCGAACTCCCCGAGAGCCTGGGGCTCGCCGCGCCAGAAGTCGCGGACGGTGTCGCGGTACTTGCCGTTCCACTCGGTCCACTGCGGCGGGAAGTTGCCGACCTGGTAGCCGCCGGGGCCGACATCCCAGGGCTCGGCGATGAGCTTGACCTGGCTGACCACCGGGTCCTGCTGCACGAGTTCGAAGAAGGTCGCGAGCCGGTCGACGTCGTAGAACTCACGGGCAAGAGTTGCCGCGAGGTCGAACCGGAAGCCGTCGACGTGCATCTCCAGCACCCAGTACCGCAGCGAATCCATGATGAGCTGCAGCGCGTGCGGGTTGCCGACATTGAGGCTGTTTCCCGTGCCGGTGTAGTCGGTGTAGTACCGCTTGTCGTCATCTTCGAGCCGGTAGTACGCCTCGTTGTCGATGCCGCGGAACGACAGCGTCGGCCCGAGGTGGTTTCCCTCAGCGGTGTGGTTGTAGACGACATCCAGGATCACCTCGATGCCGGCCTCATGAAGCGCCCGCACCATCCCCTTGAATTCCTGCACCTGCTGACCACGCTGGCCGGAGGAGGCGTACGTGTTCTGCGGTGCCAGGAAGGCGATCGTGTTGTAACCCCAGTAGTTCGACAGACCCTTGTCTTCGAGGATCGAATCGTTGATGAACTGGTGTACCGGCAGCAGTTCGATCGCCGTGACACCGAGCCGCTTGAGGTGCTCGATGATCAGCGGATGCGCGATCGCGCTGTAGGTGCCGCGGATCTCGTCCGGAATGTCCGGGTGGCTCATCGTCAGGCCCTTGACGTGGGCCTCGTAGATGAAGGACTCCGAATACGGGATGCGCGGCGGGCGGTCGCCGCCCCAGTCGAAGAAGGGGTTGATGACGACGCCCTTCATCATGTCGGCGCCGGAGTCGTCGTCGTTGCGGGAGTCGGGGTCGCCGAAGGTGTAGCCGAAGACCGATTGGCCCCAGTTCACCTGGCCGTCGACGGCCTTGGCATACGGGTCCAACAGCAGCTTGTTCGGGTTGAAGCGCTTGCCGGATGCGGGGTCATACTCGCCGTGGACGCGGTAGCCGTACCGCTGTCCCGGCGCGACGTTCGGCAGGTAGGCGTGCCAGACGTAGGCATCCACCTCCAGCATGTCGACGCGGGTCTCGCGACCGCGCTCGCCGAACAGGCACAACTCGACACGATCCGCGCCCTCGCTGAAGAGCGCGAAGTTGGTGCCGTTCCCATCGAAGGTCGCACCCAACGGATACGCCGACCCAGGCCACGTCTGCACTCGGTACCTCTTCCTGATGGGGTTCCCACACTAGTCGAGCCGTGATTCGGGACGGGGGTGGTTGCTGTCGGCAGCACCGCCCTGGTAGAGCGTGGAGCGTGTGGGGGTCGGCGTGAGGTTCAGACCTCGAGGGTGCGAGGCGGGGCGGGGCGGATGCCGTGCACCTGCCGGTGCAGGCGCTGCATCCGTTCGTCAAGTTCGGCGGCGCTGGCTGCGGCATCCTTCAACTCCGCGAGGAGCGTCTCGGGCACCTGGCGGTCGAACTTGTAATAGATCTTGTGCTCCAGGCTCGCCCAGAAGTCCATGGCGATCGTGCGGAACTGCACCTCGACCGGCACGTCCACCCGGCCCGTCGAGAGGAACACGGGAACGCGCACGATCGCATGCAGGCTCTTGTAGCCGTTGGGTTTCGGCGCGGCGATGTAGTCCTTGACCGAATGCACCTCGATGTCGTCCTGCTGCGTGAGCAGATCGAAGAGGCGGTAGGTGTCGGCCACGAAACTGCACGTGACCCGGATGCCGGCGATGTCGGTGATGTGCGTGCGAATCGAGGAGAAGTCTCCGTCGATGCCTTTGCGTCCCACCTTCGCGACGAGACTATCGGCGGATTTCACGCGACTGGAGATGTGCTCGATCGGGTTGTAGTCGTGCAACTGCAAGAACTCGTCCCGCAGAATCTCGACTTTCGTCTCGATCTCTTTCAGCCCGAACTGGTACGGCAGAAGGAACCGCTGCACCTCGTCCCGGGCCGCGCGCAGTTGCGAGAGCGAGACGGTCACCTCGTCGGATTCCAGCTCCGGGAGCTGGGGGATCGCGGGGTCCGTGGCCGGCGCGTGACTCATGCCTCCAACCTACGAACCGCGGGTACGAGATCGCTGTGAACCGCGCTCCGGATGCAGGTTCCTGGCCCGCCCCTGCAGTCGCACGGTCGGGGAGAGCGCGTGTCAGGCGAGGACGGTCGCGGCCTGACGGGCGGCGCCCAGGGCGACGTACTCGGCGGGGGTCGGGACCTCTACCGGCATCCCGAAGACCGATGGGGCGATCACGCGGACCGCTTCGGACTGCGCGCCGCCGCCGATCAGGAGCGCCCGCCGGAGCGGCACGCCCAGATCGCGCAGCGCATCCAGCCCCGCCGCAAGTCCCGAGAGCATGCCCTCGACCGCGGCGCGCGCAAGATTCTCGCGGGTCGTCGAGGCCAGCGTCATGCCCGTCAGCGATGCCGTCGCGTCAGGGAGGTTCGGCGTGCGCTCGCCCTCGAAGTAGGGCACGAGGGTGAGGCCTGCAGCACCGGGCTCCGCGGCGAGCGCCAGGGTGCTCAGCTGCGCATGGTCGGCACCCAGGATGCCGCCGATCGCGTCGAGCACCCGGGCGGCGTTGAGGGTCGCAACCAGCGGGAGGAAGTGGCCGCTCGCATCCGCGAAACCGGCGACCGTGCCGGACGGATCGATCGTGCGCTGCGCACTGACCGCGAAGACCGTACCGCTCGTTCCGATCGAGACCACGACATCACCGGGACCGGCGCCGACCCCGAGGGCCGCGCCCGCGTTGTCTCCCGCGCCGGGGGCGACACGACGTCCGTCGGCATCCAGGACCCACTCACGCGGTCCGAGCACCCGCGGCAGCACGGCATCGTGGCCGAGCGCCGCCAAGAGGAGGTCGCGGTCGTAGCCGTCGTCCACGAGCTTCCCTGACGCGTCTGCCTGCCAGTCATCCGGCGACCAGTACCCGGTGCCCGAGGCATCCGAGCGGTCCGTCACGAGTTCTTCGAGCACGGGCCCGCGCGGTGAGTCGCCGCGGGGGCCGAACCCCCGCAGCCGCCACGTCAGCCAGTCGTGCGGCAGGGCCACGGCGGCGACCCGCGCGGCATTCTCGGGCTCGTGGTCGCGGAGCCACCGGAGCTTCGTGATCGTGAACGATGCCACCGGCACGAGGCCTGTGCGGTGGGCGAGATGCTCGGCGCCGAACTCGGCGATCAGGTCGGCTGCCGCACTGGCCGATCTGGTGTCGTTCCAGAGCAGCGCCGGACGGATGACCTGCCCCTCGGCATCCAGCACGACCATGCCGTGCTGCTGGCCGCCGACCGACCACGCAGCGACATCGTCGATCCCGCCGGCCGCGGCGATCGCCTCCTGCAGCGCGTCCCACCAGGCGACGGGGTCGACCTCGGTGCCAGCCGGATGGCTCGCACGGCCCTCGCGCACGATGACGCCGCTGTCGGCGTCCATGATCACGACCTTGCACGACTGCGTCGACGAGTCGACGCCCATCACGAGTGCCATCGCTTCTCCTCAGGTGTTCTCGGGCGCCGTCGCGGTCGGTAACTCCTCAACGTCGGGGGCCGTCGGGCCGGATCGGCGAACCACATCCGGCCCGAGCCGCGAACGATGAGGAGTTAGCCGCCGCGGGCAGCAGAGCCGGCGCGGTCGTTCGGTCGCTTAGCGGGCGCCCATCAGGTGCTCGGTGGCGAGCTGCTGGAGGCGGACGAAACCGAAGCCCTTGGCGCCGAAGTACTGCGACGGGTCGAAGTCCTCGTAGGCCGACCGGTCAGCGAGCAGGTCGTCGTAAGACTCACCCGCACCCAGGGTCGTCACCGACAGCTCGGGAACACGGGATGCCTCGAGCGCCTCCTGCACCTCGGGGTCAGCGCGGAATGCCTGCGCCCGCTCCTTCAGGAGCAGATAGGTGCGCATGTTCGCGGCGGCAGAATCCCACACGCCGCTCTCGTCCTCGGTGCGGCTGGGCTTGTAGTCGAAGTGGCGCGGACCCTCGTAGGCCGGCCCACCGTTCGGGCCGCCGTTTTCGAGCAGGTCCACGAGGGCGAAGGCGTTGTGGAGGTCACCGTGACCAAACACGAGGTCCTGGTCGTACTTGATGCCCCGCTGGCCGTTGAGATCGATGTGGTACAGCTTGCCGTGGTAGAGCGCCTGGGCGATCCCGGCGGCGAAGTTCAAGCCTGCCATCTGCTCGTGGCCGACCTCGGGGTTCAGGCCCACGAGCTCGGGCCGCTCGAGCGAGTCGATGAACGCGAGCGCGTGCCCGACGGTCGGAAGCAGGATGTCGCCGCGGGGCTCGTTGGGCTTGGGCTCGATCGCGAAACGGATGTCGTAGCCCTTGTCGGTCACGTAGTCACCGAGGAGGTTGACGGCTTCGCGGTAGCGCTCGAGGGCGGCACGGATGTCTTTCGCGGCGTCGTACTCTGCGCCTTCGCGCCCGCCCCACATGACGAAGGTCTTCGCGCCGAGCTCGGCAGCAAGGTCGAGGTTGCGCAGCACCTTGCGGAGCGCGAAGCGGCGAACCTGGCGATCGTTGGAGGTGAAGCCGCCGTCCTTGAAGACGGGAGCCGAGAAGAGGTTGGTGGTGACCATCGGGATGATCAGGCCGGTGTCGGCGAGGACCTTCTTCAGACGATCGATCTGCGTCTGGCGCTCGGCGTCGGTCGACCCGAAGGCGAACAGGTCATCATCGTGGAAGGTGAGGCCGTAGGCGCCGAGCTCGGCGAGCTTCTCGACCGCATGGACGACATCCAGTGCCGGTCGGGTCGGCCCACCGAAGGGGTCGGCGCCGTTGTAGCCGATGGTCCAGAGACCGAAAGAGAACTTGTCGGCGGGGGTGGGCGTGGGCATGACTGCTCCTTTGCACGAGGCACGCGGGTTATGTTGTCAAAGACAACCTATACCACGACGGATGCCGCCGCCATCCCCTACAGTGAACGCATGATCGAGCCGGGAACCGACAGCGTCAGGACCCGCAATCTCGCTCGCATCCTCGGACAGGTTCATCTCGAAGGGCCCCGGTCGCGCGCGGCATTGACCCTCGCGACGGGCCTCAATCGCTCGACGATCGCTGACCTGGTAGCCGAGCTGTGCGCACGCGGTCTTGTGACCGAGACCGCACCCGACCCGTCACGACGCGTGGGGCGCCCCTCGCCGATCGTCGCGGCTGATCCTCGGATCGTCGCGATCGCCGCCAACCCCGAGGTCGATGCCGTCACGATCGCCGCGGTCGGCCTCGACCAGTCGATCGCCGCGCGGCTCCGGATCGAGCGCACCGAGCTCGTCTCACCCGAAGAGACGGCGGCGCTCGTGGCCGAGACGATCGCACACTGGCGGGACGCCGCCTTGTCAGCTCACCGCATCGTGGGCGTGGGTGTCGCGGTTCCCGGGCTCGTCCGGGCGCGCGACGGCCTCGTGCGCACCGCTCCCCACCTCGAGTGGCACGACGCACCGATCCGCGAACTCGTGGCCGATGCCACGGGGCTGCCGACAGCCGTCGACAACGACGCGACCCTCGGCGCGATCGCCGAGCACCTCTACGGCGCCGCCCGGGGCCTCGAGCATGTTGTCTATCTCAACGGCGGCGCCAGCGGCATCGGTGGGGGGCTCATCGTCCACGGGATGCCGGTGCGCGGTGTCTCCGGCTACGCCGGCGAGTTCGGCCAGAACCGCCCTGGCATCGCCGCCACGACCGACCAGCAGGCCCCTGAGGGCGTCCTCGAAGACGAGGTCAGCCGCGCGCGTCTCCTGCGGACGCTCGGGCTCACAGGCGTTGACGATCCGACGCTGGCGGCGGCCCTGGCAGCATCTGGCGACCCCGCCGTCGCAGCCGAGACCGACCGGCAACGACGAGTCCTCGCGACCGCGCTTGCCAACGCCGTCAATGTCCTCAACCCCCGCGCGATCGTGCTCGGTGGCTTCCTCGCGATGCTCGCCGAGGGCGCCGCCGACCAGCTCACCGGCCTCGTGCGGTCGCAGTCGATGCCCGCGAACGCCGAGGATGTCGACATCCGCGCTGCGGTCCTCGCGGATGATCGACTTCTGATCGGCGCCGCCGAGGCCGCGTTCGCGGGGCTGTTGGCAGATCCCCTCAGCCAGCTTCGGGATCGCCCTGATCCGGAAGCAACGCGGTAACAGCGTCCAGCAACTCCACCTTCGAGAACGGCTTGGTCACGACGGCAGAGAATCCCTGCGCACAGGCGTAGTCGTGCTCGGCAGGGTCTGACCGAGCGGTGAGAAGAAGCAACGGCATGGAGGCCAGTGCGGCATCCGCCCGGACGGCCTGCGCGACCGCGATACCGTCAAGGCCGGGCATCATCCAGTCGACGACGGCGAGGTCGGGTTTGGCGGACTGGATAGCCTCGAGTCCCGACGTGCCGTCGTAGTACTCATCGACCTCATGGCCTGCGCGCTCGAGACGGATCGCGACGAGGCGGACGATGTCCGCGTCGTCATCGATGACAATAATGCGCGCCACCCGACCCCTCCGTTTCGCAAAAGACTGCTTCAGACCTGCGAAAGGCCTTGCTGTGAGCCATGCTAGTCCGAAGGGGTGGGCAGGTCAGAAGGGATCGTGAATGACGCGGCCTAGCGTTGCAGCGACGGTTCGCCTGGCGCCGCCGGTCTGGCGAGCGGTCTTCGTCACCGGACTGGTCGCGCTGGGCGGGGTACTCGCCGTCGTGTTCGCTCTCGAGCAGCGTGGCGAGATGAGCCTCGCCTGGTGGTGGCCGACGGCAGCCATCGGCGCCGTCGCGGCGGCGGCGTCACCGCGACGATGGCGATGGCTGACCGCGATCGGGGTGGGTCTGGCCTCAGGCGTGGGCTCGGCCGTCGCCGGTCGTCCCCTGCTGGTGATCGTTCTGGGCGCGATCGGCACGGCGGCCGAGGCGTGGCTGGTTGCCACGGCCCTCTCGAGCGAACAGGACCGCCCTCGGCTGACCACGCTGAGGGATGTCGGCCGTTTCGCGATCGCGGCGATCAGCGGCGCCGCACTCGTGGGGGCCCTGATGGGAGTCGCTCGCGAATTCAGCGGCGGCGACTTCGTCGAGGTCTTCTGGACGATCGGCTCGTCACACCTCTCGGCGATGGTCTTGATCGCTCCTCTCGGGCTCATCGCCATCCCGCGCGTGGCGTCAGTGCGGTGGTGGCGCAGCATCGTGCTGACCGTCGCGATGCTTGCAGCCACAACCGCGGCGTTCTTCCCCGGCACCCCCGTCGCGGTTCCCATTCTCGCCATGCCGCTGATGGCATGGGCGGCGGTTGCCGAGCCCATGTACTTCGTCGCGGTGCAGCTACTCGCCGTGGTCGGCACTGCTGCGGGGTTGACCGTCATCGGTGGCGGCGCGTACGCCGCCGCAAGTCCCGACCTCGCGACAGCGACAGCGCTCCAGGTCTTCACGATCTGCCTGGGCGCGACGACGCTCGCGATTTCGGCATCCCAGAACGACAGACGCGCACTCGAAAGCAAGCAGATGGCGGTGTCCCACCTGTTGCACGATGCGTTCCGACAGTCCAAGAGCGGCTTCGCGATCTTGCAGGAAGACGCTCCGGGCAAGTACACCGTTCTTGAGGTCAACGCCTCAGCCGTCGTGATGCTGCGCAGCGAATTCGAACGCTCGGACACGGGGCGGTGGCGTTTGCGCGAGGACGCGCTCCTGCGCCCCTCGCTCTCGGAGGCCACCTACGACGTCTCGGTGACGGTGGACTGGGAAGAGGTCGCACCGGGCAACCCGCCAGCCACGATCACCATCGACGCGGTCAATCGAACGGGCTTGAACCGCGTGCTCCTCGTCTCCGTGCAGGACCTGCGCCCCCTCCGCGAAGCCGAGCGGGAGATGGAATGGCGACTGGAACGAGAGCGTCAGGTCAGCAGAACGTTCCAGGCGCTCACGCAGCAGAAGGTCGACTTCGTCGCGAGCGTCACGCACGAACTTCGAACCCCGATCACCTCGATCCTCGGGTTCGCCGAGGAGCTCAGCGACACGACGGATGACCCGAGCGTTCGCGCTCAGGTCGACGTCATCCTGCGCAATGCGACGCGGCTGCGCGGGGTGATCGACGATGTTCTGCTGGTTTCCAAGCTCAGCCGCGGGCCCGCTGCGGCTGACGCCCTGCCGGTCATGGATGCGGGTCTCGCTCTGCAACGCAGCATCGAGGATGCCAAGCACAGCATCCAGCATCGCAAACTGCGGGTCGCCACGGAGATCGAGGCGGATCTCCCCGTCCACGGGCGTGAGATCGACCTCACCCGCGTGTTCACCAACATCCTCACCAACGCGATCAAGTTCTCACCCGACCGCGGAACGGTGTCGGTCGTCGCCTACCGCACCGATCACCAGGTCGTCGTGACGATCTCGGATGAGGGCGAGGGAATCGCCGACGAGGACCTGACGCACATCTTCGATCGGTTCTACCGAAGCTCTTCGAGCACGAGCCGTGGCGTGCCGGGGACAGGTCTCGGGCTCGCGATCGTCAAGGAACTCCTGTCGGTCATGGACGGCAAGATCGAGTTGGCTCGGGCAGAGCCGGTCGGCACCTGCGCGCAGATCACGCTTCCGATCGCCGATGTCGGTGCGCCCCCGCATCCGAGTGATTCGGACACGCCGGCACGCTGAGTCGCCCGTTCCCTACCGGCGCAGCGGCAGCGCACGACGATCCTTCCCGTGGCGGTCACGCCGGGTCCACCGCACGAGGGGGAACCGTTCATCCTCGACGCATACCGTGTGGGTTATGGGTGCATGGAGTGTTGAGCCGTTCGGCAATGATGTCGCGGCCGACTGGGCAGGGGAACTGGAGGAGGAGTCGGATTGGCGCGTCATCGACGACGCGCTTGCCGACGCCCTCGACACCGGTGGGGATATCGATCACGACACGGCGATCATCGCTGTCGCAGCGGCAGAGGTCGTTGCTCACGGGGTGGGCCGTGCGACGCAGCAGGATGCGTACACCGAGGAAGTCGACTCCTTCATCGCGCGCGCAGGTCGGCCGACCGATGACACTGTCGCGCTCGCGATGGCGGCTGTGACCGCGGCGTGCGGCTCGAGCAGCGAACTGGCGGCGGAGTGGGCGGGAGCCGGGGATCCGGGGTGGGGCGAGGCCATCGACCAGCTCCGTGCCGCGCTGAGCGCCTGAGCCGCGCCCGCCAGCCCCGAGGAGGCGAGCGGTGTCGCGCTAGGGTGATGATTCAGCGATCAGGGAGGACCGATGGGTACGCGGTTTCCGCACTCTGTCTACCGTCACGGTTCGGAACCGGATGTCCGGTTCACGCTGGCCAACGAACGCACCTTCCTCGCCTGGATCCGCACCGCCCTTGCCCTCATCGCTGGCGGCGTCGCCCTCGAGGTGCTCGGTCTTGCGCTGCACCCAGGTCTGCGCCTGGCAGCGAGCCTCGTGCTGATCGTGATGGGGATGATCACCCCCGCCCTGGCTTGGTTCGGGTGGCAAAGAAGTGAGCGCGCGCTGCGACTGAACAGCCCACTGCCGGGGTCGCTCCTGGGTGCGGTCACGGGCGTGGCGGTGACCGTGTCAGCAGCGCTCATCCTTCTCGCCATCGTCTTTGCGTGAACTCGCGCACCCGTGAACGACGAACTCTTCGACCCCGGCCTCCAACCGGAGCGCACCGAGCTCGCGTGGCGCCGGACCGCGTTGAGCGTCGCGGTCGGATCGGTCGTCGCTATGCGGCTGCTGCCGGATGCCCTCGGAAGTGGTTGGTGGATTCTCCCGGGCATCCTCGGGGTGATCTTCTCTGCCGTGCTGTGGCGGTGGTCACGCCGCCGCTACGAACGGCTGTCATATGCCACCGTCGACATCCGCGATCACACGCTGGTTCCCGACGGCGCGCTTCTGCTGACTCTGGCGGTCTTCGTCGTCCTGGTCGGGGCGCTCGGCATCGCCGTGCTGGTCGCGCTACCCCTAGGGTGACTGCCTCGGCGGGGCTGTTGTCGCACGCGGGATGAGCTGCGTAGCCAGGCGCACATGGCGCTCGGGCGGCTCCTCGCCGTTCATGAGCGTCGTCAGCAACGACATCGCCGCGGCTCCCAGACGCCGCATCGGTTGGCGGACCGTCGTCAGCGGCGGCGACATCCGGGATGCCTCGAGCACATCGTCGAACCCGATGACCGACAGATCGCGGGGAACCTCGAGCCCGATCTCACGCGCGACCTCGATGATTCCGATCGCCGAGAGATCGTTTGCCGCAAACACCGCTGTCGGACGCCGGGGAGAGTCCAGCAACGACAGCGCCGCGGTGCGCGCCGCATCCTGCTCGTAGAAGCCGACCCGCACGACCTCGGGGTCGTAGGGGATGCCGGAGTCGGACAGGGCGCGCCGATAGCCGGCGTCGCGGGCGCGAGAGGATCGAAGGTCGGGGCGTCCGGCAACGAAACCGATGCGACGGTGACCGAGCTCGATCAGGTACTTGACGGCCGAGACCGCGCCTCCGAAGCTGTCGGCTTCGACCGTGGGCACGCCGTCGCCCGGCCCCACGTGGGGGTCGATCGCAACGACCGGGATATCGGCGACGATCGCTTCCACGGTCGGCGTCACGATGATCGCACCGTCGATGAGGCTCCCGGCAAGTCTCGCGAGCGAGGTGTTCTCCCAGCCCGCGCCGTGGACGCGTCGGGGCGTGCTGTAGGCGAGGACGTCAAGCTCCAAAGGCCCTGCGGCGGCCCCGACGCCCTTGAGAACCTCGGCGCTGAACGGCTCGAACTCGGCGACAAGCACGCCGACGACGCCCGTGCGCACGCCGCGCATTCGGCTGGCGACGAGGCTCGACTCGTACCCCATGTCGGCGACGACACGCATGACCTTCTCGACGGTCTCGGGGGCCACGCCGTACCGGCCGTTGACGGCCTTGGAGACGGTGGCCACCGACACCCCCGCTGCCGTAGCGATGTCGGTGATCGTCGGACGTCGTGCCATGAACCGTCACACTAGCGGATCTTGAAAAGGTTTTCGAAAACGTTTGACACGTTTTGTGTGCCGTGGCGACACTGTTCCCACGTCGCCCCCACGGCACGCCGGACACGGGTAGCTCACCCGGCGAACACCGTGACCACGCAGCGGCGGCTCGATGGACGAGCCGCTCCTCAACGAAGAGAACAGGTGAGAATCACATGAGATACAGCAAAGTCCTCACAGCGTCGGCAGTCTTCGCCGTCGGCGCGCTCGCACTGAGCGGATGCAGCGGCTCGAGCGGAGAGTCGGGAGACGGACAGGTCACGCTGACCGTCTGGCAGAACTCGACGACCGGTGACGGCGTGCAGTACTGGGAAGATGCCGCAGCCGCCTTCATGGCGGAGAACCCGGATGTCACCGTCGAGGTCCAGTCGATCCAGAACGAAGACATGGACGGCAAGCTCCAGACCGCCCTGAACGCGGGCGACGCGCCCGATGTGTTCATGGCCCGCGGCGGCGGCAAGCTCGCGGACGTGGTCGATGCCGGTCAGGTCATGGACCTCACGGGCAAGATCTCGGCGGAAGCAGAGTCGGCGATGTCGTCGTCGCTGAGCGCCTTCACGATCGACGGCAAGGTGTTCGGCATGCCCCTCGCCGTGCTGCCCGAGGGCATCTTCTACAGCGAGAACCTGTTTGCCGATGCCGGGGTCGAGCCCGCCGGCACGATCGACGAGCTCGTCGATGTGAACGACACCCTCAAGGCCGCCGGCATCACGCCGATCGCCGTGGGCGCCAAGGATGCCTGGCCGGCCGCTCACTGGTACTACAACTTCGCCCTGCGGGAGTGCTCGCAGGACGCGATGGAAGAAGCTGCCCAGACACGCTCGTTCGACAACGAGTGCTGGCTGCGCGCTGGCGAGGACCTCGCCGACTTCGTCGCCACCGAGCCGTTCAACGATGGCTTCCTCACGACCCCCGCACAGCAGGGTGCCGGCTCGTCGGCGGGTCTGCTGGCCAACCGCCAGGCCGCGATGGAGCTCATGGGGGCATGGAACCCCGGTGTGATCGCTTCGCTCACTCCCGACGAGCAGCCGCTTCCTGACCTGGGCTGGTTCCCGTTCCCCGAGATCGAGGGTGGCGACGGCGCTCCCGGCGCCATGATGGGCGGTGCAGACGGATACTCGTGCTGGATCAATGCCCCGGAAGAGTGCGTCGACTTCCTGAACTTCCTGGCCACCAAGGACCAGCAGGAGGCCTACGCCGAGGCGTTCCAGACACTGCCTGCCAGCAACGAGGCACAGAGTGTGGTCACGACGCCGGCCCTCCAGTCGGTGCTCGAGGCCTACAGCGACGCCCCCTACGTCGTGCTGTGGCTCGACACGCTCTACGGCCAGAACGTCGGCAACGCGCTGAACGTCGCGGTCGTCGACCTGCTCGCAGGCAACGGCTCGCCCGAAGCCATCGTTCAGGCTGTCAACGACGCCGCCGCGCGAGGCTGATAGGCAACCATGTCCGTTAGCGAACGAACCTATCCGGTCACGGATGCGGTCGTGAGCGTCACGGAAGAGGGGGACGGCGCCCCGGCGTCGTCCCCCTCCCCGCGCTCGCGGCGACGCAGATCGTGGCGCTCGCGCGCCGAGATCGGCATCCTGATCGGGCCTGCGCTGATCGTCTTCCTGGCCTTCGTGATCTTCCCGGTCGTGATGGCCGCGTATTACGGCTTCTTCAGCTGGAGCGGCTACGGACCGGCCACCGACTTCGTCGGCCTCAACAACTACCTCGTCATCCTCACCGATCCGGCCTTCCAGGCGGCGCTGTGGCACAACGCGATCATCGTCGTGCTCTCGCTGGTGATTCAGGGCCCGATCGCTATCGCGCTCGCGCTTCTGCTTAATCGCAAGATGCGCGGTCAGTCGATCATCCGTGTTCTCATCTTCGTGCCGTACGTCATCGCCGAGGTGGTCGTCGGCACCGGGTGGAGTCTCATGCTCGCCACCAACGGTGCACTCAACGACTTCCTCGAGAAGGTCGGGCTCGGCGCGCTTGCACAGGATTGGCTCTCCAACCCGGATCTCGCGATCTGGACGCTGATGGGGATCATCACCTGGAAGTACATCGGATTCGCCGTCATCCTCTTCCTTGCAGGTCTGCAGGGCATCCCCGAGGAACTCTACGAAGCCGCCGCGATCGACGGGGCGTCGTACTGGCAGATCCAGCGGCGAATCACCCTCCCCCTCCTAGGGCCAACACTCCGCATCTGGGCGTTCCTCTCGATCATCGGATCGCTCCAGCTCTTCGACCTCGTGTACATCATCTGGGGGCAGTACGTCGCCTCGACCGCCGGGACCTCGACGATGGCGACCTACATGGTCGTGACGGGACGAAACGCCGGCAGCTTCGGCTACGGCAGCGCCGTCGCCGTCGTCATCTTCCTCATCTCGCTCGCGGTCGCCCTGCTCTACCAGCGCTTCGTGCTGCGCCGCGACACCGAGGGCGCCGTTACGGGAGGTAACAACTGATGGCTACCGCAACCCTGACCGCGCCCGGAGGTCGCACCGGTCGGCGTCGGCCCCAACGCACGCCGGGGCAACGCGCCGGCAACTTCTTCATCTACTTCCTCGCCTGGTCGCTGGTGGTGTCGATCCTCGTCCCGGTGGCCTACATCATCATCGGCGGGTTCCGCAGCAACTCCGAGATCACGCAGGACCCCGCGGGGCTGCCGGCAACGTGGCGGATCGAGAACTACGTCGACGTCCTCGTGAGCGAGGTCTTCTGGCGCGAGGTGCTCAACTCGTCGATCGCCGCCATTGCGACGACCCTGTTCGTCGTCACCCTGGGGCTCATGGCGGCCTACGTCCTGGCGCGCTACCGGTTCCGCATGCGCGGCGTGCTCTACGCCGTGTTCGCGGCCGGGCTCATGTTCCCGATGACGGTAGCGATCACGCCGCTGTACATCCTGGTGCGAAACCTCGGGCTCATGAACTCCCTCGCCGGCGTCATCATCCCGCAAGTCGCCTTCGCGCTGCCGATCACGATCATCATCCTGGTGCCCTTCCTGCAGGCCTTGCCCCGCGAGATCGAGGAAGCGGCATTCATCGACGGATGCAGCAGACTCGGCTTCTTCTGGCGCATGGTGATCCCGCTCTCGATGCCCGGGGTGATCACGGTCGGCATCCTCGCGTTCATCGCGAGCTGGAACAGCTACATGCTGCCGTTGTTCATCCTCAACAACGAGGGGAGCTTCACGCTGCCGCTCGGTGTCCAAGCGTTCGCATCGCAGTACTCGGTGGATACCGCCAAGGTGCTGGCCTTCACCTCGCTGTCGATGATCCCCGCGCTCGTGTTCTTCAGCCTGTTCGAACGCCGCATCGTCGGCGGGCTCACCGGAGCCGTCAAGGGCTGACCCACCCCCGGATGGCGCGACCGCGTCATCCGCTCGATCGAAGGAAACTGTGCTCGTGTTCGATGAACCCACTCCCGCTGTCAGTGATCGTGTGCGATCGCTGCACGGCGAGATGACCCTCGATGAGAAGCTGGCGCAGCTCGTCGGATTCTGGGTCGACCAGGGCGACGACATCGTCGCACCGCTGCAGGGCGAGATGGCGACCTCGACGCTCTACACGGATGCCTCGGCTCACGGGATCGGCCACCTCACCCGTGTCTACGGCACGCGTCCGGTCGACCCGACCGAGCGGGCGCGGTGGTTGTGGAGCGAGCAGAAACGCCTGCGCGAGAACTCGCGGCTGGGGATTCCGGCGATCGTCCACGAGGAGTGTCTGACCGGATTGGCCGCCTGGCAAGCCGCGACCTTCCCGACCCCGCTCGCGTGGGGCGCGGCATTCGACCCGGAGCTCGTTTCCGAGATGGCTGGACTCATCGGCGGCTCGATGCGCGAGCTCGGCATCCATCAGGGGCTCGCGCCGGTCCTCGATGTCGTCCGGGATCCGCGGTGGGGCCGGGTAGACGAGTGCATCTCGGAAGATCCCTACGTCGTCGGTGTCGTGGGCACGGCGTACGTCCGCGGGCTGCAATCGCAGGGCGTGCATGCCACGCTCAAGCACTTCGTCGGCTATTCGGGGTCGCAGGCCGGGCGTAACCACGCCCCCGTGCACGCGGGGCCGCGCGAGCTGGCGGATGTGTACCTCCCCCGTTCGAGATGGCAGTGATCGAGGGGGGTGCTCGGTCGGTCATGAACTCCTACGCCGAGATCGACGGTCTGCCGGCGGCGGCAACGCCCGCGTACCTCACCGATGTGTTGCGGGGCCGCTGGGGGTTCGATGGAGTGACCGTCGCCGACTACTTCTCGGTCGCCTTCCTCCACACGATGCACCAGGTAGCTGCCGATCGCGGCGAAGCCGCAGTGCTCGCGCTGCGCGCCGGCGTCGACGTCGAACTCCCCACCGGAGATGCGTTCACCGCACCACTTCGCGAGATGCTCGCGCAGCATCCGGAGTTCGTCGCCCTCGTCGACCGTGCCGTGCTGCGCGTGCTCTCCCAAAAGGAGGAGCTGGGACTGCTCGACGACGAGTTCGAGACGCCCCCGACAGCGGTCGATCTCGACTCCGCCGCCCATCGGGAGGTCGCCCGGCGCCTGGCCGAGGAGTCGGTCGTGCTGCTGCGCAACGAGGGTCTGCTCCCGCTGGGTGCCGGCCCGGGATTGCGGGTCGCTGTCAGCGGGCCGAACGCTGACGGTCACGCGGCGCTGATGGGGTGCTACTCCTTCGCGAACCACGTCCTCGCGCATCATCCGGGAACCCCGCTCGGGTTCGACGCCCCGAGTGTCCTTGAGGCCATTCGCGAGCGTTTTGCCGCCGCCGATGTGAGTTTCTCGGCGGGCTGCGCCGTCGAGGGTGACGACCGGTCCGGCTTTGCGGCGGCCGTCGCGGATGCCGAGGATGCCGACGTCGCGGTCATCGTTGTCGGCGACAGCGCGGGCCTCTTCGGACGGGGCACGGTCGGGGAAGGCAACGACGTTTCGAGCCTGGATCTGCCGGGTGTTCAGCGCGAGCTCGTCACCGCGATCGCCGCGACCGGCACGCCCGTTGTGCTCGTCGTGCTCAGCGGGCGACCCTACGCCCTGGACTGGGCCCTGGACGGACCTGACGCGGTCGCGGCCGTCGTGCAGTCTTTCTTCCCCGGCGAAGAGGGCGGACGCGCGCTGGCCCGCATCCTCGCCGGCGATGTCGCGCCATCGGGCCGACTCCCGGTCTCCCTCCCCCGGTCAGCGGGAGCCCAGCCTTACAGCTATCTGCATCCGCTGCTGGGTGGACCGTCGGAGATCACAACGGCCGACAGCACCCCGCTTCGCCCGTTCGGATTCGGCCTGAGCTACACGAGCTTCAGCTACAGCGACCTTGCGGCCACCGAGAGCGCACCCACCAGCGGGGACCTGAGCGTCAGCGTGACGGTCACCAACACCGGGAAGCGCGCCGCAACGGATGTCGTCCAGCTCTATGCCCGGACCCCGTATCGGTCCACGACCCGACCTGTTGCGCAGCTCATCGGCTTCGAGCGGGTTGCGCTCGATCCGGGTCAGAGCGCGATCATCACCTTCGATGTGCCCGGGGGACGATTTGCGGCGGCGGGTGCGGATCTCGTGCGCCGGGTCGAGCCCGGGGCTGTCGAGCTGTGGGTGGGAACGGCAGCTGATCGCGCGGCGTCCGGCTCGATGACGCTCGTGGGCGCGGCTCACGAAGTGGCGCTCGCGGATCGCCGAGTGACCACGGCACGGACCTCGCTGTCGCCAGCATCCTCGCAGCCTGCGCCCGAACTGTCCGCCGCCGGCTGAGCATCGAGCCGCGGAGCGTGCCCGGGGCCATCTGTCAACCGGGTGGTGCACACGCGTGTGCGGAGGGAAGCTGAGCGTCAGACCGCACGGAAGGGAGCTCGCTATGACGAACCCCACCCAGAAGACCCGCGAAGCCCAGACACGCAGCTCCACCGTTCGCAACGCCGATGAGCCGGCGCTCGCGCAACTCCACGACGAGCGTGAGAGCCCCCGCGCCGAGCGTGCCCTCACGCGACGGCTGCGACGGGATGCCGGGCCGGACGCCGCCCGAGCGGCCGCCGACCCCGGCAGCCAGGGCCGGCCGAAGATGGCGATGAACGCCCCGACGGTGCAGGAGGAGGTGCGCGGGATTCTCGCGCAGACGCGCATGGATCATCCGCGCGCGAACCGTCGCCGCCTCCGCGAAGTGCTGCAGGAGCGGCTCTGCCAGGCAGGCATCGACATGCCCGCCGACGAGGTGGACGCGTTCCTGGTGGCCATTCCCACGAACGAGAACCCCACCTAGCGCATCCGCGTGCGGCACCTCTTCCGCAGCGACACGCGCGCTGGCAGACTGGCGCCATGCTGATCGTCACGACGAACGACGTCCCCGGCCACACCATCACCGCCGTACACGGAGAGGTCTTCGGACTCACCGTGCGCTCGCGCCACATCGGGGCCAACATCGGCGCCTCGTTCAAGGCGCTCGCCGGCGGCGAGCTCAAGGGCATCACCGAGCTGCTTCACGAGACTCGTCTCGAGGCCCTCTCGAGACTGTCGGCCGAAGCGGAGTCGAAGGGCGGCAACGCCGTCGTCGCGTTCCGGTTCGAGACCAACGACTACGGTGACAGTGGCGGCGTCGAGGTCTGCGCGTACGGCACCGCCGTCACGATCTCCTGAGATTCGCCCGCCGCGCCCAGAGCGCGCATCACGCTGAGACGGGGAGCGGACCTGGCGCGCGGAGCCGCCGCAGTACCCGAGCCTCGACCATCGCCGGGATGAAGTGACGCAATCTCGCCTCACTGAGGGCTGCGACCTCTTCGGCGACCATGAGACGAACGCTCTCTTCGTCAGCCCACGGGATGCGGCGCACGAGACGGTCGACGGCGTGGTTCAGCGCCTCATACTCGTCTCGGGGGTTCGTCGCACTCACACGTCTAGGATGCTCCGTCTGCAGGCCCCCGAGGGCGAACTCTCACGTTTTGCCATCCTCACGAGTCCGAGCACCGGGCTCGCCCCCGGACAGTGATGATCTGCCGAGATCGCCGTGACCGGTCGTGCTCCGAATCACCGAGCCCCTGTCACGCGCCGTCGATCTCGACGAGCGCGTGATGGATACGCAAGAGGTCCACCATCATCGAGCCCACGAGGATCCAGTGATCGGACGCGGGTGTGGCAACGGTGAGCGGTGCGGTGAGGGCTGCCGGCTCGGGCCGACCGTGGCCAGGCTCGACCCCTCCCCGATCGGGCGCGAAGCGCACGTCGTGTGCCGCGCGCCGCAGTTGCTCGGCGATCGCCCCGATCGCCGGCTCACGAAGGAGCCCATCGTCATAGCGCTCCGTGAACGCGCGGGTCATGCCGACAGACTGCGTCACAATCGGGGTGAACGTGGTGACGAGCCGGTCGAGGGCGGCAAGTTCTGCGCGATGGCGGGGCGCCCGTGGATTGAGCGTGAGCGAGTCCCGCGCCGCGGCGATGGCGGCGGCCGCCGCATCCCTCGTGTCGCGTGTCGCGCGCGCCTGCGTCAGCAGCTCGTCCAGGCGGGTGCGATCCTGCTCGTGCTGCAACGCGTCGGCGAGGCGGTCAAGGCTGGCTGCCAAACCATCGGCGAGCCCCCGCACCGCGCGGCGCGCGGGATCGACCGAAAGAGGCGGCACGATGAGCACGTTGATCGCGAAGCCGATCGCGGCGCCGATCACGGTCTCGACGATGCGGTCGAACGCGTAATTGGGAGTTGCGGTCCCCAACGCGAGGACCAGCAGGGCGCTGATCGCTACCTGATTCCCTGTGCCCGGAGTCATCCGCAGCGCCCAAGCCAACAGGAGCGCGACAACCACGGCGACGGCAACGACCCACGTCGAACCGCCCAGCACAATCCCGAGCCCCGAGGCGACGATCACCCCGACGATGACGCCGACGCTGCGCTCGACCGCCTTGCCGAAGGACTGGTTCAGGCTCGGTTGCACGACGAGAAGAGCCGCGATTGCGGCGAAGACCGGCGGCTGCGCCGGGATGAGCCAGCCCGCGAGGAACCACGCGAGCACGGTCGCGACGGCAGACTTCACGACCTGCAGCAGAGAAGACCGGTGCGCACTGCGGACGGCCGAGAACATGCTCATGTCACCACCGTAGAGCGGGCGGGGCAGATGCCCTGATCGCGTCAGCCCGCGGTGGACTCACGCACGATCAGTTCCGGAGTGAACCGCACGTGTGTGTCGTGCGCACCACCGGGGTCAGACATCTCGGCCAACAGGATCTCGACGGCGGCGCGCCCGATCTGCGCGGCGGGCTGGCGTATCGAACTCAGCGGCACCACGGCGGCTGCGGCGAAGTCGATGTCGTCGTACCCGATAAGGGCGATGTCGTCGGGGACACGCAGATCGCCGAGGATCGACAGCCCCTGGAGGGCTCCGACGGCGACCAGGTCGTTGGCGCAGAACACTGCATCCGGTCTGTCACCGGGGGCGCGTCTTGCCAACCGAGAGCTGGCTTCGCGCCCAGCGATGACGGTGAGCTCAGGAGTCTCGATCAGCTCGAGTCCAGCGCCTGCGGCTTCTGCAACGGCCCGCTGTGCCCCCGCGAGACGCTCAGCGACCTGGGGAATCTCGCTCGAGCCCCCGAGGAACGCGAGCCGGCGGCGCCCCAGGGAGAGCAGGTGAGACGCCGCGAGATACCCCCCCTGCTCATCGTCCACCGACACCGAGCACAATCGCGCGTCGGTAGCTTCACGATCGAGCAAGACGACGGGAATGCCGGTGCGGGCGAGGCGGCCTGCGGCATCGGGGTCGGCAGATGCCGGCGTCACGAGCACCCCAGCCACGCGCTGCTCTCGGAACAGATCGAGGTAGGCCTTCTCCCGGTCGAGCGTGTCGTTGCTCGTCGTCATGAGCACGAACATGCCAGCCTCGGCGGCGCGCTCCTGCGCCCCCTGCGCCACCGCCGCGAAGAAGGGGTTGGCCATGTCGGGCGCGATGAGACCGATGCTGCGGCTCCGCCCGGCGCGCAGCTGCCGAGCAGCGTCGTTGCGCACGAACCCCAACTCGTCGATCGCGCGCATCACGCGTTCGACGGTGGCTGCCGACACCTTGCTGGGCTGATTGAGCACGTTCGAGACCGTGCCGATCGAGACGGATGCCGCCGCAGCGACATCCTTCACACTTACCGCCACGTCGCTCTCCTCGTCTTGCTGAAACGATACATGCGTCGTATGCTCTGAAACGATTCATTTACGTTTCACCATCGACACTGGCGCACGAACGGCGCCGCGAGAGAGGCATCCCATGGCACCGCTGCCCCCGGACGTGCTGGCCACCCTGGAAGGTCAGGGCATCGAGCTGCCCTCGTGGGCCTTCGGCAACTCCGGAACGCGGTTCCGCGTCTTCGGCACGCCGGGCACCCCGCGCGACCCGTTCGAGAAGATCGCCGATGCCGCCCAGGTTCACCGGTACACCGCACTGGCGCCGAGCGTCGCGCTTCACATTCCCTGGGACCTCGTCGATGATTTCGGCGCGCTGCGCCGTCACACCGAAGACCTCGGGGTGACGCTCGGCACGATCAACTCGAACACCTTCCAAGACGAGGACTACAAGTTCGGCGCCCTCACGCATCACGACGACCGCATCCGGCAGAAGGCGATCGACCACCACTACGCCTGCATCGACGTCATGCACGCAACGGGGTCACGCGACCTCAAGATCTGGCTCGCCGAGGGATCCAACTACCCCGGCCAGAACGACCTGCGCGCCCGCCAAGACCGTCTGCAGGACTCGCTGCAGCAGATCTACGCGCGCCTGGGCGACGAGCAGCGTCTCGTGCTCGAGTACAAGTTCTTCGAGCCGGCGTTCTATCACACCGACGTTCCGGACTGGGGAACCTCCTACGCGCAGGTTGCGGCCCTCGGCGAGAGGGCGATGGTGTGCCTCGACACCGGCCACCACGCGCCGGGCACGAACATCGAGTTCATCGTCATGCAGCTCCTCCGTCTCGGAAAGCTCGGTTCGTTCGACTTCAACAGCCGTTTCTATGCTGACGACGACCTCATCGTCGGCGCGGCGGATCCGTTCCAGCTGTTCCGCATCCTGTTCGAGGTGATCCGCGGCGGGGGACTCAACAACCCCGACGTCGCTTTCATGCTCGACCAGTGCCACAACATCGAAAACAAGATCCCGGGCCAGATCCGCTCGGTCCTCAATGTGCAGGAGATGACGGCCCGCGCACTGCTCGTGGACCACGAGGCGCTGGATGCCGCGCAGTCCGCGAACGATGTCCTGGGCGCGAACGCCGTGCTGATGGATGCCTTCTATACCGACGCGCGCCCCGCGCTCGCGCAGTGGCGCGAGTCGCGCGGTCTCCCCGCCGACCCGATGGCCGCCTATGCGGCATCCGGCTACCAACAGCGCATCGCCGCCGACCGCGTCGGTGGCACCCAGGCCGGCTGGGGCGCCTGACTCTCCCCTCCTCGCCGAGGGGTCACAACACGCCGCATCCGCGCGCGTTCGCACGGCGTGTTGTGACCCCTCGCGTACGACAACTCTCACGAAGGACATGGACATGACGAACGAGACCGTCGCTGAGCTCATCGAACGGAGCAACCGGTTGGGGCGGACCCGGCAGTGACCAACTATGCCGGGGGGAACACGTCGGCCAAGGGGACGGATGCCGACCCGGTCACCGGCGAAGACGTCGAGCTCCTCTGGGTGAAGGGCTCGGGGGGCGACCTCGGCACGTTGACCGAGAAGGGACTCGCGGTGCTGCGACTCGACCGCGTGCGTGCGCTCGTGGATGTCTACCCCGGACTCGACCGCGAAGACGAGATGGTCGCCGCGTTCGACTACTGCCTGCACGGCAAGGGGGGAGCCGCGCCCTCGATCGACACCGCGATGCACGCGCTCGTGGATGCCGCACACGTCGACCACCTGCATCCGGATGCCGGCATCGCGATCGCGACCGCCGCTGACGGCGAGCGCCTCACGCGCGAGATCTTCGGCGAGAAGGTCGTGTGGGTGCCGTGGCGGCGCCCCGGATTCCAGCTGGGCCTGGACATCGCCGAGATCAAGACCCAGAACCCGGATGCCGTCGGGTGCATTCTCGGCGGCCACGGCATCACGGCCTGGGGAGACACCTCCGACGAAGCCGAAGCGAACTCCTCATGGATCATCGCTACGGCCACCGAGTACATCGCCGAACACGGGGAACCTGCCCCGTTTGGCGGAGTTCGCCACGGCTTCGAGGCACTCCCCGAGGCCGAGCGTCGCGCCCGGGCTGCGGCTCTCGCGCCCACGATCCGGGGCCTGGCTTCGACCGACCGGGTCATGGTCGGACACTTCACCGACGACGAGCGCGTGCTCGACTTCCTGGCATCCGAGAAGGCTCCGGCGCTGGCGGAGCTCGGCACGAGCTGCCCCGACCACTTCCTGCGCACGAAGGTCAAGCCGATGCTCCTCGACCTGCCGGCCACGGCCTCGGTCGACGAGCAACTCTCGCGGCTGAAGGAGCTGCACGCCGCCTACCGCGCGGACTACCAGGCGTATTACGACGCGCACGCCGATGAGAACAGCCCCGCCATCCGTGGCGCTGACCCCCTCATCGTGCTCGTGCCGGGCGTGGGCATGTTCAGCTTCGGCGCGAACAAGCAGACCGCGCGGGTGGCTGGCGAGTTCTACCTCAATGCCATCAATGTCATGCGGGGCGCGGAAGCCCTCTCGACCTACACGCCGATCTCGGATGCCGAGAAGTTCCGCATTGAGTACTGGGCCCTCGAAGAGGCGAAGCTCCAGCGGATGCCGAAGCCGAAGTCCCATCAGGGGCGTGTTGCTCTCGTGACCGGCGCCGCCTCGGGCATCGGTAAGGCGATCGCCACCCGGCTCGCCGCAGAAGGTGCCTGCGTCGTGATCGCCGACCTCGACCTCGAGAAGGCGCAGGCTGCGGCCGCGGAACTCGGCGGCACGGATGTCGCGATCGGTGTCGCGGCCAACGTCGCCGACGAAGCAGCCGTTCAGGCCGCGATCGATGCGGCGGTTCTGGCCTTCGGCGGCATCGACCTCGTCGTCAACAACGCGGGCCTGTCGCTGTCCAAGCCCATGCTGGAGACCACCGAGAAGGACTGGGACCTGCAGCACAATGTGATGGCCAAGGGATCGTTCCTGGTCGCCAAGACCGCAGCGCGCGCGATGATTGCGCAGGGCATGGGCGGAGACGTCATCTACATCTCCTCGAAGAACTCGGTCTTCGCCGGACCCAACAACATCGCCTACTCTGCGACGAAAGCCGACCAGGCCCACCAGGTGCGCCTCCTCGCCGTCGAGCTCGGCGAGTTCGGCATCCGGGTCAACGGCATCAACCCCGACGGCGTCGTGCGCGGCTCGGGCATCTTCGCATCCGGCTGGGGCGCCAACCGCGCCGCGACCTACGGCGTCAAGGAAGAAGACCTCGGCCAGTTCTACGCGAACCGCACGATCCTCAAGCGCGAGGTCGTGCCCGAGAACGTCGCCGACGCCGTGTTCGTGCTCACGGGGCCAGAGCTCAGCCGCACGACCGGCCTGCACATCCCCGTCGACTCCGGCGTCGCGGCGGCCTTCCTGCGATGAGCGAGGAGTCCCGCGCTGCGCGAGAGCGCACCGCATCGGGAACCGTTGCGGCGATTGACCTGGGCGCGACGAGCGGGCGGGTCATGCTCGGCCAGATCGGCCCCGATGTCCTCGAACTCGAGGCCGTTGCACGGTTCCCGAACGGGCCGGTGCGGCTGGCCTCCGGGTTGCACTGGGATCTCACGCGGCTCTACGCCGAGGCTCTGGCGGGCCTCGCGAGCGCCGCCCGCGAGGCCCCCGATCTCGCGAGCATCGGGATCGATTCCTGGGCCGTCGACTACGTGCTGCTGCGCGGCGACCGGATGCTGGGCGAGCCGTTCCACTACCGGGATGAGCGAACTGCGGCGGGCATCGAGGCGGTGCACGCGCGGCATCCATTCGCCGACCTCTACCGCCGCAACGGCCTGCAGTTCCTGCCGTTCAACACCCTGTACCAACTAGCGGCAGAGCGGCAGGGCGGGATGCTGGAGGTCGCCGATCACGCGCTGCTGATCCCCGATGCGCTGGCCTTCCAGTTGACCGGCGTGCGGGTGTCGGAGTTGACCAACGCCTCGACGACAGGCCTCGTGCGCATCGCGGATGGACAGTGGGATGCGCAGTTGTGCGACGACCTCGGCATCCCGAGCTCGCTGCTGCCACCGCTCGTCGATCCCGGCGAACGCATCGGTTCGCTGCGTCCGGATCTGGCCGCAGACCTCGGCACCAGCGCCGAGGTGGTCGCGGTCGGGTCGCACGACACGGCGTCTGCGGTCGTCGCGGTTCCGATGACCGATCCGACGAGCGCGGCCTACATCTCGTGCGGCACGTGGGGGCTCGTGGGTGTCGAGCTCGAGCATCCGGTGATCTCGGATGCCGCGCGCGAGGCGAACTTCACCAACGAGCGCGGCGTCGATGGGCGCATCCGGTTCCTCCACAACGTCATGGGGCTCTGGCTGCTGAGCGAGTCCGTGCGGCAGTGGGAGAGGGAGACGGACGAAGCCATCGACCTGCCGACGCTCCTGGGAAACGCCGCCGAGGTTGCCGCTCCGGCAGAGGTCTTCGACGCCGGCGACGCCCGGTTCCTCACCCCCGGTGATCTTCCGGGACGCATCGCGGACTGGTACCGCGAGCGCGGGATGGCACCGCCCATCACGCGTGCGGCTATCACGCGGGCGATCGTGGAGAGCCTCGCGGAGGCCTTCGCGAGCACCGTACGCACGGCATCCGAGCTCTCCGGACAGCCGGTGCGCACGATCCACCTCGTGGGCGGCGGCGCGCTGAACCGGCTCCTGTGCCAACGCACCGCCGACCGGGCAGGGGTCCCGGTCCTCGCCGGACCCGTCGAGGCGACGGCGCTCGGGAACGTCCTGGTGCAGGCGAGGGCCGTCGGGCTCGTCGCCGGCGCACTCGAAGATCTGCGATACCGTGTGGTCAGGACACATCAGCCGCGGCAATACGACCCGGCTCCCTCGAGCCGCATCCGATGACGGAAAGGACACCGCGATAGTGCAGCGTCAGCTTCCCCAGCCCGCCGAGATCTTCGAGCTCATGAAGTTCAAGGCTCCCGAACTGAACGGCCGCAAACGCCGCCTGCAGTCGGCTCTGACGATCGCGGATCTGCGTGCGATCGCCAAGCGCCGCACACCGAAGGCCGCATTCGACTACACCGACGGCGCCGCCGAGGGCGAACTGTCGCTCGGCCGCGCGCGCCAGGCGTTCGAGGACATCGAGTTCCACCCCGACATCCTCACCCCGCCCCCGAACTGGACACCTCCGTCGACATCCTCGGGGGATCCTCAGCGCTGCCGTTCGGGATCGCCCCCACCGGATTCACCCGGCTCATGCAGACCGAGGGCGAGATCGCCGGCGCCTCGGCCGCCGGCGCCGCCGGCATCCCGTTCACGCTCTCGACGCTCGGGACGACCTCCATCGAGGACGTGAAAGCGACAAACCCCCACGGTCGCAACTGGTTCCAGCTCTACGTCATGCGCGACCGCGAGATCTCCTACGGGCTGGCGCGGCGCGCGGCCGCAGCGGGCTTCGACACCCTCATGTTCACCGTCGACACCCCGGTCGCAGGAGCGCGGCTACGCGACAAGCGCAACGGGTTCGCGATCCCCCCGCAGCTCACCCTCGGCACGATCATCAACGCCATCCCGCGCCCGTGGTGGTGGTACGACTTCCTGACGACCCCGAAGCTCGAGTTCGCATCGCTCTCGTCCACCGGCGGCACGGTCGGCGAGCTGCTGGATGCCGCCATGGACCCGACCATCAGCTACGACGACCTGGCCGTGATCCGTGACCTGTGGCCCGGGAAGATCGTCATCAAGGGCGTGCAGAACGTCGAGGACTCGGTACGCCTGATCGATCACGGGGTCGACGGGATCATCCTCTCCAACCACGGTGGCCGCCAGCTCGACCGCGCTCCGATCCCCTTCCACCTCCTGCCGCAGGTCGTCCGCGAGGTCGGCAAGGATGCCACGGTCATGATCGATACGGGCATCATGAACGGCGCCGACATCGTTGCCTCCATCGCGATGGGCGCGAAGTTCACCCTCATCGGACGGGCCTACCTGTACGGGCTGATGGCCGGCGGGCGACAGGGGGTGGATCGCACGATCGAGATCCTGCGCACCGAGATCGAGCGCACGATGCGGCTGCTCGGCGTCTCGAGCCTTGCCGAACTGGAACCCCGCCACGTCACGCAGCTGACCCGCCTGGTTCCCGTTGGCGTGGAATCGGCATCCGCTCGCGTCACGGCATAGCACCCGGCATCCGTCTGCCCGTGGTCCCCACCTCTCGGAGGCAGGAATAGTCCGGGTGGAAGGACGAATCACCACCGAACCCGCCTACCGTCGGGATATCTCCTACCCCCGTGCGGTAACGCCAAGCAGGGAAGTCGGCGTCCGACATCACGACCTGAGCGACACTGTGTTACGACGCGACTTGCGAGACCGATACCCAGGCGCCATCCTCGAAGCCATCGCAGCATGACGCGAAGCCTCGCGCCCGGGTATGTGACCGGGCACGCGCTGCGGCTCCCTGACAACTCAGCGGGCCGCCCTGGCTCGCCCGAACACGATCGGTCTGTCATGCGTCTGACGTCTCCGCCCGTCCCTGTCTTCACTCTCGACCGCGTCCGATTCGACGAGGACTACCGTCCCCTCGACAACACGCGCATCACCACCAACTTCGCGAACCTCGCGCGAGGAGAGAACCGCCAGGAGAACCTCCGCAACGCGATCCGGATGATCAACAACCGGTTCAACGAACTCGCCGATGGCGACAACGAATCGGCTGACCGCTACTCGGTCGACCTCGACATCGTCTCGGTGTCGATCGATCTCGATGAGGACGGCGACGGCGAGCGCTTCCCGATCATCGAAGTCCTCGAGACGACGATCGTCGATCACCACTCGGGCACCCGTCTCCCGGGCATCGTGGGCAACAACTTCTCGTCATACGTGCGGGACTACGACTTCAGCGTCGTGCTCCCCGCCCATAACGCGGGCGGATCCGGGTTCAGCGTCCCCGAGGACTTCGGGGTACTGCACGGCAATCTGTTCCGCAGCTTCGTCGCCTCGGATGCCTACACACGGCACTTCGCGAAGGCTCCCGTCATCTGCCTCAGCGTCTCGAGCACCAAGACCTACCACCGCACCGCCACGCGGCATCCGGTTCTCGGGGTCGAGTACCGCCAGGACGAGTACTCGCTGACCGATGACTACTTCGCGAAGATGGGGATGCAGGTGCGGTACTTCATGCCGCCGCGCAGCTCCGCACCGCTCGCGTTCTACCACGTTGGGGATCTGCTCGCCGACTACTCGGACCTCGAACTGATCGCGACGATCAGCACGATGGAGACGTTCCAGAAGATCTACCGACCAGAGATCTACAACGCCAACTCTGCCGCTCCGGCGCGGTTCCAGCCGAGCCTGACCCAGCCCGACTACTCGCTCACGCGCATCGAGTACGACCGCGAGGAGCGCAGCCGCCTCGCCGTCGAGCAGGGCCGGTTCGCGCAGGAGCACTTCATCGAGCCGCACCGGGAGACGCTCGAGTTGTGGTCGGCGCAGTTCTCTGCCCGCGAGTTGGAGGGGGTTCAGGCATGACGCTCCTGCCCACCTCCACCGCCGGCAGCCTGCCCAAGCCGTCATGGCTCGCTCAGCCCGAGACGCTCTGGTCGCCCTGGAAGCTGGATGACGACATCCTCGCCGAAGGCAAGCGGGATGCCCTGCGCCTGGCATTAGCCGACCAGCAGCACGCGGGGATCGATATCGTCAGCGACGGCGAACAGAGCCGTCAGCACTTCGTGACGACCTTCATCGAGCACCTTGAGGGCGTGGACTTCGAGCGCCGCGAGACGGTGCGCATCCGCGACCGGTACGACGCGTCAGTTCCGACGGTCGTCGGCCCCGTGGCGCGCAAGGCGCCGGTGTTCGTTCAGGATGCCGCCTTCGTGCGTGCCCACACGGACCGCCCCGTGAAGTGGGCGCTTCCCGGCCCGATGACCATGATCGACACACTCTACGACGCCCACTACGGCAGCCGCGAAGAGCTCGCGTGGGAGTTCGCAGGCATCCTGAACCAGGAAGCGAAAGAACTCGCCGCGGCCGGGGTCGACATCGTCCAGTTCGACGAGCCAGCCTTCAATGTCTTCTTCGACGACGTGAACGACTGGGGCATCGCCGCGCTCGAGCGAGCGGCGGAGGGGCTGACCTGCGAGACCGCGGTGCACGTCTGCTACGGCTATGGCATCAAGGCCAACACTGATTGGAAGGCCTCGCTCGGGTCGGAGTGGCGTCAGTACGAGCGGATCTTCCCCCGCATCCGCGAGTCGAGTATCGACATCGTCTCGCTGGAGTGCCACCACTCCCACGTGCCCATGGACCTCATTGAACTCATCCGCGACAAGAAGGTCATGGTCGGGGCGATCGATGTCGCCAGCACGACAGTGGAGACTCCGGACGAGGTTGCCGACACGCTGCGGCGAGCGCTGCAGTTCGTGGATGCCGAGAACCTCTACCCGTCGACGAACTGCGGCATGGCACCGCTGCCTCGTGACGTGGCACGCGGAAAGCTCGCCGCGCTCAGCGCCGGCGCCGCGATCGTGCGATCCGAGCTGGCCGGCTGAGGTCAGCATCCGTTGCCCTGCCCGCACCGAGGTAGGAAAAATCGCCGACGTAGGACGATGTGCGGCTGAAAGGTCCTACCGCGGCGATAACGCCTACCTTCGTGCGACCAATCGGCGGCGCCGCCTACCGGCTCAGCGTCCGTCCCTCGTGCGCACCGACGTAGGAGAAATCGCCGCGGTAGGACGATGTGCGCGTGAAACGTCCTACATCGGCGAGAACTCCTGCCTTCGTGCGGTCGGAGCTGACCGGCTGAGTCCGGCTACACCCGGCCGGCGACCCCGGCGATCAGGTCGACGACTTTCTCGGGTTGACGGATGCCGACAGAGAAGACGTACGTCGTCGTGAAGCCCGCCTCCCCCAGCGCTCGCACCTGGTCGGCGACGCCATCCACCGTCGACTCGGGGTTGACGCCGATCATGGCGGTCTTCTCGACGGTGTCGTAGTCGCGCCCGACGTCGTCGCAGTGAGCGCGCAGCACATCGAGTTTGCCCGTGGGTACGCCAGCGAGGGCACTTAGGTTGCAGGCATCCGCGTACTGAGCGACGAGTTTGAGGGTCTTCTTCTCGCCGCCACCGCCGATCATCAGCATCGGCTTGGTCACGTTCTGCGGCGAATTCAGCGTGCGCCCGAGCTGCCAGATCGCGCCGTCATACGGCTCTTCGGAGTCTGACCACATTTGCTGGCAGATCTGGATCGTCTCCTCCAGCTCAACGAAGCGTTGCGCGACCGGCGAGAACGGGAAACCGAGCCCGACGCACTCCTGCTCATTCCATCCCGCTCCGATGCCGAGCCCGACCCGGCCGCCCGAGAGCACGTTGAGGGTGCTCACCTGCTTGGCAAGCAGGGCCGGATGCCGGTAGATGACCCCCGTGACCAGGACGTGCAGCATCGCCTTCTGAGTGTGCGCGGCAAGGAATCCGAGAGTCGCGTAGGCCTCGAGCATCTCGTGCTCGACGGGCCCGATTCCGGGGAGCTGCCAGAAGTGGTCCATGACCGTGATGCGCTGGATCCCCGCATCCTCGGCGTGCCGGACGTGCCGCGCGAGGGTCGGGCCGAGCTGGGCCGGCCCCGAATCGAAGGTGAAGTCCGCGATGTGCAGCCCGAATTGCATGTCAGCTCCGTCCCGGGCCGGATGCCGAATCCGGCCACGCTGTCAGATTACGTCGCTGCCGGCATCCGTGGTCTCGCGCCCCACCTCACGGGCGTAGGAGAAATCCCTGATGCAGGACGATGAGCGGGCAGATCGTCCTACCCCAGGAAGAATCCCTGCCTGCGAGAGGCCGGTCAAGCCGGGGATGCCGCGTCAGGCGGCGTCGTCGAAGCCGCGCTCGCGGTAGAGGTCGATGCTCTCGCGCAGGGCCCGCAGAACGTAGGGCGGAAACTCCATGCCGCGCTCGTGCGCCCACAGCAGCTGCGCTTCGATGCGGCCGACCTCGCGCGCGTACTTGTCGAGGTCGGTGTCGAAACCGAGCGCGGTGACGACGCCGCCCATCTGCGTGCGGTAGCGATCTTGCCCGTTCGTCCCGACGAGGTTGTAGGTCTTCTCGCGCAAGACGCGAGCGAGGTACAGCTGCCAAGGGCGAAGCGCGCCGGAGTGCACGAGCTCAGTTGCGCTCATGCGGTAGAACGCGAAATGGCCGGGCTCTTGCCGACGGATGGGCGTGATGATCGTTTCGGCGATCGCGGTCTCGCCGAGCTCGGTCATCCCGCCATGGATCGTGTTGTAGGCGAGCACCGCCTGCCGTTCAGTGCTCGCGCCGGTCAGGTAATACAGCAGCCGAGCGATGTCCTGGATCGCGGAGAAATGAGCGAGTGCGCCCATGATCCGCATCTTGTATGACACGTCGAGCACTGGCTCCGCGGCGGCGCGTCCGAGGTCCTGCTGTAGCCGATCGAGGATCAGGCCGTGCTGGATTTCCTGAGGCTGCCAGACGTCCGCGTAGAACAGGCGGTCCACCTCGCTGACATCGGGCAGCAGCACGAGCAGCTCGAGCACGTTGCGGTCGACCTCGAGCTCGACGCGAGCTAGGTAGTCGATGACACGCCCGTACCGGTCGGCGACAGCTCGCGGGTCACGGATGCCGCGGTCGACGGAGTCCAGCTCGATCGGCGGATGCTCCTCGCCGAGCCTCTGGACGTGCTCGAGAATCCGCTGGGACGTCACCGGCTCAGCCATGCATCCATCATGCGGGAGAGTCCGCCCCCGTGGGGCCGCCGCCGACTACCCGGAATGTCGTCTCGCACCGGTACCATCCCTGCCATGGCTTTCATCGAGGCGAGTGGACTCGTCAAGACCTACCATCCGCGGGGTGCGCCAGTCGTCCGCGCGCTTGACGGGCTCGACCTGTCGGTGCCGGAGGGAACCGTCGCGGCGCTGCTCGGGCCGAACGGTGCCGGCAAGACAACGACGGTGAAGGTGCTGACGACCCTCATCCGACCGGATGCCGGTTCCGCGAGCATCGACGGTGTCGACGTGCTTGCCGACCCGCAGCAGATCCGTCGGATGAGTGGCGCGAGCGGTCAGTACGCGGCGGTTGACGAGAACCTCACCGGGTTCGAGAACCTCTTCATGGTGGGGATGCTCTACCACCTCGGACGGCGCCGGTCAGCGCAGCGGGCACGCGAACTCATCGAGCTGTTCGACCTCGTGGATGCCCAGAACCGGCCCGTCAAGGGATTCTCGGGCGGGATGCGGCGCCGGATCGACCTGGCCGGCGCGCTCGTTATCAATCCCCCGGTCCTGTTCCTCGACGAACCGACGACGGGCCTCGACCCGCGCAGCCGGCTCGCGCTGTGGGATGTGATCGAAGCGCTCGTCGCCGGAGGCACGACGGTGCTCCTGACCACGCAATACCTCGAGGAGGCCGACCGCCTCGCCGACTCGATCTCGATCATCGACAACGGCCGCGTGATCGCGAAGGGCACCGCAGACGAGCTGAAGTCCTCGGTCGGCGGCCAGCGCATCGCGGTCAGCCTCGTCTCCGAGAACGAAGCTGACGCAATGCGTGAAATTCTGGCACGCTACGGATCGGGGCCGGTTACCTCGGACGGAGCCCGTGGTCTGGTGGTTCCCGTGAGTAACGGCGCAGACGCGCTTTCCCGCATCATGACGGACACGGCGGCCGCAGGCGTCGACCTGCACGACGTAGGGATGCGCAGACCCACTCTGGACGACGTGTTCCTGCAATTGACAGGCCACGCCGCCGAGCAGATCGCGGACCAGGAGGAGGCGGCATGAGTGCCGAGACCGCTCGCACGGCACAACCGTCTCGTGGAACCTTGCATCCCGCGACCGGCAGCGCCTTCGTCCGTTTCCTCTCAGACGGCTACGTCACGACATGGCGCAACGTGAAGAAGCTCACTCGCGTCCCCGATATCCTCGTCTTTACTCTCATCCAGCCGATCATGTTCGTGCTGCTCTTCACTTTCGTGTTTGGATCGTCGATCCAGGTGCCGGGTGAGAGCTACACGTCATTCCTCATGGCGGGGATCTTCGCGCAGACCATTGTCTTCGGCTCCACATATTCGGGCTCTGCCATGGCGCAGGACCTGAAGGACGGCATCATCGATCGGTTCCGCACGCTGCCCATGAGCGGATCGGCAGTCCTCATCGGGCGCACGGTCGGTGACCTCGTCATCAACGTCCTGTCCCTCATCGTCATGATGCTGACCGGAGTGATCGTCGGCTGGCGGGTCACATCCTCGCCCCTCGAGTTCATCGCGGGTGTCGCACTGCTGTTGGTGTTTGCCTACGCGCTTTCGTGGGTTCTCGCCTTCCTCGGACTGATCGTCCGAAGTCCCGAGGTCATCAACAACGCCTCTTTCCTGATCCTGTTCCCACTCACCTTCATCTCGAACGCGTTCGTCCCGAGCGAGAATCTCCCCGGCCCGCTTCGGGTCATCGCGGAGTGGAACCCGGTCTCAGCCCTCGTCCAAGCGGCGCGAGAGCTGTTCGGCAATGCGCCAGCCGGCGGCGCGACGACGGATGCGTGGCCGCTGCAGCATCCGGTGGTCTATGTGCTGCTGTTCACCGTCGTGATGCTCGTCGTGTTCGTGCCGCTCTCGATCCGCCGCTTCGCAACCCTCAGCCGCTGACGCTGGTTGTCGAATTTACTGGCCTTCCGTTCATCGATTCGCTGTCGTTGCCCAGTCGGGGTCGCTCTGTGTGAGTGCGATGAGGCCACCCGCGGCGAGCATCCGCAAGAGGAAGGGCGAGGCCGGCGCGACGCGGCGTTCGATCCCGCGCGTCTCGTTGCGGAGGAACCCACCCGCAACATCCACCAGGACATGGTCGCCGTCCTCCACCAAAGCGGTCACGCCGGGCACCTCTAGCGAAGGAAGTCCGATCTCGTAGCAGTTACGGAAGAAGGTGCGTGAGAACGCATCGAACACGACACAACCGATGCGGGTCGCCCTCAGTGCCTTCGCTGCGATGGCTCGGGCGGTGTCGCACCGCGCCTGACTTCCCTGCGATCGCACACGTATGCGAGCCCGTGCGGCAGCCGAGGCGGATGGTCCTGCGCGGGGGCGCGGTCGGCGAAGACCGCAGGGCGGCCACGCGCGCTTCCGGTTCTTCACGAACGCTTCACACGGGCCGAGCGCGGCGCTTCACCAACGAGGGGTTCACTGAATCCCGATAGCACACAACAGAGAACAACCCGCAGAGGTGATCCCCATGAACACGACAACTCGAACCGCCACCGCCCTGGGTGTGAGCGCGCTCGCCGCCTTCGGCCTCGCTTTCGGTGGAACCGCGGCGTCCGCCGTAGCTCCAGAGAGCATCGGCCCGGTATCCGTGTCCGCTTCGGCCGACGTCGATGACGTCCTGACTTATATGCGTGAGGAAGAACGTCTCGCCCGCGACCTCTACGCAGCCATCGCCGACTACTACGGCGGGGCTCGCCCGTTCAGCATGATCACCCGCAGCGAGGAGCGCCACTTCGATGCCGTCGGACGCCTGCTGGAGACGTACGACATCGCGGACCCCTCCGCGGGTCTTGCGGCCGGTACTTATGCCGACGATGACCTGCAAGCCCTCTACGACGATCTGCTGTCCAAAGCGCAGACCTCGCTGGCTGCCGCGTACGAGGTCGGGATCACGATCGAGGAAACCGACATCGCCGATCTCGACGCGGCTCTCGCGGCAGACTATCCGTCCGATGTCGACCGTGTGCTGGAGAACCTGAAGGACGGTTCTCAGCGACACCTGGCCGCCTACACCGCCGCCGCAGAGGGAACGATCCGGTCCGGTGACGGTCACGAGCCGGGCGCGGGCAGCGGCGGCGAACGCAGCGGAGAGATGGGTCACCCCGGTGGCCGCGACGGGAGCGGCATCGGCCATGACGGTGGCCGCCCCGGATCGGGAGACCGCGACTGCCAGTACCCTGGCAGCTAGTCGGCCCGGTCGGCGCCTCGCCGCGCTCCGCGCGCGTCACACGCGTGCTCAGTCTGTCGCACGCGGCATCCGCATCGTGAACACAGATCCTTGCCCGGGCCCGGCGGATGCCGCCGTGAGTTGGCCACCGTGGGCCCGGGCGATCCCGCGCGCGATCGTCAATCCGATCCCCGACCCGCCGCCGCCGGTCCGACCACCCGGCACGCGGTAGAAGCGCTCGAACACCCGGTCGAGCTCCGCCGCCGCGAGCCCCTCGCCCGTGTCGGCTACGCGGATCTGGGCGCCTCCCGGATCCTCAACGACGGAGACATCGATCGCCCCACCCTCCGGGGTCGCCCGGATGGCATTTCCCACGAGATTCGTCACCACCTGTGTGATTCGATCGGCATCCACGAGCACCGGGACCTCCACCGGCGCCAGGTGAGTGTCGAGCCGGATCCCGGCGTCGTCTGCCTGCGGACGCAGTCGCCCCACTGCGGCACCGACCAGGTCGCGCAGGTCCAACTGTCGCAGCGTCAGGTCTAGGCGACCTTCCTCTGCTCTCGACAATGCTGACAGGTCGTCGGAGAGCCGTCGCAGGCGCCGAACCTCGTCGCTCACCTTGCCGAGCTGCTCGGCTTCGGGCGGCACAATTCCATCGATCATCCCCTCGACATATCCGTCGATGATGGTCAGAGGCGTGCGCATTTCGTGGGCGACCTCGCCGAGAAGGCGAGTGCGCCGGCCTTCGGTCTCGGCGAGCGTCCCCCCGAGCGTATTGACCGCTTCGGCGAGAGCAGCAAGCTCCTGATCCCTAGGCCTGTCGACCCTCGCGTCATACTCCCCGGCTGCGATCCGTTTCGTCGCCGCGGACATTTCGCGCAGCGGCTTCGCGACCCGGGCGGCGACGATGACTCCGGCACTGGCCGCGGTCAGGACGCCGACGACCAGTCCGACGGCGAGCGCCTCGGCGACGGCGATCGTCACGTCCACGATGAGCTGCTGGCGGTAACCCTGACCGGCACCGCCTCCGCCCATCGATCCCCCGCTCATCCGGACCTGCCTGTCGAAGATCACCGGGGTAAGAACCATCACGACGATGACCGTGGCGACAGCGCCGAGCACGGCGACAACGAGATGCGAGACGACCAGACGCGAACGCAACCTGTTCACGGCTTCACCTCCGGCTGCAGCAGGAACTTGTAGCCGACGCCCCGCACGGTGCCGATGATGCGGGGGTCGGCAGCATCATCGCCGAGAGTCTTGCGCAGGTTCCGGATGTGGACGTCGACGACTCTCTCATCACCGAAGAAGTCGTATCCCCATACCTCTTCGAGGAGCTGCGACCGGGAGTACACCCGTCCGGGGGATCCGGCAAGCGCTCGCAGGACGTCGAACTCCAGGGCCGACAGCGACAACTGCTTCCCGTCGACGACGACTTCGCGCCGGGCGGGATCAACGGTGAGCCCCGCGAAGCGAAGCACGCCGTCATCAACCTCGATCCCCGCACCGGGCACCCGCACACGCCTCAGCAGGGTGCGAACGCGAGCCGCCACCTCCCGCGGGCTGAACGGCTTGCGGATGTAGTCGTCGGCGCCGGTGGACAATCCGATGAGTGCGTCGGCCTCTTCCGTGCGCGCCGTCACGAGAATGACGAACACGTCAGAGCTGCGGCGCAGCCTCCGCAGCACCTCGAGGCCATCCACATCCGGGAGCTGAATGTCGAGAAGGACGACCTCGGGAGCTGTGCCATCCGTCGCCAGCGCCCGCTCGAGGGCGTCCGCGCCGGTCGCCGCCTCTGTCACGACATTCCCGTCGGCCTCCAGGTAGCCCCGCAGCACGGCACGGATCTCTTTCTCGTCGTCAACGACAAGAACCCGACGTGCCATGTCGACCTCCCGACTCCCGGCCCGGTGTCTTCACGCTAGTGCGCCGACGTCGAACGCGGCAGATCCCGCGAGTGCCGGCGGTCACGAGCGGTCGGACTGCTCACACAGCATCCAGTTCGCGATGACGGCCCGGTGGTCACTTCCTTCGATATACACGCTGTCCCAGCCCGTCGGCACGGCCCCGCGCCCAAGCACGTGGTCAATGGCGGTGAACGCGGGCACCGGCTTCTCTTGGGGCCAGGTCGGCCATGGCACCGCCCCGGCCGCCTCCGCGGCGGTGCGCAGACCCGACGTCAGATCGCGAAAGACCGGATGCGAGAACGAGGCGTTGAAGTCCCCCGCGACGATAAGGCGCTGATCGTCCGTCCCTCGGATCCACACGCCGATCGCTGCGACCCCGTCGTACCATCTGTCGGGCTGACCGATCGGCGGCGGTGGATGCACTGCAGCGAGACGGACGTCGGAGCCATCCGGAAGCGTTGCGACGGCGCTGACCTGATCGAAGACGCTCCCCGGGATCTCGGACTCGTCGCGGAGCGGGTAAGCGGAGAGAATCACGCTGCCGTTGACGGCGTAGGGACTGACTTCGCCGGTGCGGTACGGCAACTCGCTGGCGAGTCCCTGCCCCGCCAGAACGGCGTCGAGCAGAGCCTCATCGGTCTCGACCAGAATGACCGCTCCGGCTCCCGAACTCCGGACGAGCTCTGCCAGCTGCTGCGGGTCGGCACCGGCGAACTTCGCGTTGAAGGAGAGCACTGTCAGCGGCGTCGATGTTTCGCAGGGGATTGCAGCCGGGAGCGGGGTCAGGACGGGAACGACCGCAAGGACGGCAGCCACGGCTAAGACGCTGGCTGCTACCCATGCGCGCGCAAGGAGCGGCACGACCGCCAGCACGAGGAGAGCGAGGGCACCGGCGGGGAGGAGTGCCTGTGCAATCGGGACCAGCCCGCCCGCGACGAGGTCGATGTAGGGCAGGATGACGATCGGAACGGCAACCACGAGGGCGACGAGGGTCCAGAGGATCTGTCGCCGCGACCCGAGTCCGACCCGTCGCGGGCGCTGTCGGGAGCGCTCCTCCTCCGAGGGCAGATCTGCGTGGTCGTCTCGGGTCACATCGCCAGTAGATCACTCCGACGCCGGGGGAAGCTGCGAATCCGCGCCACCACCAGCACGCTGCCAGAACGACGTCGACCCGGATCGTCAGTCAGAGGTCAGCCCCCCACTGGTTCAGGCAGTCCGGCGGCGGGAGCCTGGCGGGCGAACTCCCGGGAAGCGGGGACCGCGGTCTCATCACGTAGTCGCAGATACAGCCTGAGCGAGCGATCCGCCGGCCACTCCGGATCGAGCAGGTTTCGCGGGAGACCCGGATCGAGGCGGACGAGCGCAAGCCAGTCTGCGACGAGCATCACGCGCATCGAAAGCGCCGTCGAGGCATCCCGAACAGCCGAGTCCGACCATGCGTCGATGAAGCTGATATGTGCCGCACGAATGGCGTCGATGTCCCATGCAGTTCTCACGGCATCCGCGATAGGGAACCCGTCGAGTTCGCGCGCATGAAACGCGACCAGACCGGTTCCGAGTTCGGGAAGCAGGCTCGCGAGGCCCCGCTGCAGATCAACGACGCCCGGCGCGATCCACAGTCCGTCGCGGAGCGGAGCGAACCCCTCCCAGGTCAGGGTCGAGCGTAGTCGGTGGCGCAGGGTCCGCTGCCCCTCGGGAACACTGAATGTCGCGAGCGTCCAGCCATCGCCATCCGCATGCAGCGGCTGAGGATTCCGCACGCGTTCCCCTGCCTCGGCGAGCATCGCAGCGCCCCCGGCTGTGAGGACGAATGACACTTCGCGTCCGTGCCGCTCTCGACGCAGGATCCCGTTCTGCTCAAGACGGTCCAGCGCAGCGCGCGTCGCAGGAGGCTGGATGCCGGCCCCTCGAGAACCTCGATGAACAATCCCGCCCGCACCCACGTCGCCGGCTCATCGAGCAGGTATTCACCCAACAGCGCCAACGCCAACTCACGAGGCGATCGACTGCCGAGAGGGGAGGACGCGACGGTACTCATCAGTGCGCACGCACCGCCTCGCCGCGTTTGGCGCGCTGGATCTGTTCGTAAACGTGCGTGCGCAGTTCGGTGAACCGCGGCAGGGCGCGCGTCACGATCTGGTCCCGCTCGTCGGGCAGATCGATCGCGAGATCCTCTTGCACCCAGGTCGGCGACTTCGAGAGCACCACAACGCGCTCACCGAGGTAGACGGATTCGTCGATATCGTGCGTCACGAACAGGATCGACATCCCGCGTTCGCGGTGGAGCGTGCGAACGAGGTCTTCGAGATCAGCGCGCGTCTGGGCATCCACGGCAGCAAACGGCTCGTCCATGATGAGCACCTCGGGCTGGTATGCGACGGCGCGCGCGATCGCGACGCGCTGCTGCATCCCGCCCGACAGCTGCCACGGGTAGCTCTTGGCGGCGTGGTCGAGTCCCACCGCGTGCAGGGCATCATCGATGAGCCGATCACGCTCGGCGCGTGAGAGTTTCCGGTGTCGGAGCGGCAGTTCGACATTGCCCCGAACGGTGAGCCAGGGGTAGAGGGAGCGACCATACTCCTGGAAGACCAGCGCCATGTTCTCGGGTGGCTCCGTCACCGGCTGGCCATCGAGCTCGATGACACCGGCGGTGGGTCGCAGGAGTCCCGCGATGCACTTGAGCAGGGTCGTCTTGCCGCATCCGGATGGACCCACGATGCAGACGAGCTCGCCCTGACGCATCGTGAAGCTGATGTCACCGATCGCCTCGACGATTCCGGTCGAGGACTCGTACGTCTTCTTCAGGTTCTCGACCTTGAGCAACGTGTCAGGCACGTTCCACCTCCTTGATTCCGTGATACCACCGCAGCACTCGTCTCTCGACGATGCCGAACAGGGTTGCCAGCAGCACGCCGATGAGGCCGAGCAGCAGGACACCGCTCCACATCTCGGCGATCAGATAGTTCGTCTGGAAGTACTTGATCTTGTACCCGAGCCCGGACGCGTTGTTGAACAGCTCCGAGATCACCATCAAGAGCAGCGCGACCGACAGGGACTGCCGCACCCCCGCCATGATCCGGGGGCTGGCCGACGGCAGCACGAGGTACCGCAGCCGCTCCCATCGGGTCAGGGCGAACGACTGTGCCGTCTCGGTCATCACCGAGTCGGTGGCCCGCACGCCCTCGATCGTGTTCAGCAGGATCGGCCAGATCGACCCGGCCACGATGATGATCACGCGCGCGTCGTCTCCGATGCCGAAGATGATGAGCACAGGAGCGATGATCACCGGCGGCGGAATCGCCCGGAAGAACTCCAGCGTCGGCTCGAGCAGCTCTCGCAGCCACCGCACGAGCCCGATGAGCGTTCCCGCGGCGATGCCGATGACGATCGAGAGGATGACGCCGAGCGCCAAGCGGTACAGGCTCGGGATGACGTCGGTGACGAACGCGGGCCCGATCCAGGTGTCGATGAACGCCTCAAGGATGGTCAGCGGCGGCGGGAAGAACTTCTGCGGCGAGATCCCGGTCCAGATGCCCCAGATGAGGATGAGGATGATCGGGAAGCCGAGGGCGTAACCCACCTGCACCAGGAAGCTCTTCCACCGGCGGCGGGCCGGAGGTGGGGTGACGACGGTCGTCGTGTAGAGACTCACAGCACTTCCTCCCCGCGAACCGACTGATGCCACGACAACGCGTGCCTTTCGACGAAGCGGAAGACGAGGTTGACGATGAGCCCAAGGAGGCCGGCGACGAGGACATAGGTATAGACGGTCAACCAGTCCCCGACGGTGAGCGCGGTGGTGATCTGGCTCCCGATCCCCGGGATGCCGATCACGAGCTCGGCCGTGATCGTCAGGATGAGTGCAACTGCAGCTCCCAACCGCAGGCCCGTCATGAGGTAGGGCAGCGCCGTGGGGAAGATAAGGCTGCGGAACTGCGAGATCTTCGAGAGCCCGTAGCTGCGCGCCGTGTCTCGAGCGACAGTGTCGATGTCGGCGACGCCATAGAGCACCTGCACGAACACCTGCCAGAAGGTCGCGTACACGATGATCACAAGCCCCGCCTGCGGCTGCAGTCCGAAGATCAGAATGGCGACGGGAATCAGCGCGACCGAGGGAATCGGGCGGAGGAACTCGACAGTCGTGTGGGTAGCTTTGCGGGGAAAGCGGAACAGGCCGATGACGGTGCCGAGCACGATCGCGGCCACGGTGGCGATCGCAAGTCCCGCGCCCCACAGGCTCAGGGTTCGGCCGACGTTGCGCCAGAACTCGAGATCACGCATCTCACCGAACAGGTTCGCGAGCGTATCGGTGGCGTACGGCAGGTACTGCGGGCTGACGATGCCCAGCGTCGGGATCAGCTGCCACGTGGCGAGCATTCCCACGATGCCGAGAAGACCGAGACCGATCTTGCGGGCCGATCGCGCCGCGTTGGCGCTGCGGCGTCTCCGGCTCGGTGCCGGAGCGGTGGCGGTAGCCATGGGTTTCCTTCGGGTCACATCAGACAGGGGGCAGGGATGCGGAAGGGATGCCGCCAGTGTGCGGCATCCCTTCCGTCATCTGTTACTGCTCCTGGATCAGCGTGTCGAAGTTCGGCTCCGCGTCGAGCACGCCGTAGCCGACGGCCAGCGAAGCGAGCTCCTGCAGATCCGCGACGTTCAGGTCCGCCGTGAAGACAGGAAGCGTGATGCCCGCGGCAGCGGCCTCCGGGATCTCCATGTACTTCACGAGCGCCGCACGCACGGCATCCTCGTTCTCGGCAGCCCACGACAGCGCCTCGCTCATCGCGTCGGAGTACGCCGCGACCAGCTCAGAGTTGTTGTCGATCATGTCCTGCGTCGTGATGTTGGTCAGCAGTGACAGCCCGGGGATCGTGGCCTGGTAGGGGTAGACGACGATGTTGCCGCCCGCACCCGTGATCATCGACATGAACGGGTCGGGAACCCAACCCGCGTCGATGTTGCCGGCGTCCAGCTGTGCCTGCACCTCGGGGAAGGCGACCTCGACGAACTCGATGGTGGTGGGGTCGCCTCCGGCATCCTGCACCGCCTTCATGATGGTGACATCGCCGGCGGCGCCGAGGCTGTTGACCGAGACGCGCTTGCCCGCGAGGTCGGCGGGTCCGGTGATCCCGGAGTCTCCGAGCGAGACGACCGCGTTGACATCCATGCCGGCGCTGACCGGCAGGCTGCTGGCGTAGTTGCTGATGATCACGGCGCCGAGATCCTGCAGGTTCGCGCGGAACGGGCCGAAGGGCTGACCAATGGCGAAGTCGATGTCGCCGCTCAGCAGCGCGGGGATGGCTTGCGCGCCACCCTGCGCGGGAACGACCTCGAGTTCGAGACCGTGGTCGGCGAAGATCCCCTCGTCCATCGCCGCCCAGAGAGCTCCGGTCTCGGCGATCGGGAGCGCGGCGACGCGGACCGTGGTCAGCTCCCCCGTGCCCTCGGTCATGGTTTCGGTCGGTTCCGGAGCGGCACCGGAGTCGGTGCATCCGGAAAGGAACAGGGCTGCGGCGGCAACCGCGCCGAGTGTTGCAAGACTCTTCTTCATCGGAGGCCTCTCGTTGGCGAACAGGGTGAGAGCGATACCACAGGTGCTCGGCTCGATCGTGTTCTCGCCGGCAGCACCGCGTTGTACCGTCGCAGCAATGGTGCGACGAGCCCGAGCCCTTTGTCAAGAAAAAGTGGACGACCGTCACAAAATAGTTGAACTTAGCGCCACCGAGGCATCCAACGACCCGCCGACCTCATCCCGTTCTCAGGAGTCGAAGCCGATCCCGAAAGCCCCGGCGAGCTTCAGCAGTGGCCCGTCCTTTCCGCCGTTTCGGTCGGAGGCGGCGACGGCCTGGCGCATCATCTGAATCAGCGGGTACGCGAGCGGCTCCGGCGGTATTGGAACGGGAAGGCGCCGCGACATCTTCAGCCGGGTGCGCTCGGTGTCGGCGCCCTCGAGCATGTCCAGCATGACCTCCGCACCGAACCGGGTGGCGGCGACGCCCAGCCCGGTATACCCGGCGGAGTACGCGACGCGACCGCGGCGGGCCGACCCGTGGAATGCGACAAGTTGCGTGCACATGTCGATGGCGCCGCCCCACTTGTGGGAGAAGCGGATGCCCTCCAGCTGCGGGAACGTGCGGGAGAAGTGGTCGGCGAGCCTCTCGAAGGTCTCGGGTCGCTGATCCTGCGCCGCGGCCACGCGCCTGCCCCGGTGGTAGACGGCGTCATATCCACCGAAGAGGATCCGGTTGTCGGCTGACTTGCGGTAGTAGTGGAACTCCCGCGAGGAGTCGGTGATGCCGTGCCGCTGGGTCCACCCGATGCCAGCGAGCTGCTCGGACGTGAGCGGCTCGGTCATGAGGACGTAGTCGTAGATGGGCACGGTGAACAGCCGCAGCTCCGGAAGCAGCGACGAGAAGACGTTGGTGGCCAGAGCGACGCGGCGAGCGCGTACCTCGCCCTGTGCGGTCTGGGCGACCATGAGGTCGCCATCGGCGCGAAGGCGCGTCACGCGCGTCTGCTCATAGATCTCCACGCCGAGACTCTCGGCTGCCGAAGCCAGCCCCCAGGCGAGCTTGGCCGGGTGCACATACGCGCTGCCCGCGCTCTCGAACATCCCCGCCCGGTACAGCGGCGAGTTGCCGCGTGCACGGAGTTCATCGCCCTCGAGAAACGTGGCGGTCGAGGACCTGGCTGCAGCATCCCGCAACCATGGGATCTGGTGGGGCTCGGTGGCGACGGTCAGAACGCCGGTCTCCTCCCACTCCGCATCGATGCCGTACCGGGTGATCGCCCGGCGGATCTCGCTGAAGTTCTCGTCAGCGAGCCGCATCAGCACCGGCATCTCGTCGGCGAAGTGCAGCTCCCCGTTCTCGTCCCCGTGGGTGAGGCTGGCCTCGCAGAACCCACCGTTTCGTCCGCTCGCGGCCCACCCCACGCGGTTTCCCTCGACAAGAACGACCCGCCGATCGGGCTGCCGCTCCTTGGCGACGACCGCGGTCCAGAGGCCCGCGAACCCCCCGCCGACCACGAGCAGGTCGGTGGACATCTGCCCCGACAACGAGGCTCGCGGCTCCGGCCGAGCGGGATCATCGAGCCAGAAGGGGGTCGTGGATGCCGAGGCCAGCGCTTCGCGGATGCTCCTCAGATCGGTGCGAATGTCATGCCCGTAGGCAGTCGGCGGGATCATGTGCGCCCTCTTCCGTGTGGATTGCTCGTGCAGCTCGGCCGGCGCGGATCATGACGTCCCGTCCGCGTCGACCACGATGTAGACCTTCCGGAGCGTTTCGGTCACGTGCCAGCGCGTCTGCATGCCCGCGTCGAGCCTGCAGAGGGTCCCGGGAACGATCTCGATGGTGCTCACGACACGCCCGCTCTCGACAAGCTCGACGGTGGCGCGCCCCGAGATGACCACGAAGACCTCGTCCACCTCGATGTCGCGCATCGCACCGGCGGTCATCTCCCAGATGCCCACGACCGCTCCCCCGACAGTTGCCAGGTCGACCGAGCCGGTGCGCGGCGTTCCTGCCAGGCATGCCTCGTCGGGCACGGGGTCAGTGCCGAGCGCGACCGCGCCGACCGCCATCGGTTCGAAGGGATCGACGCTCATCGGTCGGTCCTCAGCCCAGACGCTCGAGCGCCGCATCGATCACGCCGAGTCCGCGATCGAGGTCGGTCTCGGTGACCACGGCTGGTGGCACGACATGGAGACGATTCTCGGCGAAGAACCCGAGCACACCGTTGTCGAGAAGGTCCTTTTTCAGCGCCGCCATCCCCTCAGCGCCCAGCGGTTCGCGGGTTTCGGTGTCTGCGACCAGTTCGACGGCCCAGAACACGCCACGGCCGCGCACCTCACCGACGACGGCGTGGTGTGCTGCCATCTCGTGCAGGCGCGGACCCAAGACATCCGTGCCCATGCGAGCCGCGTTCTCGACGATTCCCTCGTCTGCCATGGCCTCAATCGTGGCGATGGCCGACGCCGCAGCAAGCGGATGCCCGGAATAGGTGAGGCCGCCGGGAAACACGCGGTCATCGAAGGCGTGGGCGATCAGCTCCGAGATGATGACACCGCCGAGGGGCACGTACCCGGAGTTCACCCCCTTCGCGAAGGTGATGAGATCGGGCGTGACGTCGAAGGCATCGAAGGCGAACCATTCGCCCGACCGCGCGAAGCCCGCCATCACCTCGTCGAGGATCAGCATGATGCCGTAGCGGTCTGCGATCTCCCGAACACCCGGAAGGTACCCGGGTGGTGGCACGAGGACTCCGGCGGTGCCGGGAATGGTCTCGAGCAGGATCGCCGCGATCGACTCGGGGCCCTCCGCTTGGATCGTGCGCTCGAGGTGGCGCAGCGCCCGCTCGCTCTCCTGCTCAGGGGTGGTCGCCCAGAACTCGCTGCGGTAGAGGTAAGGCCCGAAGACGTGGACATGCCCCGCGCGAACTCGTTGGGCACCCGCCGCCAGTCGCCCGTCGCGGCGATCGCAGCGCCGGTGTTGCCGTGGTACGAACGGTAGGTCGAGATGACCTTGTCGCGCCCGGTGAACAGCCGCGCCATCCGGATCGCGTTCTCATTCGCGTCCGCGCCGCCGTTGGTGAAGAAGACCTTGGCAAACCCCGCCGGCGCGCGGTCCAGAATCAGCTCTGCAGCCCGGGCGCGGGTCGCGTTGGCGTGAGCGGGCGCAATGGTCGTCAGCTGCGCGGCCTGCTTCTGGATCGCTTCCACCACGCGCGGATGCTGGTGCCCGATGTTCACGTTGACGAGCTGGCTCGAGAAGTCGAGGTAGTGGCGACCGTCGGCATCCCAGACCTCGGTACCGCTGCCGCCCACGATCGCCAGGGGAGCCAGCGATCGCTGGGCAGACCAGGAGTGGAAGACGTTCGTCCGGTCCCGCTCGCTGATGGACGCGTTGGTGTCATCGGGGGTGAGCTCCATGCTCCTAGTGTCCTCCGCAGAACAGGTTCGGATGGTTCACAATTGTCGTGCGACACGCCCCCGACTCGACAGATTGGCAAGCTCATGCCGGCAACGCTGGGTTCTCTTCTCGCGGACCGCACGTTCGGCCTGCGCGCCGTCGGCCACATCGACCCCGAGCGGCTCGACCTACCCGTGTCCTGGGTCCACAACTCCGATCTGCCCGACCCCACCCCGTGGCTCGAGCCCGGGCAGCTGCTCCTGACCGACGGAGGCCAGTTCCTGCCGCCGACCTCGGCAGAGCCCGATGCCTACTGCATCCGGCTGCGAGAGCGAGGTGTCGCCGGTCTCGGTTTCGCGACGAACGTCATCCATCCGGTCATCCCCGACGACGTGATCGAGGCGTGCCGTCGACACTCGGTGCCGCTGATCGAGGTTCCCCGGGCCACCCCGTTCATCGGGATCATCCGGCACGTCGCCGACGTCGAGGCAGCCGACCGCAGCGCGCGGCTGTCGTGGACACTGGAGTCTCAGCGCGCTCTCGCGCGCGCTGCGGTGCGTCACGACGGTCTGCGCGAGATCCTGCGCACGCTGTCGTCGCGGCTGGGCACCTGGGTCGCGCTCTTCGATGCCGCCGGGCGCCGTCTCAGCTTGCCGGGGATCGCCGATGTTCCGGCATCCGTCGAGGCCGAGGTCGACGAGCAGACCCGAATGCTGCTGCGAAAGTCGGCGCCGGCGAGTGTGCGTGTGGCGGGACCGCACGCAGCCACGCTTCAGACGATCGGACAGGCAGGTCGCCTTCGCGGCGTCTTGGCTGTCGGCGCGGACACACCCCTGGACTCGGGCCACGGCGACCTGGTCGAATCGGTGATCGCGCTCGCCAGCATCTCGCTGGAACAGCAGCGGGCCGTCTCGGATGCGCGCCTGCGGCTGCGCACCGGCGTGCTCGAGCTGCTGATCGCCGGGCGCGGGGGAGAAGCGGCGCGCTCGGGGGCCGCGGTGTGGGGTCGGATGCCGTCACCCCCGCTGCTGGCTGGACGGGTACCGGTGTTCTCTGGCAGCCAGTCACTGCTGGATGAGCTCGAGCTGATGGCCACGGCAGAGCCGGAGTCGCTCTTCTTCGCCGAACGCGAGGAGGAGCTCGTTCTGCTGGTCTCCCGGCATCGGCTGGCACAGCTGGGGAGCCTGCTCGCGGCGCACGACACGACTGCCGGGTTCGCGGAACTGGATCGGTGGGCAGCCCTGGGCCGCGCGCTGGCCGAAGCAGCGTACGCCGCCCAGTACGCGCGAGAGCCCGGCTCGGTCGAGTTCGCCGCGATCGCCGAGCACGGGGTGATGGGTACGCTCCGCCGCGGCGGTGGTGCGCTGGTTGCCCGCCGCATGCTCACTCCGCTCGATGCCCTTCCCGCCGAGCACCGCGACCGCCTCGTCGGTGCCGCGCGCGCCTGGCTGGATGCGAACACAGCGTGGGATCCGGCGGCACGGGCACTCGGCATCCATCGTCATACGCTTCGCGCGCGCATCGATGAGCTGGGAGAGCTTCTCGATCTGGATTTGTCGACCTTCGGTGCCCGCGCACAGCTCTGGGCCGCGCTGGAGCTCGCGGCTGAGAGTGGCGCCGCGACGAGCTGACCCCGGGCCCGAGACGACGCCGGGCCCAACACAACGACTCAGGTGTTCTGCGGGAACCCGAGGTTGATTCCGCCGTGGGTCGCGGGGTCGAGCCAGCGCGCGGTGACAGCCTTCTCGCGGGTGAAGAAGTCGAACCCGTGCACGCCGTACGCCTTCGCATCCCCGAAGAGGGACTTCTTCCAGCCGCCGAACGAGTGGTAGGCGACGGGGACGGGAATCGGCACGTTGATACCGATCATGCCGACCTGCACCTCGCTCTGGAACCGCCGAGCAGCGCCGCCGTCATTCGTGAAGATTGCCGTGCCGTTGCCGAACTCGCCGGAGTTGATGAGCGCAACACCGTCGTCGAAGCTTGCAACGCGCACGACCGAGAGCACCGGGCCGAAGATCTCCTCGGTGTAGGCGCGGCTCGTCACGGGAAGCGCGTCGATGAGCGTGGGGCCGAAGAAGAAGCCGTCCTCGTGACCCGTCACGACAAGGGAGCGCCCATCCACCACGATCCGCGCCCCGTCGGCTTCGGCGATGTCCACATAGCCCGCCACCTTCTGGCGGTGGGCGTCGGTGATGAGCGGACCCATGTCGGGCTCGGCACCGTCGGCACCAGCCCCGTTGCCGACGGTCAGCGCCGCGATGCGATCAGAGATCTTGGCGATCAGCTCGTCGGCGACGGGCTCGACGGCGAGCACCACGCTGATGGCCATGCACCGCTCACCAGCCGCACCGTATCCGGCGTTCACCGCCTGGTCGGCGACCAGGTCGAGGTCGGCATCCGGAAGAACGAGCATGTGGTTCTTTGCGCCGCCCAACGCCTGCACCCGCTTGCCGTTTCGCGCCGCGGTCTCGTAGATGTACTGCGCGATCGGGGTGGATCCGACGAAGCTGATCGACTCGACGACCGGTGAGTTCAGCAGGCCGTCGACGGCGAGCTTGTCGCCCTGCAGCACCGTGAAGGCGCCGGCAGGCAGGCCCGCCTCCGCCCACAGCGCGGCGAGCCACAGCGCGGCTGACGGGTCCTTCTCGCTGGGCTTGAGCACGACGGCGTTGCCGGCAGCGATGGCGATGGGAGCAAACCACAGCGGCACCATGGCCGGGAAGTTGAAGGGGCTGATGACCCCCACGACACCGAGGGGCTGCTTGAGGGAGTAGACATCGATGCCGCTGGATGCGTTCTCGGAGTACGCGCCCTTCACCAGGTGCGGGAACCCCGTGGCCATCTCCACGACTTCCTGACCGCGCAGGATCTCTCCCATCGCGTCGGAGAGCACCTTGCCGTGTTCGGCGGTGATGATGGCGGCAAGCTCCGACTTTCGCGCGTTGAGCAGCTCACGGAAAGCGAAGAGCACGCCCTGCCGCTTGGCGATCGACCAGGTCGACCACACCTCGAATCCCCGGCGGGCCGAGGCGATCGCGGCATCCGTCTCGGCCTGATCAGCCAGCGCGACGTGAGCCGTCACGGCACCGGTTGCCGGGTTGAAGACGGGCGCGGTGCGGCCGGATGCCGAGGGCTGCGGGGCCCCGTCGATCCAGTGCGGGATGGTCGGGATGTCGCGATCTGCCATGTCGTCAGGCTAGGCCAACCACCACAGCGAGCCGATCGACAATCTGTCACGCCTAGCGAGTGCGGATGCCACACCGGCATGCGCTTCCCGCGCATCACACGAGCAGGTACACGGCTCCTACGACGGTCAGAACGATCACGGTCTGTTCGAACAGGCGTTGGCTGATGACGGAGGCGATACGCCTGCCGACCAGCGCGCCGACGACGACCGCGGGCACAAGGATCACATCGATCAGCAGCCCGGACGGGGTGATGAGTCCCAGACCGATCGAGAACGGAACCTTCGCGACGTTCACCGCCGCGAAGAACCACGCTGCAGTGCCGAGGAACACCTGCACCGGCAGCCGCGCGGCGAGGAAGTACATCGACATGACGGGGCCTGCGGCGTTGGCGACCATCGTCGTGAACCCGCCCAGCACACCGTAGAAGCCCGCGGCTGCCGCGCCGGGCACGGCGGCGTCATCCGTGCGCCATCTGCGCCAGAGTGTCACGGCGATCACCACGAGCAGAATGACCCCGATCGTCCGCCTCACCCACTGATCCGACGCGAACGCCAGGAACAGGGTGCCCACGAGGATCCCCGCAATGACCGTGGGGATGAGCCGCAGGAGGGCCCGTACGTCGGCGTGCCGCCGGTAAGCCAGCAACGCCAGGGCGTCACCGACGATCAGCAGCAGCAGAATCGTCCCGGTGGACTGTTTGGCCGGGAGCGCGGCAGCGAACAAGACCACGGCGATCGTCCCGGCTCCGGGCAACGCTGCCTTTGACAGCCCGATGACCACGGCGCCGGTCGCGAGTGCGACCCACGCGAGCGCGCTCAGCTCCGGCACGGCAGGTCTTCGATGGTCACCATCGGCACGCTACCGGAGGCTCGTCCCCCGCGGACGTACCCGGCGCTGCCGCGGGCGCCGCTGGATGCTGGCCGACAGTCTCTGCGAGAAGGCCGGGGCCTCTTGCGCATCCCTCCTGGCGACCGTTAGGTTGTAAATCCGAACTATCACTCGGATTCGAATAACCAACCCGTTTTCGCTGGCCGAGTACCCCGACGGCTGCTCAGAGAGGAAATGCCATGGCAGAACCGATGAAGATCCTGATCGTCGGTGCCGGTATCGGCGGTTTGACGACAGCCTCGGCCCTCGCCCGCATCGGCGCGCACGTCGATGTCATCGACGTCAAGCCGGACAACAGCGTCGCCGGCGTCGGGTTCGGGCTCCGCATCAACGGGTTGCGCGCGTTGCGCGAGATCGGATTGCTGGAGAAGTTCCTCGAGCTCGGACATCCTGCTCCCGGGATCGACAACTACGACGCCGACGGCAACTTCCTGAGCAACATGAGCTACGGGACGCAGGATGAAGGCCTCCCGGGCTGCGTGACGATGGCGCGAGTGGCCTTTCTCGAGATGGCTGCCCAGCACGCTCTGGACCTGGGCTGCACCATCCGGATGAGCACGACCGTGACGGAGCTGACGCAGGACGACAGCACGGTCTCCGCCACCTTCAGCACCGGCGACCGCGGCGAGTACGACCTGGTTCTCGGCTTCGACGGCATCAACTCGCAGATTCGCCACGATCACTTCGGTCAGAAGTACGCTCCCCGGCCGGTGGGCGGCGTCGCGTGGCGCGCGGCCCTGCCGAATCGACGCAAGCTCATGCAGCCGATCATCTGCCAGGGCTACGGCGGCAAGATCATGCTCACACCACTGTCGGAAGACACGATGTACATGGTTCTCACCGTCGCCGAGGACGGGCGCCCCCGCTACGACACCGCCCAGATGGCCGAGATCATGCATGATCGAGCCGGCGCGCTCACCCGAGGATCCGAGTTCCTGGCCGACGCGCTCGAGGACGTTCGACACTCCGAGAACGTCGCCTACACGCCCTACTCAACAGTGTGGGTGCCCTACCCGTGGTTCCGCGGCCGCGTGATGATCATGGGCGACGCCGCGCACGCCATGACGCCCTACCTCGGGTCCGGCGCAGCGATGAGCATCGAGGACGGAGTCGTCTTGGCCCAGGAGCTCGCGAAGGATCAGTCGCTCGTCGATGCGCAGCTGAACGTCATGAAACGTCGCCTGCCGCGCGTGCGCGCCGTCCACGATCGCTCCATCGAATCGATGCTCGAGGAGTTCGACTCGGTGACACCAGAGACCTACCGCGATCGGGTCGAGTACCTCCGCCGCGACGAACCGATCGCGAACGAGTACGCCAATCGCCTCCTGCGGATGCCGTACTGAACGACCGCACCCACCCCGCCACGACCGAGGAGCCACGCGTGTCGCACACTGATGACTCATCCCCCGCCGTCACTGCTGCAGCGGATTCATCCACCCGAACCTTTGTCGTCGACGTCGGCGACGAGAGCTCGTTCCGACAGCTGAATGGTGTCGGCGGCATCCCCGGACCCGTCGAGGGCTACCCCCAGTTCCCGGACATGACGCCCCTGTGGCGCGAGGCGGGAGTGACGGTGGTGCGCTCGTTCGACTGGGTCTCGCGCCTCGACACGCGCAACAACCCGACGAGCCTCTTCCCCGACTGGAGCGCCGACGTCGACGATCCCGCGAGCTACAACTTCGCGGCAACCGACCAGTGGGTGGAAGCGGTGCAGTCGATCGGTGCCGAGGTCATGTTCACGGTCGCCAGTTCGATCCCCTCGAACAAGCTGCCGGCCGAGGATGTCGAGGTGTACGGCCGCGTAGTGGAGCACATCGTGCGCCACTACTCGCAGGGGTGGGCCGGGGGCCCGACCACGCCCATCCGCATCTATGAGTTCGGCGATCAGCCCGACTTCGGACCGCTGCACTTCGCGGGACGGCCCGAGGAGTTTTACGCGATGTACCGGGCGTTCTGCGAGGCGGTGCATCGCGTAGACCCCACGCTGACGGTCGGGGGCCTGCCACGGCCTTCCCCCTTGAGCTCGACGCACCGTACCGGGAAGGCTTCCTCGAGTTCGTGCGTACGAACGACCTGCCGCTGGACTTCTTCTCTTTCCTCTGGTTCACCGACGGCAGCCGCGACCCCCTCGACTACCGGTACGTATCCGAGCAGCTCCGCGCGCTGCTCGATCGCTACGGGTTCACCGATACCGACCTGACACTGAGCTATTGGAACTACCTCGCCGTTCCCAGCAGCACCGCTCCCGCGGCAGAGAAGGGCGCATTCCAGGCGGCGACGGCGATCTACCTCCAGGACACCGTGATCGACCATGCCTTCTTCTTCCGGGCCGACACCGGACTCGATCCGCACTACGGCTTCGTCGATCCCGGGGGAGTCGGCGCGGCCGACGGCAGTCCCGACGAACGCTCCCGCGCGCTCGCGATGGCTGGGCGTGCGCTGATGGGACGCCGGCTTGCCGTCACCGGCGGCGACGAGTCGGGTCTGGCCTGTGCGGCAAGCCGCGACGGAGAGACGGTGCGCCTCCTCGTGGCCAACTACGTCGCCCCCGATACAGCGCTCACCGAGCGAGCGGAGGACCGGTTCACCTTCCGTATCCCGATCGGGGAGCAGCGCATCGAACTCGGCCTCACCCTGCCGCCGCAACGCCGCGACCTGGCATCGGCGGGAGTGAGGTCCGCCCGCATCGAGATGACGAACCTCCCCTGGACCGGGCGCGCCGTGGCCGTCACGTGCACCTCATCGGCAGGAGCGGTCGACGCCCCCCGCGATGTGATCGTTTCGGACGGGGGCGCGCTCCAGCTCGACCTCGAGCTCGCACCTCACTCCGTGTTCCTGGTCGAGGTGCAGGAGCGGTAGGCGCGAGAGCTGGTGGTTACACTCCCGACGAGAGACGACACGCGAAACGGAGCGATGATGGCGACACGATCGACCGTCAACGGGGTGGCTGAGCCGAAGCAGCGCCGCAGCCGCGACTCCTTCGCGAAAGTGCGCTCCGCGGTACTACAGCTCCTCCAGGAACGCGGCAACGGACAATTCTCCATCGCCGAGGTCGCCGCCGCCGCTGGTCTATCTGTCGGCTCCATCTATGGCCGAGTTGCGAGCAAAGCCGACCTGCTGAGAGCTGTCCAGAGCGAAGAGTTCGATCGCCTCGACACCGAAACCGAGGATCGCGTCAGCACCGCGGGGGCGGGCGCCGCGGATTTCGAACAGGCCACAACCGCGATCGTGACCGCGTACGCCGAGATCCTGCGGCAGAACCGCGAGCTGCTGTCGCCGTTCTTCCTGCTCGGCGTCGAGGATCCCGCCATCAGCGCACGGGGGCGTCAGTCTGGCGATGCGGGGCAGGCAGTCTTCGTCGGCGCCCTTCTGGCCGCAGCCGACGAGCACAACCGTGCGCTGACCGAGGCACGCGCGGACTGGGCCTTCGAAGTCTTCTACAGCCTGAGCGTGCGCTACCTCGGCCTCGGCGTCGCGGCAACGGTCAGCCCCGAGAGCGACGTTGACGGGGATGAACTGCTCGGACGCCTCGCCGATACGGTTCATCTGATCCTGACGTCAGGCTGACCGCTCCGGCGAGGAAGCCGCGGAAGCCAGGGCATCCGCTCCCTGCTCCCGAGCGTGAGCGTCGGTGAGCGCCGGCTTGCGCGGCCACCAGAACCGGTCCTTCGCGATGAAGGCCATGGCCGGCACGATCACCGTCCGAACCAGCAGGGTGTCGATCAGCACACCGATGCAGACGATGACACCGATCTGCGTGAGGGTGATCAGCGGCAGCACACCCAGCACGGCGAACACGGCAGCCAGCAGGATGCCGGCACTGGTGATCACCGCACCGGTTGCGGCGAGCGCGCGAATCATCCCCTGCGTGATACCGAGGTGATCGGCCTCCTCCTTCGCGCGGGTCACGAGGAAGATGCTGTAGTCCACTCCGAGGGCGACAAGGAAGAGGAAGCTGAACAGCAGCACGTTGTTGTCGATCGCGGGGAAACCGAACAGCGGGGTCTGGAAGAGCCACCAGCTCGCGCCGACCGCAGAGAAATAGCTGATCACGACGGCCACCAGAAGCAGCACGGGAGCAAGCAGGGCGCGCAGCAGGATGACGAGAACGATCAGGACCAGAACCAGGATCAGCGGAATCAACAGAGCCTGATCACGGGCCTGCGCGTCGGCGACATCCAGAGCCTGGGAGTCCAGGCCGCCGACGAGCGCCTCACCGGAGCCCACGTCGTCGAGTTCCCCGCGGATCGTCTCGATCGTCGCGAACGCTTCTTCGGTTTCGGCGCTTGCCCCCAGGACGACATCGATGCGCACCAGATCACCGGCTTCTTCGGTGACGGCAGCCGAATCGACCCCGTCAATGCCGTCGAGCGCGGCGACGGTTTCGTCGGCCTCGTCGATGGGCGCGACGACGAACGCGGGAGAGGTTGCCCCGGCCGAGAAAGCGTCGGCGAGGATCTCTTGCCCCTGCACGGCTTCGGGCGTCTGCCGGAATCGGTCGTTCTGCGACAGACCTGTCTGCACAAAGAGCACCCCGGAAGCCAGCACGCCGAGCACGGCAACGCCCGAGAGAGCGACGACGATGGGACGCTTCGAGACGGCGCGACCGAGCTTGCCCCACGGGCTCCGTGAGATCGCGTCGGGCGATCCGAAACGCGGGATGTAGGGCCAGAAGAGACCGCGGCCGAACAGGACAAGGGCCGCCGGGAGAACGATCAGGGCGAAGGCCATCGCCACGATGATGCCGACCGCGCAGGCAAAGCCCAGAGCGCGGTTGCCGGCCAGTTCGCCCAGGAGCAGTGATGCAAGCGCCAGAGCGACGGTCGTGCCGCTCGCGATGATCGCCGGGCCGGCGCCCCGGAGGGCACGCCGCATCGCTTCGCGCCGATCCTCATGCAACCGCAGTTCATCGCGATAGCGGGCGATCAGCAGCAGCGCGTAGTTCGTGCCCGCGCCGAAGACCAACACCGACAGGATGCCGGTGATCGAGGCATCCAGCGCGATGCCGACGGCCGCCGCGACCTGACGGGCGATGATTCCGGCTGTCGCGTCGGCGACACCGATGACCGTCAGCGGCACGAGCCACAGCCACGGGCTGCGGTAGGTGACCAGAAGCAGCACGGCCACGACGATGACCGTCGTCAGCAGCAGGGTGAAGTCGGCGCCCGCGAAGACTGCTGCGATGTCGACCTCGAAGCCTTCGGCGCCGGTCAGGTAAACCCGCACATCATCGCTCAGGTCGGCGGATGCCGCATCCCGCAGTTCCTGCGCCCGTTCCGTCTGTGCCGCGACATCCTCTTCGGGCTCGAGGGGAACAACCAGGAACGCGACGTCGCCGTCCTCGGAGACCTGGGCGGGCGGCACGAAGCCGTCGGGGGTGAAGTCGGCCAGGGCGTCGAAGGCTTTCGCGTTGATCTCGGCGAGGTCCTCGTCCGAGAGTTCACCACTCTCTGAAGCAAACACGAGGATCGCCGAGGTCGAGTCGGCACTCGGGAACTCCTCGAGGAGTGCCTGCGCGCGAACCGATTCCGCAGAGTCAGGGAGACCAACCGATGGTGCAGTGTCCGATTCCTCGCCTCCGGCCAAGGCGAAGACCCCGCCGACCGCGAGTGCAGCGAGCACCAGCACGATCCACGAGGTTCGCGCAGCAGTGATGAAGCGAAGGAAGGCATCCATGGTCATTCCCCTTGTCCGATACCGGATATGCGGTTCACGGCTGTGTCAGCTCTATTGCTAGAGAAACTAGTTACCCGGGAGCTTACAGTAAATGCGCGTACGATGAGAGCGTGGATACAGACCAGCCGGTGGTGCCGCGCGAGGACCTGCCCGCGGGGACGGGACACCCGGGCCCGCCGGTCCATCGAGCAACCCAACTGCTTCGCGATCTCGTTGATGCCACCGATCTCTTTCGCGAGTCGCTTCAAGACGACCTCTCGGTGAATGCCACCGATCTCGCAGCGATGCAACACCTGCTCACCACGGGCCCGACAGCCCCCACCGGGCTCGCTCGCCGTCTCGGAATCTCCACGACAGCAACCACGACAGCCATCGATCGTCTGGTCGACCTCGGTCACGTGACCCGCGAACCTCACCCGAGCGACAGGCGCAGCATCCTCGTCGTCCCGAGTGACACGTCACGAGCGCGCGCCTTCGACCTGCTCGTCCCCCTGCTCGCCGACCTCGAAACAGTCCTCGCGGGCTTCTCGGATGAGGAACAGGCCGCGATCACGGCCTATCTCGAGCGCGCCGCGGCGGTCTACCGATCCCACGCCGAGCGCGACCAGTAGCGAGGGCCACAGCGCCGACACGGGCTCGTTCATCTCCCCGCTGCGCCAGACGAAGTGACGAGATGCAGGCACCAGGCCGCGGCCGAGTTCACAGGAGTGAACCTGACGGCGCACGTGCTCGATGATCGCGTCCCCGCAAGGATGCCGAGCGCGCGGTGGGTCGCCTCTGCCACCAGAAAAGTAAACATATGTTTACAATAGGAGCATGGCTCCTCCGACCACCGTCCGCGCACTGCGGATCCGCGACACCGCCCTCGCGTTGATCGCCCGGCCCGGCGGTGCCGCGACCACCGTGCGCGACATCGCCGCCGCCGCCGAAGTCTCCCCCGCCCTCCTCATCCGTCACTACGGGTCCATGGATGGCGTGCGCGACGCGGTCAACGCCCACGTCACCGCCACGGTGACAGCCGCCCTGTCCGAACTCGTCAGCGACGACCTCCTCGACGCCGGCGCCCAGGACTCCCTCGCTGCCGCACTCCTCGACAGACTCGGCGCCGATTCGCCGATCCCCCGCTACCTGCTGCGGATGCTGGTGGACGGTGGCGACAGCGGACGCGCCCTGTTCCGCGAGCTCTACGCGGCCGGTCGACGCACCGTCGATGCCATGGTTCGGGCGGGAGTACTCACCGACGCATCCGATCCGCGAGCGCGCGCCGTGGTGCTGACCACCCACGACCTCGCGGTTCTGATCTTGCGCGAGCCCATCACCGAGGCCCTCGGCGCCGACCCGCTCAGCCCTGCCGGGGCCACCACGTGGGGCACCGAGCTCGCCGACATCTACCGCGGCCTGCAGCCGCCCGAGACCTCTGAGGAGACATCATGAGCACCCCGTCAACCCGTCCCAGAAGGCGAAGATCCTCTTCTTCGGGATTCACGTCGTGATCGCAGCCGGAGCCATCGCGCTCTTGGTCTGGGCGTTCCCCGCGTGGTTCGGGTGGGGGCCGACGCAACCACTGCGAGCCGGCGTGCTCATCGCGATGATGCTCGTCTACCTCATCCGTCACGGGATGACCCTCTTCGTGATGCTGAACCGCCCTGTGCCGGCCGCCGAAGTGGTGCCCGTCCTGGTCTGGATCGCGATCATCGATGTCACGATGGCGGCAGCCGGATCGATCAACACCGCCCCCGTGGGCTGGATGCTGTGGCTCGGCGTTGTCCTGTACCTCGTCGGTTCGTACCTGAACACCGGCAGCGAGTGGGACCGCAAACGCTTCAAGGCCGACCCGGCTCACAAGGGCATGCTCTACACGGGCGGACTGTTCCGCTACACGCAGCACCCCAACTACCTCGGCGACACGATCCTGTTCGCCGGCTTCGCACTCGCGACCGGGCTGTGGTGGGCGCTGGTCATCCCCGTCATCATGGCCGCGATGTTCATCTGGATCCACATCCCGCGCCTGGACGCGCACCTCGCTGAGCACTACGGCGAGCAGTACGAGCGCTACAACGCGACGACGAAGAAGTTTCTCCCGCTGGTCTGGTAGCCGCAGGTTCCGCGCGGTGCGCCGGGGAGGGCGCGGCAACGCGAAAACCCCCGACTCGTCGGGGGTTTTCTCTGGCGGTGACGGTGGGATTTGAACCCACGGTAGGGGGTTACCCTACACAACTTTTCGAGAGTTGCACCTTCGGCCGCTCGGACACGTCACCGTCGTCCAGTTTACGACACACCGGCGCTGCCCGGAAACGCCGTCCCCGCCCCCACTCGCGACTCCCCAGCGCCCGCGTCGCTCTGCAAGGATGGAGTGAAGAGTTTCGCGACCCGATCGGAGTGCCATGTCCTCGTTCGACCAGCTGCTGTCTGAGCAGATCGGCCACGAATTCGCCGCCAGCCAGCAGTACATCGCCATTGCCGTCTGGTACGACGATCACGATCTCCCGCAGCTCGCGCGGCACTTCTACCGTCAGGCGGTTGAGGAGCGCAACCACGCGATGATGCTGGTGCAGTACCGCCTCGACCGCGACATGGGCGTAACGATCCCCGGCGTTCCGGAAGTACAGACCGAGTTCGCGGACCACGCCGAGCCCATCCGCCTCGCGCTCGAGCAGGAGAAGCGCGTTTCGACGCAGATCGAGGCGCTGTTCGCGGCGGCACGCGCCGAAAGCGACGGCCTCGGGGAGCAGTCGATGCTGTGGTTCCTCAAGGAGCAGGTCGAGGAGGTCGCGTCGATGACGACCCTCCTGAACATCGCCGAGCGCACGACGAACCTCTTCGACATCGAGAACTTCGTGGCTCGCGACATGCCCAACGGCGACTCGACCGAGTCGGATGCTCCGCCCGCCGCCGGCGGCGCCCTCTGAGCTGCCCGCCCTTTTCCACCGAACCCACACCTTCCACTGCGAACCCACCGGATTCGCCGGCCGAAAGGTGTGGGCTCGGCGCATGAGGTGTGGGTTCGGCGGTTGCAGCCTGAGCGACCCAACCACCGCGCCGAGCGCGTAGCGTGACGGTGTGACCTCTCGCATGAGCCGATCGCAGCGGCTCATCCTCACGATCGCGATCCTGGCGTCGTTCGTCGCCTTCCTCGACGGCACGCTGATCAACGTTGCCCTCCCCGCGATCGAGACCGAACTCGGCGGTGGGCTGACGACGCAGCAGTGGGTCGTGGATGCCTACCTCATCACCCTCGGCTCCCTCATCCTGCTCGCCGGCTCGATCTCGGACGCCTTCGGTCGGCTGCTCGTCCTGCGGATCGGCCTGTATGGATTCGCCGCGGCATCCGTGGTGATCGCAATCGCGCCGGACCCCGTCATCCTGATCATCGCTCGCGCGGCGCAAGGGGCGGCCGGCGCGTTCCTCGTGCCGAGCTCCCTGGCACTCATCACCTCCCGCTTCGACGGGGCGATGCGGGGCCGGGCGATCGGAATCTGGACGGCGATGACGACCGGCGCCATGATCGTCGGCCCGCTCATCGGCGGCGTCTTCGTCGATTACCTGTCGTGGCGCATCGCCTTCGTCATCAACGTGGTGCCAATCGGCATCACCCTGTGGCTGCTCCACACCCTCGGCGAGCGCGATGAGCGCCGCCCCGACGCACGCATCGACTGGATCGGCGCCGCCCTGTGCACCTTCGGACTCGGCGGCGCGGTCTTCGCGCTCATCGAGCAGCCGAACCTCGGATGGGGGTCGCCGGTGATCTGGGGAACCTTCACGATCGGCATCCTGCTGTTCGCGCTTTTCCTCTGGCGGCAGCGAACGGCAACAGCCCCCATGCTGCCCCTCGACCTGTTCCGCATCCGCAACTTCTGGACGGGGAACATCACGACCCTGTTCGTCTACGCGGCACTTTCGCTCAACGGATTCGTGGTCACCGTCTACCTCCAGCAGGGAGCCGGCTTCTCGGCGACCCTCGCAGGGCTTGCGAGCCTGCCGACCACCGTCATGATGGTGCTGCTCAGCGCTTCGATGGGGTCGCTGTCGGACCGCTTCGGACCGCGCCTCTTCATGACCGTCGGGCCTCTCATCATGGCTGGCGGCTCGCTGCTGCTCCTGACGGTCACTGACCCCGTCAACTACTGGCTGCAGCTGCTCCCCGGGCTCATCCTCTTCGGGCTGGGCCTCGCGATCACGGTGTCTCCCCTCACCGCCGCGATCCTCGGCGCGGTCGATCCTGCCCGGTCCGGGATCGCGTCGGCCGTCAACAACGCCGTCTCCCGCATCGCCGGACTCCTCATCATCGCCACCCTCGCGACGATCGTCGCGGGAAGCCTCGACCTGAACGGGTTCCACCGCGCCGTTGTCGTCACGGCGGGCCTCATGGTGGCGGGCGCGATCGTGTCATTCCTCGGGATCCGCACCGCCGACATCGCGCCGGCCGAGGCGAGACCGGAGCCCGCTACCGGGGCGTAACGCAGACCTGAGAGACTGTCCCCCATGAGCGTGATCGAGAACTCGAAAGTCACCGTCGTCGGCGCAGGTAGCGTGGGCTCCAGCGTCGCCTATGCGGCGCTCATCCGTGGCTCGGCCCGCCACGTCGCCCTCTACGACATCAACACCGCGAAGGTGGATGCCGAGGTGCTCGACCTCGCCCACGGCACCCTGTTCACCGGGTCGAGTGACATCAGCGGTGGCAGCGATGTCTCCGTGGCCGAAGGGTCCCACGTCGTCGTGATCACGGCAGGCGCCAAGCAGAACCCGGGACAGAGCCGCATCGAACTGGCAGGTGTGAACGCGGGCATCCTGCGAAAGATGCTCCCTCAGCTCCTGGAGGTCGCCCCCGACGCCGTGTACGTCATCGTCACAAACCCCTGCGATGTGCTCACCGTTCTCGCGCAGGAGGACACCGGGCTTCCCCCGGAGCGGCTGTTCGCGTCGGGAACCGTCCTCGACACGTCCCGCCTACGTTGGAAACTCGCGCATCGAGCGGGGGTTGCCACCTCGAGCGTGCACGCCTACATCATCGGTGAACACGGCGACACGGAGTTCGCTCTGTGGTCCCATGCGAGCATCGGCACGGTCCCGCTCCTCGAGTGGGAGTCGGATGGCCACCCCCGAATGACGGTTGATGAGCTGGACGCCATCACGGTGGATGTGCGCGACTCCGCGTATAAGGTCATCCAGGGCAAGGGCGCGACCAACTATGCGATCGGACTCTCGTCAGCGCGCATCATCGAGGCCATCCTGCGTGACGAGAACGCCGTCTTGCCCGTCAGCACGGTGCTGCAGGACTTCCACGGCATCGACGGGGTGGCGCTCTCGGTGCCCTCGATTGTCAATTCCCGGGGCGCGTTCCCGATCCGCCAGACGCCGTTCTCGCCGAACGAGCTCGCGCTGCTGCGCCGGTCGGCCGACGCCCTGCGCGAGGTAGCCTCTTCGCTGCGCTGATCCGGATCAGCTCCCGCCGCCGCCCATCGCCGCGGCAGCACCTGCGATGTAGGGGATCAGCCAGATCGCCCAGACCACGATGCTGAAGCGATGGAACACCGCCTTCTCGTGTTCACGATTGCGGATGAGCACGATGACCGCCCACAGCAGGTGGATGGCCATGAGGATGATGGCAGCCAGGCCTGTCCAACTCATGAGCGTGTCAAGCGGACTTGCCGCAACGCCAGCGGCCCGGCGGTCGCCGGCGATCTGCGACATGAGGAGTGTGCCCGTGGTGTCTGCCGCGAGTCCGAGTGCGAAGAACGCCGCGTGCCACCAGCGCAGCGTGCGCTGGATGCGCTCTGCCCACACGCCGACCGAGTAGAAGACGAGGGCGAGGGTGATGATGACGATGGCTGCGATGAGCATGTGCAGACTCTAGCAATGCTTCAGCAGAACTGAAGGACGCTGTCTGGCCGTTCAGTCGGCAGCTACCGCGCCGAACCGGCGGGTCACGAGAGCTTCGACGATGCTGACGACCGAGTAGGCCAACATCGTCATCACGGCGATCGTGACGGCAGATGCCCACATCTGATTGAAGTCGAAGGCACCAGCCGCGCGGGAAATGGAGCCTCCGAGGCCTTCACCGGTCGCCAACCATTCGCCGATCATCGCGCCGGTCACCGCCAGCGGCACCGAGAGCCGAGCCGAAGCGAACAGGGCCGGCATGGCGCTCGGAATCGAGATCTTGCGCAGCACTGTCCACGCCGTGCCGCCGTAAGCGTGCACGAGTTCGACGTGCTGCGGATTCACGGCGCGAAGCCCGTAGACGAGGTTGATGAGCGCGGGGAAGAAGACGACGGAGGTCACGACCGCCGAGACGCCGATGACATTGATGCCGAAGACGAGTGTGATCAGCGGCGTCATCACGAGCAGCGGGATGGAGCGAGCCAGCATGATCGGGGGGATGACGGCATGCTCCACCGACCGGGACATCACGAACACGATCGCGAGCACGAACGAGAACACGAGACCGAGGACATACCCCACAATGCAGTCCCGGGCTGTGATCAGCAGATTCGACAGGATGATGGCCCGGTTTTCTGCCGCGTCGTCCGCAACGAAGAGCCAGTTCCACACATCCCAGGGGCGCTTACCGACGAGCGGAATCACGTCCATGCTCTCCAGCACAATGATCCACACGATCACGGCAAGGGTCGCGGCGATCGCGAGCAGACCCAGCCGCTTGCCGATGACGGCCCAGACGCTGTCGTTCATCGCTGAGCTCCCAGGTCGGTCTCGGCAGACCAGGGCAGCACGGCACGCCCGATCCAGCCGATGATGAGGTATCCGGCCAGCGAGAGGAGCCCGATCACGAGGCTGAGCGCGAACGTGCGTGCCGGCAGGATGTCGCGTTGCGCCGCCTGTAGTGCCACGCCGATGCCGACGTCGATCCCACCGAGGTACTCGCCAACCAGGGCGCCGATGAACGCAGCCGGTACGGCCAGCTTGAGCGCATTGAACACGGACGGCAGCGCCGCCATGACCTGCACCTTGCGCAGCCGCATCATGCGACCGCCGCCGTAGGCGCGCACCAGTTCCAGGCTCGACTTCTTCGCGGCGTGGACCCCCAGCAACGACGTCACGAGGGTCGTATAGAAGACCACGAGCGCAGCCAAGAATGTGGCCGCGGTCGCACCGCCGAACATGATCATCACGAGAGGCCCGATCGCGGTGATGGGAAGGCTGTCAGCCACGACCCCAACCTGGTTGGCGACCTGGTCTAGCGACGGAAGCAGCAGAACAATGGCGGCGATCGTCAGGGCGACAGTGACGCCGATGAGGTAGCCCGGGACCATCCGCCCGAACGTTGCGCTCAGGTTCGCCCAATAGAACTCCCAGCCGTCCGAGGCGGCCGCCGCAACGATCCCGGCGGGACTGGGCAGTGCCCTGCCCGGCACGATGGCCGCCGCAACCGTCCACACGATGAGGAGGATCACGACGCCAGCGGCGCCGAGCAGGGCAGGAGAAGACGAGACAACGCGCTCACGCACGGTGGTACCGCTCATTGCTGGACTCCTTTGACGCCAACGCGTCGTCTCGTTTTCGGGTCGGGGCTCACTGAATGGTGCGAAGCTCCGGGTTTTCGTCGTACATCTCGTTCAACAGCGACAGGTCGAACAGCTCGTCGGCAGAGATGTCGTACCCGCACACGGCGAGCGTGTCGATGTTCGCCGCGATCAGCTCATCGCTCATCGTGAGCAGGCCGTTGGCTTCGGTTTCGGGCGTGATCTGGAGCGTTGCCTGGATGTTGAAGGCGTTGAGCTGCTGCTCGAAGTCGTAGTTCTGCTCCTTGCCGTAGTCATCCACGGCCGCGGTGGTGGCCACCTCCGGGTCAGCAAGCGCCGCCTGCCAGCCCTGCACGAGCGCCTTCAGATAGGCCTTGATCTTCTCCGGCTCGTTCTCGATCATCTCGTCGCTGGCGACGTAGCTCTCCGAGACGATCGCCATGTTGTAGTCGGCAAGCAGGAACTCGTTGGCGTCAAAGCCCTGGAGCTCGAGAGCGTAGGGGCCCGAGGTCGTGTAGCCGAGGTAGCCGTCGACCTGGCCAGTGGTGAGCTGGCTCGTGTCGCTGAAGGGAACCACGGTGACCTCATCCGCGGGGATGTCGTTGAGCTCCAGCAACGCGTTGAAGACGAGGATGTTGGAATCGCTGACCGCGACCGTCTTGCCGACCAGGTCGTCGGGGCTGGTGAGGGGGTTGTCTGCCAGCGAGATGATCGAGAACGGGTTCTTCTGGTATCCGGTCGCGATGATCTTGACGTCGGCGCCCTCGAGAATCGCCGGGGCGACCTGAAGCGGACCGCTGACGCCGACGAACGCCTGATCGCTGAGGACGGCGGTCACGGCCGAGGTCGATCCAGAGCCACCCGCGGTGAGGGTGACATCCGAGAACCCGGCGTCGGCGAAGTAGCCGTTGTCGATGGCGAGGTACTCGCCCGCGAACTCGGTGTTCTTCAGCCACGAAAGCTGAACGTTGATGTCTCCGTAGGATGCCGCGCCCGAACTGCTCGTGGTCTCGGGGGTGGCATCTGAGGAGCATCCGGCGAATGCCAGTGCAGCAGCCGCGGCAACGCTCACGGCAGCAAGAACGCGTCGGGCGCGTCCGGTGGAGTCGGTCACAGGTTCTCTCCTTCGCACGGTGGTCCGCGTCCGACGACGTCCACGGCAAGGTGAAGGGATACGTAGGTGGTGCAGAACGCTCGGCGTCGGACAGGGAGGGAGCGTTCGATTCGACTCAATCGCGCGGAGCCCCGACGCGGAACGTGCGATCCGCTGAAACGTGATGAGTGGATCCCACCGCGCTCGGTGGAAACGCCAGACGACGTTTCGCTGTCGTTAACGCGCGCTTACACCCGGGATCGGGCTGTGATCATCGTCCAATTCGTGCCCCCGGTGCAGCTCCCACGCACTGGAGCATGATCCAGGACCACGCCGTGGGCGTGCTCAGATGGTGTCGGGGGCACCTCTGCACAGCGCGCAGACTGGAAGGTGTGCGCAGACGAGCGCACGATGGCAGACCTGGAGCACGCTATGAAACTCGAGGAGATGCTGCGACAGGAGCGCTTGGGACTGAGCGTCGTGGTCGCCGCCCCCGATGCCCTACACCGCGACGTGACCGGCGCGTACATCACCGATCTCCCCGACCCGTCACGATTCCTCTCGGTCGGCGACATGGTCCTCACCAGTGGCATGTGGCACAACCGTCCCGATGCGGCGGATACGTTCGTCGCCGCCCTCGCCCGGCAACGCGTCGCAGCACTCATCGTCGGACTCGTGCACCTCGGGCATCTCTCGGACGACATCATCGACGCGTGCCGGCGCTACGGCCTCACGCTGCTGACGATCTCTGACCAGGTCTCTTTCAAAGAGGTGGCCGAGACCGTCACGGCGGCCCAGGCGGGCACCGCTGACGGGCTGGCTGCCAAGGGCATCCGCTTCAACTCCCGACTTGCCGAGATCGTCGCCCGCGGCGAAGGAGCCGAAGCCGTGCTGCGTGATTTCCGCATGGAGTTCGCGATCGACTGCTGGCTGGTCGACGAGATCGGCACCCTCGTCGCTGTCGCCGGCGACGTCCCCAGCACCGAGGATGTTGGGCGCGTGTGGAATCTCGTGCTCGGAAACGACAGCGCCGGTCCGATTCCTGTTCCGGCCATGGGGGCCGGCGCCCCGCGCACCGCCTGGTCGGTGACCGCCTCGAGCCAGCAGGTCGTCGGCTACTTCATCTGTGAAGGCGACCACCGCCGCCTGAGCCGAGACACCCCGATCGTGATCGACGGTGTGCGCGGGGCGTTGCGTCTGGACCTCGAGTTCTCGAGCCGGTGGCGGGGAGCCAACCACAGCCACGTCTCGGAACTGGTCCGTGTGCTCGCGGAAGACTCCGTGTCTCCGGGCGAGATCTCGGCGCGGATGCGCCTGGAAGGTCTCGACCCGAAAGACCCCACGGTTGCCGTCATCGCCGAGGTCGCGGATCGCGTGTTCCCCCCGGCGGCCGTCCTGGAGATGAGCTATCGCCTCTTTGCCCGCGAGAACACGCACATCATCGGATGCGTCATCGACAACCGAGCCGTGCTGCTTCTGAACGGTCCGGGCATCGACGGCTTCTCCCCCACGAGCACGCCTCGCGGGAGGAGTTCCTCCCCAAGCTCGGGGGACGCCAGCTCCGCATCGGCGTCTCGGATGCCCGCACGGGCGTCAGCGGACTATCGGCGGCGATCGTCAGTGCCTCCGAGCGGCTCGGAAACCTGCAGGATGCGAGTCCTATCGCGATCGCCGCGACCAGTGAAGTCCGCACGCACCGCGCGCTGATGTCGCAACTGAGCGAACGAGAGCGGCAGACCTTCGCCGCGGAGGTGCTCAGCCCGCTGTGGGACTACGACGCGCGACAGGGCGCGGACCTCGTGCGCACCCTGCGCGTGTTCCTCCAGAACGCCTGCGCCTGGCAGGAGTCTGCCCGCCAGCTCCACCTGCATACCAATACATTGCGGTACCGCATCGCCCGCGCCGAGGAACTCACGAACCGATCCCTGAGTTCGATGGACGACCGCGTCGACTTCTATCTCGCCCTCGAGCTGACAACGCCCTAACTCTGCGTCACGCCGTCCACGAAGTGCAGACTGGTCAGCCCGAAAGCCTCGGCGTCGGGACGCAACACGAAGGTCGGCGAGACCACCTCTGTCACCGTCGCCTCGACCGTGTAATGCGCCTCTGCGCGCAGCACGTGGCCGGCGTAGGCGGCGGCCCCCTGCGACTTCACCCCGACTGCGGCGTGGATGTGCGGCTTCGGTGAACCGTCGACGGTCGTGATGGTCCCCGAACCCGACCCCTCGACGTAGGCAACATCGACGGCATCCGGCAGCGGCGGTTCCTCGTCATCCAGCGGCCCATGCGTACCAATGAGGCGAACAGAGCGGAACGCCCCGAGCAGCGTGATGGTTCCCTGGGTCACGCCGGTGCGTACACACCAGTCGGTGATCGTCTCCAGGAGTTCCTCACCGGGTTCGAGGACGAGCATCCACTGGCGGCCCGTCGTGATCGGCGCGCTTCTCACCGCGCACCCCCCGCGGCCGCGACACCGGCGTCGAGTTCGGCGACCCACCCGGCGATCTCCTGCGGGGAGGCGAAGCTCGAGGTCAGCGCATTGCGCGCGAGCGTGGCGGTCTGCGCCGACGACAGGCCCAGTTCGCGCGTCACTGCCGCGAAGTTGTCGTCGATGTACCCGCCGAAGTAGGCGGGGTCATCGCTGTGGATGCTGACGTTCAGCCCCTCCTCGATCATCACCGGCAGCGGATGATCCCGCAGCTCCGGCGGCGCGGTGCGCAGCGCGAGGTTCGAGAGCGGGCACACCGTGAGCGGAATCTGGTCGTCGCGAAGCCGCCGTACGAGATCGGCATCCTCGAGCGCGCGATTGCCGTGGTCGACGCGTTCGACACCGAGCAGGTCGATCGCCTCCCACACGTACTCGGGCCCACCTTCCTCGCCGGCGTGTGCCACGCGGCGCAGTCCCTCCGCCGCGGCGCGCGCGTAGACCCGGGTGAACAGGGAAGGCGGATAGCCGACCTCACTCGAATCCAGGCCGACGCCGATGAACTGGTCGCGAAATGGCAGCGCCATATCCAGCAGTCCCATCGCCGCATCCGCGCCGAGATCGCGCTGGAAGCACATGATGAGATCGGCCGACAGGCCATCCGCGCGCGACTCGTCCAGGGCGGCGGTGAGCCCCGCGAGGATCGTCTCCATCCGGATGCCGCGCGCGAGGTGCGTGGGCGGATCGAAGAAGATCTCGGAGCGACGGACGCCGGCTGCCCGTACCCGAGCGAGGTAGCTCGCGGCGAGGTCGTAGAAGTCCTGCTCGGTGCGCAGCACCGCAACGTTCTGGCCGTAGACATCGAGAAAGTCCTGCAGCTTGCCGAAGCGATAGCGCTGGCGGAGCACGTCGGGGTCGAAGGACGGGAGCGGCAGTCCGTTTCGCTGCGCCAAGCGCACGAGGAGGTCCACCTCGAGCGTTCCCTCGATATGGACGTGCAGCTCTGCTGTCGGGTGCATGGTTCCCCCGGTATGTTGCGGTGACGGCACCCTGGATTGCGATGTGCCCGTCTGAGCCAAGCACGGGCTCTCCCCCGCGGCTTCGGAGGATCCGCCGAGAAAGAACCGTCAGGCGGCGGCAGTCGATGTGCACTTCACCAGAGCCTGGCGCCCGGGAAACCGTCGCGAAACGTTGCCGTAATGCGCCCGGGGATGCCGCCAGCACGTGAGGACGCTCGACCCGCGGAGTTGGGCAGATCGCACATGGTTCCGGCCGTCGGCCACGGCTGTACTGGGGACGTGACCGAAACGACGACCTCGACCGCCGCCACTGAGAACCGCCCCGGCATCGAGCTGCGCGGGCTCACCAAGCAGTTCCGGATGCACCGTGAGACGGTGACCGCCCTCGACAACGTCGATCTCGTCCTCCCCGAGGGCGTGTTTGCGTCCCTGATCGGCCCCTCCGGGTGCGGCAAGTCGACGATCCTGCGCATTCTCGCGGGCCTGGAGCGCCCGACCAGCGGCACCGTCAGGGTGCATGGCGAGGAGTTGACCGTCGGGAAGCGCCCCGCCGGCCTCGGGATCGCCTTCCAGGACTCGGCCCTGCTCCCCTGGCGTTCGGTGCGCAAGAACGTGCGCCTGCCCATCGAAGTGACCCGCCGCGGCGACGAGGCCGCTATCGACCCCCTCATCGACCTCGTCGGACTCAGCGGCTTCGAGAACGCGCGCCCGTCCCAACTCTCCGGCGGGATGCGACAGCGAGTCTCGATCGCCCGGTCCCTCGTCGTCGACCCCGACCTGCTGCTGCTGGATGAACCGTTCGGCGCACTCGACGACGTCACACGACAGCGCCTGAACATGGAACTGCAGCGCATCTGGACAGCCCGTCCCGCGACGACGCTGATGGTCACCCACGGGATCGCCGAGGCGATCCTGCTTTCAGATGTCGTCGCGGTCATGTCGCCCCGCCCCGGTCGCATCGTCGAGCTCGTGCCGATTCCCCTCGAGCGTCCCCGCACGATCGCAATGATGAAGTCCGCGCAGTTCCACGAACTCGAAGACCTGCTCAGCGACATGCTGTACTCCCCCGCGGGCGTGGCATGAGCGTGACACTCGTCATCCGTGGCGGTACGGTCCTCGACGGCTTCGGCACCCCCGGTGTCGTGGCGGATGTCGCCATCGAGCGAGACCGGGTCATTGCCATCGGCTCCGACCTGGAGCTGACGGGCGTACGCGAGATCGATGCGACGGGCCTGTTCGTCGCACCGGGCTTCATCGACGCGCATACTCATTCGGACGTCGTCCCGTTCATGGACGAGCCACAGCCGTTCAAGCTCCGCCAGGGGGTGACCACCGAGATCGTCGGCAACTGCGGCAACTCGGCCGCGCCGCTGATCGACGAGACCGCGGTCGAGTTTCACCGGCCCATCTCGAGCGCCGCACGCGCGGGTGTGGACACGCATCCGCGATCGTTCTCGGACTACCTCGATGAGGTCGAGGCCGCCGGCCCCACCAACCACATCGCCTCGCTGGTCGGACACCACACGCTGCGCATTAACGCCAACGGCATGGATGCTGCGCTGCGCGACGGCGCGCTCCAACGGATGCAGGACCTCGCCGACGAGGCGTTCGCCGCCGGCGCCTTCGGGTTGTCGACGGGCCTGATCTACGCCCCCGGAAGCTACGCCGACACCGACGAGGTGGCTGCCCTGGCAACCGTTGCGTACCGCTGGCATCGCCCGTACGCGACCCACATGCGCGACGAGGGCCACGGTCTTGCCGACGCGGTGGCCGAGACGCTGGAGATCGCCCGCCGCAGCGGCGTGCGGGTACAGGTCTCGCACTGCAAGGCGGCGGGCCTACCCAACCATGGCCGCGGGCCGGAACTGCTCGCCCTCCTGCACGAGGCGCGCACCGCGGGGGTCGACGTGTACGGCGACCAGTACCCCTATACGACGGGTGAGACGTTCCTCAGCGCCCTCTTGCCGGCGGACATGCAGGTCGGCGGGCAGGACGCGCTGCGCGCAAAGCTCGAGAGTGCCGCGTCCCGGGCCGAGTGGTTCCAGCTGGCCGAGACCGGCGCGACAGGAGCGGCGCGAGCGGGGGCGTGGCATCAGACCACGCCCGACGGCATCACGATCTCAATGCACGGCGACGAGAGCTTGCAGGGTCGCACGATCGCTGAGGTCGCCGCCGACCGCGGCGTCTCGGCGTGGGATGCCCTGTGCGACGCCGTGCTCGCCGACCCCGCCGCCATGACGGTCTACCGCCTGATGAGCGAGCACGACGTGCGCGCCATCCTCGCCGACCCCCTCATCGCGATCGGCTCCGACAATTCCGTCCCCGTGGGGTACGCCCACCAACGAGCCTGGGGGTGCTTTCCGACGGTGCTGGGCGCGTACGTCCGCGACATGCCGCTCCTCCCGGTGGAGGAAGCGGTCCGCAAGATGACCTCGCTGACCGCGCGTCAGTTCGGACTCACCGGACGCGGCTTCCTCGCACCCGGCGCGATCGCCGACGTGGTCGTCTTCGACCTCGACGCCATCGGCCACCCCGGCTCGCCGACCTCTCCGGCGCAGCATCCGACGGGTATCCCCTACGTCGTGCTGGCCGGTACCGTCGCCATCGACGACGGCGTCTTCAGCGGACGCCGCGACGGTCGCGTGCTGCGCGCCGGCCACCCCGAACCCCGATCCCACCCGAACCCCTGAGACGAAGGAACACACGATGACTGACACCACGATCTTCGGCGTGGACGTGTGGGACGGCCACCACGCGCTCGGCCGCGTCGACCTCACCTGGGAGGGTGGACTCATCACCGCGGTCACCCCGAGCGCCCCGGGAACACCCGCGTCGGGTCTGAGCCTCATCCCGGGCCTCGTCGACACCCACGTGCACCTGGACACCAACGCCATCACGGGCAAAGCCGACCGCTCGTGGGGGATCATCACCCCGCCCGAGGAGCGGTCGCTGCACGTGCTCGCTCACGCGCAGCGCGCCGTCCGCGGGGGCGTCACGACCCTGCGCGACCTCGCCTCGGAGTCCTCCCCCTTCGCCGTCTCTCGCGCCCTCGATGCGGGCATCGTGGACGGCCCGCGGCTGTATGGCGCAGGCCCCGTCGGGATGACGGCGGGCCACGGTGACCTGTTCACCCCACCGCACTACCCCCACCGCCCCGCGACGGCCGACAGCCCCGACGAGTGCCGCAAGCTCGTGCGCACCTGGGCACGAGCCGGCGCCGAATCGATCAAGATCTACACCTCTGGCGGCATCCTCTCGATGGGTGACAAGGTCACCTGGCGCAACCACACGGATGCCGAACTCGCGGCGACCGTCGACGAGGCCCACGCCCTCGGCATGCTCGTCGCCGCCCACAGCCACACCGCGGAGGGCATCGACCGGGCGCTCGCCGCCGGGGTCGACTCCATCGAGCACGGCACGGGGATGACACCCGAGCAGATGCGTATCCTGGCCGAGCGGAACATCCCCGTCGGCCCCACCCTCCTCATCCACGAGCGCCTCGAGGCCGGCGCCGAGGGCATCGCCGACGACGCCCGCGAGAAGTCCGCCGAGATGGCTCGCGTGCGCGGCAACCGGCTGCGCGAGGCCGGTCAGGCAGGAGTGCGATTCGTGCTCGGCACCGACGCGAACGGCGTGTTCACCAGCTTCGGCGATCAGATGGAAGAGGTGCGTCTGATGGCGCAGCTGTTCGGCTGGGATGCCGAGCGCGCCCTGCGGGCGGCGACGAGCGACGCGGCAGACGCCATCAACCTCGGCGCGCTCGTCGGCACGCTGCGGGCAGGCATGGCCGCCGACTTCGTGGTGATCGAAGGCCGACCCTGGGAAGACATCGCCGAGCTCGACACCGACCGCATTCGGGCCGTCGTCGCGCGTGGGCGCGTGCAGGCCGGCGAGCTTCCGGAAACCGTCGCATGAGCGCCGGAATTCAGCTACTCACGGCCGACATCGTCGTGCCGATGACCCGGGAGACCGAGATCCTCGTCGATGCCGGTGTCGCGATCGAGGGCGACACGATCGTCGCCGTCGATGGCATCGCGGAGCTGCGCACGCGATTCCCCGCGGCTCCGGAACGGCACCTGGCCGACCACGTCCTCATCCCGGGCCTCATCAACGGCCACCACCACTCGGGCCTGCTGCGCGGCACGGCGGAGCACCTCCCGGTGTGGGAGTGGCTGCGCCTGCACATCGACCCGATGCACCGCGTACTCCACGCCGATGACGCCGAAGCTGCGGCCCGACTCTGCTACGCCGAGGGGTTGCTCTCGGGGACCACGACGGTCGTCGACATGTGGCGCTACATGGACCGCGCCGCGGCTGTGGCCACCGAGCTCGGCAACCGCCTCGTCACGGTCAATTACGTCGGGGAACACCCCGACTACGACTACTTCGACACCCTCGACGACAACGAACGGGTCCTGCGCGAATGGACGGGAGCCGCGGGCGGGCGCATCATGCCGTGGGTTGGGCTGGAGCATCCGTTCTACGCCGACGACGCCGGTCAGCAGCGCGCCATCGCGATGGCCAAGGACTACGACACGGGGCTCTACACCCACTGCAGCGAGTCCGAATGGGACGTCCAGATCTTCCAGGAGCGCACGGGGCTGCGGCCGATGCGCGCGCTCGAGAAGCTCGGCTTCTTCGAGACGCCGCGCACGATGATCGCCCATGCCGTGTGGCTGGATGCCGATGAGATCGCGCTCATGGCAGATCGCGGGGTGAGCGTCTCCCACAACCCGGTGAGCAATATGAAGCTCGCCAGCGGCATGGCACCCGTGGCAGAGCTCATCGAGGCCGGCGTCGCAGTGGCCCTAGGCACCGACGGCGAGAAGGAGAACAACAACCTCGACATGTTCGAGGAGATGAAGGTCGCGTCGCTGCTGGGCAAGCTCCGCACGATGGATGCCGCAGCCATGGACTCCTGGCAGGTGCTCCGGATGGCCACGATCGAGGGCGCCCGGGCCATCGGACAGGAACACCGGCTCGGATCGCTCGAACCGGGCAAGCAGGCCGACATCGTCGCGGTGCGGTCTCACACGCCGCGGATGACGCCGCTTCTTCCCGCCGGCGCCTATGCGAACATCCATCACAACCTCGTTCACGCGGTCCGGGGATCGGATGTCTCACTGACGATGGTGGCAGGGCGGGTGCTCGTCGAAGACGGCGCGTTGCGCTCGGGCGACCTGCCCCGGATCATCGACGACGCCCGCGCCCGCATCCCCGACCTGTTCGCGCGCCGCACCGCCTACCTCGACGCGATCGACACGCCCCGCGGACTGTTCAGCGCCTGAGGCGCGGCGTGCCGCTACGGTAAGGCCAGCTATCGCGCCCTCACTGTCGGACGACCGCCCACCCCCTCTCCGGAGATCTTGTGATCGAACTCAGCTCCTCGACATGGCCAGACATCCGGGACGTGTTGTCAGCGGGTCCCACCGTGGCTGTGTTGCCCTTCGGGGCTCTGGAACAGCACGGCCCCCATCTTCCGCTCGACACCGACACCCGCCAATCCGAGGCGATCGCCCGCGACATCGCCGCCGCGCTCGATGCCGTGCTCCTGCCAAGCATCGAGTACGGAAACACCTGGGGAAACGCCGCCTTCCCCGGCACCGTGTCCCTGTCTCTCGACACCGTCGCGGCGATCTGCAGCGACATCGCCGCGTCGCTGGACTCGTCGGGTTTCGCCCTGTTGGTCGTCGTCAACGGTGACTACGGCAACCGGCTTCCCCTTCAGGTGTCGGTGGAGAAGCGCGCAGCGTCCGGAGCACGGATGCCGGTCCTGGTGCTCGACTACCCCGGGTTGACCGAGATCGGAGATCGCGTCAAGGAGAGCCCCTGGGCAGCGCCCGGCTTGTGCCACGCGGACGAGCTCGAGACCTCGATGATGCTCGCGATCTCTCCTGCCACCGTTCACCCGGAGCGGTTTGTGGTGGAGTACCCAGAGCTCCCGCCGGACTTTGGACAGCGGCCGCAGGCGTTGGCGGGACTCGGCGAGACGGGAGTGTTCGGGGATCCTCGCGCGGCGACGGCCGCCAAGGGGCGGCAGATCCTCGCGCACGTCGTTGCGGAATCTCTCACGGCGATCGAGCGGACGATGCGCGCCATCGGGATCCGTTGAGTCACGGTGACGGAGCAGGCGCAGCAGTCTCTGGTGAGGGCTCCCGGGTGTGCACGCACTGACCGACCGCTAACGTGTGCACAGTCGGCACCACACGTGCGTTTGTGAGGAGAACCCGTGACCACCTACCTCCCGTTGCCGCGCCCCAGCGGCGACGCCGACACCATGCGTGTCCAGCACGGACTCCTGCGATACGTGCGCGAGGCGGCAGCCCTCGGGGCGCCATTGCCGGGTGAGCTGGAGCTGACAGCGCGGCTGGAGTGCAGCCGCCAGCAGCTGCGCAACGCGATGGCGCAGCTCGAGGCCCAGGGCATCGTGAGGCGTCGGCAGGGCACGGTGACCACGGTCGATCCGATCGCGCTGCGGCTCAGCGTCCGACTGGAGGAGCAGTTCGAACACACCGAGCTGCTGGACCGCCTGGGTTATCGGGCCGAGGTGGAGGTGCTCGAGTCTCGCACCGTCCCGCTCGGCGCGGAGATCGGCGCGGTGATGGAGCGACCGGCAGACGCTACCCGCCTAGCCATTCGCAAACGGTGGCGCGCGGATGGCGCCGTCGCGATGATCGCCGACGACACTGTCCCGATCCCGGGCGATCTGCCTGACGAGTTCGACCCGAGCGAGTCGGTCTTCAGCTTCGCGGCGCGCATCTGGGGCGAGCCGGTCGTCTGGGAGGTCACCACCCCCGGGGTCGCGACGCTCTCCGGGGAACTCGCCGAACTGTTCGAGAAGGCCGAGGGGTCTCCGGTCATGACTCTGGAGGTCATCGGGATCGGCACGAGCGGTCGACGCATCCTGCACAGCCTCGAGTATCACGACCCCGGGATCGTGTCGTACTCGCTCGTGCGGACCGTGCGGCCGCCGTGGAGCGCGCTGTAGGCAGTCCCCGCAGTCGGATGCCGCGGGCTGGCGAGCGCTAGACCCAGAACCCCTCGTGCACGACAGAGGCCTCGTCCTCCAGATGCGGCCCCGACACCTCGATCACGCGCTGTCCGCGGGCGAACACCTCACGGCACGGCAGCGAGAACGTCGGGTTCTCGGGGTGGTCACCGGTGAGCCCAAGGAGGCGGTACTCCGACAGTGCGTAGACGACGCGGTCGATTCCTGCCCAGTAGGCGGCGCCCGAGCACATGACGCAGGGTTCCGCGCTGGTGTACAGCGTCGATCCCTTCATGCCCTCGATCCCCAGATCGCGCGCGGCTGCGGCAACGGCACGCAGCTCGGCGTGCTGGGTGGGATCCCCCGTCGGCGGAAGAGAGTTGTTTCCGGCTGTGGCAACGACCGCGCCGGATGCATCGACCACGAGCGCGCCGAACGGATGGGCGCCGGCCTCCCGCGTCTGAGCGGCGATGTCGATCGATTCCCGCAGACGCGCGAGGTCGAGGTCGGTCAAGTCAGCCACAGAACGCTCCCTTGTGAACAAGTTGAAGTAGTCGCGCTCGAGTCTACGTCGTAACATCCCGTAATTTCGGGCCTGGATTACGGCGTTGTTACAGGTGTCGAAAGGTTACGGGTCAACTTGTCAACAAGTCCGCGTTGGCGGATAGCGTGCTGAGAGCCGACCCGAAAGGCGCTGCATCCTCATGCCGACCCCCGCTCCCCCGCCACACGCATCGACGAGCAGGCGATCCGTGCGCTCCCGAAAGCCGAGGTGCACATCCACCTCGAGGGCACCTTCTCGCTGCACGACATGCTCGTGCTCGCGAAAGAGAGCGGCGTCTCCCTACCGGGGCCGGCGCGGACGATCTTCGACATCTCGACGCACGACGACTTTCTCGCCCCCAGCGTGACGACGGGTGGCGGTACGGGTGCTGGCTCGGCAGGGCTGACCGGCTTCCTGCGGTTCCTCGACTGGCAGTGCGGCCTGGTGCGTACTCCCGAGCAGGCAGCGCGCGTGGCATACGCGTTCGCGGCTCGGCAAACCGCCTCTGGCATCCGGTACGCGGACGTCATCGTCAACCCGACCCACTGGAACGCCTGGCGCGGACGCGAAATCGAGCTGCTCAGTGCCCTGTCGGAAGGGTTCGATGAAGCAGCCCAGGACGGCCTGTGCGAGACCGGCATCGCCTACTCGCTGCTGCGAAGCCAAACGGCCCGCGAAGCCGAGGACATCGTTGCCGCGTTGACCTACCAGCGTCCCGATCGCGTGATCGCCCTCTCGGTCGACGGAGACGAGAAGGTGACGGGCCGGACCGGTGAGAAGTTCCAGACTGCGTTTGCTCGCGCAGCCGTGGCGGGCCTCCGCCGCACCGTCCACGCCGGCGAGTCGAGTGGCCCTGCCGGGGTGTGGGATGCGCTCGATCTCCTCCAGGCCGAGCGCATCGACCACGGTGTGCGCTCGATCGCGGATCCGGCGCTGATCGAACGGCTGGTCCGCGATGAAATCAGCCTGGGCGTGTGTCCGCGGTCGAACGTGTCCCTCGGCATCTACCCCGACTGGGCCTCGCACCCCCTACCCCGCCTCCTGGAGGCCGGCGTCCGCGTCACGCTGAACACCGACGATCCGGTGCCCCTCGGCACGACGCTCGAAGCCGATTGGGCTGTCGCGGCCGCGCAGTTCGGTTTCACCGAAGCCGACCTCACGGGCTTTGCTCGCCGCTCGATCGAGGCATCCTTCGCGTCGGACGATCTCAAGCGCGACCTGCTCGCCGAACTCGACGCACACGAGGCGGCATCGACATCATGAACGCGCTCCGCCCTCCGGTCACGATCGCCTCCGCGGCACTTGTCGCGTCGACGGCGATCGCCCTGATCTGGGCGGCGAGCGCACACGCCAGCGATGACAACGCACCGTTGGCACCGATCGTGGCGAGCTGGCCCGACGAGTTCGCGGTCGTCGGCACGAAGGCAGAACCGCTCTACACCGAGCGCATCTCGTTCGCGCGTTCCAGCGAGGACTTCACGCTCGAGATCGAGGTTCTCTCGCAAGGAAACGCCGCCCTCGGCACGCAGACGAGCGCTGTGGCGGTGGAGGGAGATACCGTCCGGTGGGTCGAGGGCTGCCCGAAGACCGACGCCCTCTGCCAGGACGACACCACCCTCCGCGGCTTCCTCACCACCGCACTCGTCGTCGCCGCCGACCGTGCGGGCACACTCCCGGCATCCGGAGTCATCCGCAACCTGCACGGCACCGATGTCGTCTGCATCGACGACGCCGACCTCTATCCCACCCCGTCCACTGTCGCCCTTCACCCCTGCTTCGACATCGCCTCCGGGGCTGTGCTCGGGCAGTGGTCTCCCGACTCCCACGCGTTCGTCGGCGCCACCCTCGCTGACGGATTCCACATCACCACCCCTGCACCATCACTTCCCTGACGCTCCCGAAAGGACACAGCATGCGCATCTCCCGCTCCCTCGCGTTCATCGCGACCGCCGCGACCGCCGCGGTCGTGCTCGCCGGATGCTCCGGCTCGACCGAGCCCGCGGCATCCGACGAGCCCGCCTCCGACGTCATCACCGTCGGTGCCCTCACCCCCGGAAACGCAAACGACGGCGCGTTCAACCAGGCCCTCGCCGACGCCCTCGCCGAGCTCGAGGACGAAGGCCTCATCACGTACGAACTGCGCGAGCAGATGGCCGACCCCGCCGAGAGCGAGCCGGTGATCGCCGACTTCGCGAGCCAGGGCGTCGACCTCATCATCGGACACGGGATCGAGCTGGGCGACGCGATCTTCTCGGTCGCCGAGGACTTCCCGGACGTTTCGTTCACCGCATCGGGCGGTGCCGACATCCTCGAGAAGTACACCGACAACGTCGAGACCTGGACGTACGACGTCGCGCAGGTCGGCTATCTGTCGGGCTACATCGCTGGGCTCACGCAACTCTCTCCGGTGGGACGCGTCGAGAGCATGGAGCTGGACTTCGTCGTTGCGACTGACGCCTTCTTCCAGCAAGGCGTGACCGCAGCAAACCCGGCCGCCGAGCTGCTCCCGGTGGTCTACGCCGGAAGCTTCGATGACGCCGAGGCTGCCGCATCCGCCACCACAGGCCTCATCGGCCAGGGAGCGCAGGTGGTCTATACGACCGGTGACGGAATCGCCGCCGGTGTCGGCGCTGCCGCCGCTGAGGCCGGTGTTCCCACGGTCGGCGTCTCACCTGCCGCCGGCGAAGAGGCTCTCTCGGTGAACGTGTCCACCGTGGATCTCGACATGTATCCGATCGTCAAGGCGTGGGTCGAAGAGGTCGCGGCCGGCGAGTTCGGCGGCAAGGGTGTGGTCTCGACGCTGCAGAACGGCGGCCTTGCCTACCAGGAGATCAACGACGTCGACGGCACGATCCCCGCGGATGTCGCGACGAAGGTCGAGGAGCTCATCGCGGGCCTCACCGACGGAAGCATCACGATCTCTTGACCAGCACCCCCGCCCTCGAGACCGACCGGGCCGTGATGGCTCGGTCGGTCTCGAAGACCTTTGGCACCACGCGCGCCCTCGACGCCGTGGACATTCTCGTGCGCCCCGGAACGGTTCACGCCCTCGTCGGCGAGAACGGTGCCGGCAAGTCCACACTCGCCAAGATCCTCGCGGGGATCGAGGCCCCGGATGCCGGCACCATGACCATCGGGGATACCGCCTACGCTCCGCGCGACCGTGCCGAGGCCAAGGCGCGCGGCGTGAACATGGTTCCGCAGCACCTGAGCCTGGTCGGAGAGCTCTCGCTCCTCGACAATTTCCTGCTCGTCAGTCCCCGACGTCTTCTCCGACGCCGCGCCGCCCACGCCCTTCTCTCCCACACACTCGAACGCGCCGAGGTCGATGTCGACCTCACCGTCCCCACGCGCAGCCTGACCCAAGCACACCGGCAACTCGGTGAGATCGTCGTCGCTCTCGCCGAGGGTGCGACGACTCTCATCTTGGACGAGCCCACGGCGAGCCTCGGCCCGCGAGAAGTCGGCGGCCTGTTCACCCACCTGCGATCGCTGTGTGAGAGTGGCACCGCAATCGTCCTCATCACTCATCGCCTCGAGGAGGTCGGGGCCGTCGCCGACGATGTCTCGGTGCTCTCGCACGGCAGGCTCGTGCATCACGGTCCCGCCGCAGACCTCAGCCCGCAGCGGGTTGCTCGGCTCATGGTCGGAGAGCTGCCCCCGCCTGCCGAGCGCGCACTCCGCAGCCCGGGAGATCCGGTGATCTCCCTCCGCGAGGTCACCGCGGTTTCCACCGCGGATGCCGATCTCGACGCCGTCAGCCTCGAGGTGCGCGCGGGAGAGATCGTCGGCGTCGCAGGAGTCGCGGGAAGCGGCCAGAACACGCTCATGGATGTGCTCGCGGGATTGACTGCCCCGCAGCATGGCTCGTTCCGAATCGACGACCTCGACGCACCGCGCGCCGTGGACCTCCTCGCTCGTGGCGTCGCCTGGATCCCCGAGGAGCGCAGCGACGGCCTCGTCCCGACCCTCAGTCTCGGAGATACCCTCTCGCTCTACGACACCGCCGCGAAGCCGGGAGCGTCGCGCTCGAAGCCCCGTCGGGTCGGCGAGCGCCCGGATGCCGCTGCGACCCTCCGCGCGTTCGACGTGCGCCCCGCCATTCCTACCCTCGCCGCTGGCGGCCTCTCGGGCGGGAACCAGCAGAAGCTCTTGGTCTCTCGGGAGCTCGGTGCCGAGCCGCCGCGCGTCGTGCTGGCCTACGGTCCGACGCAGGGCTTGGACCTGCGCGCCGCGCAGTCGATCCGCGAGCGGCTCGTCGCGGCGGCCGAAGCGGGCGCAGCGGTGCTCGTGGCATCGCACGACCTCGAAGAACTCCTCCACCTCGCCGACCGCGTCGTCGTGATGTTCTCCGGCCGGATCGCTGGCGAATGGCCGATCAGCGAGGTCACGACCGACAAGGTCGGTGCAGCCATGGCAGGCCTGACTGCCGCCGCATCCCCCGGCGCCGCAACCCCCGGCGCCGCAACCGCCACCACCGCAAAGGAACCGTCGTGACCGAGCTGAGCAGTCTGGTCCCCACGACCGAGGAACTCGTGCGCGTGCGCGCCGTTGCAACGGGGAACGAGGTTCCCGATCTGATCGTTCGCGGCGGGCTCGTGCAATCTCCGGGCACCGAGGAGTGGCTCGAACGGGACGTTGTCATCAGCGGGCGACACATCGCCACCCTCACGCCGTGGGGTCACATGCGCGAAGCGCGGCGCGAGATCAACGCATCCGGCAGCTACGTGGTTCCGGGCTTCATCGACGCGCATCTGCACATCGAATACACGAACCTCACCCCGGGTGAACTCGCTCGCCTCTCGGTCTCCCGCGGCACGACGACCGTCCTGGTCGACCCCAACGGCGCGGCGAACGTCTGGGGGGCGGACGGCATGGACTTCATGCTCTCCACCCGCACGCCGCTGCACATCTTCCAGCAGGTGTCGCCGACCACCCCGGGAGCACCTCACCTCGAACTCGGCGGCGCCGTCATCCCCGAAGAGACCGTCCGCGCCCGGCTGTGGGATGACGTGACAGCCACGCTCGGTGAGACGAACCCGTTCGACTACAGCGAGCGCTCGACGGGGCGGTTCCGCGAGGCGCTGGCGGCGCGGCGCCGGATGACGGGTCACACCGCCGCGCAGACCCACGAGTCGCTCTGGGGGTACCTTGCTGCGGGGATCAGCGACGACCACAACGCGTCGACTGTCGATGAGGTGCTCGAGCGCACACGGCTCGGGGCGATGATCACGATCATGGCTTCGTCGCTCACCGACAACACGCCGCAGCTGTTCAGCGACCTCGACGCGATCGCGCCGGCACTCCGGAGCCTGTGCTTCTGCGCCGACGACAAGCACGCCCTCGACCTGTCGACCGAGGGCCACATCGACCACCACATCCGCCAAGCCATCCGTTTCGGTGTGGATCCGCAGCTGGCTTACCGGATGGCAACGACCCAGCCGGCGCAGTACTACCGGATCGACCAGGTGCTCGGCATCCTCGCTCCCTCACGCCTGGCCGACCTGCAGATCATTCCGGATCTTGCCGAGGTCCGACCTTCGCACGTGATCATTGCCGGGGAGGTGCAGGCCGAGGAAGGCGCGCCCCTGTTCACCAACACCGACGAGCTTCCCGCGTGGACCCTCGACACCGTGCATCTTCCGGCCGAGCTTCCGGCTGACATCTTCGCGTTGACCGCCCCCGAGGGCGCCGAGCAGGTCCGGGTGCGTGCGATGGAGATGTACAACGGCTACTTCAAGCGGGAGTTCGAAGCGAGCCTGGAGGTCGTGGACGGCCAGGTCAGTTCCGACGCCGAAGCCGACGTCTTGAAGATCGCCGTCATCGATCGTCACCACGGAACTGCCGAGACCGGCATCGGATTCGTGCGCGGATTCGGGCTGTCACGCGGGGCGGTGGCGATCACCATGAACTGCCCCAACATGAACGTCGCGGTGGTCGGCGCTGATGACACGTCCATGCGACTGGCTGTCGAGGAGCTCGCCCGCATGGGCGGCGGCTTTGTCACCGTCGCTGACGGCGAGGTCGTCGGGCGCGTGCCGCTGCCCGTCGGCGGGATGATGAGCGCTGCGCCCTGGCAGCAGACTGCCGAAGCGCTTGCTGCAGGTCACGCCGCCACAGCGGCGCTCGGATGCCGCATCCCCTCGCCCTACATCATCCTGTCGTTCGTCGGTCTCTATGTCGTGCCCGACCTCGGGCTGACCGAGCGTGGTCTCATCGACGCCGCGACGCAGTCGTTCGTCGACGTGCTCCTTCCCGGTCCGGCCGGCGCCTGCGGTCACACCCACCCACCTCGCGATGAGGCGCACCCGTGAGCGGCCGACGGCGCGGGTGGGTGCTTGCAGGCGCCGTTGTCGTCGCGGTCCTCGCTGTCGCAACGGCGCTCATCCTGCTCGCGGGGGCCGACCCACTGACCGGTCTGCAGGGGCTCGTCGCCGGGGTATCGAGCTCTCCGTATCGTGTCGGGGAGTTGCTCGTGGGGGCGGCGCCGATCGCGATCGTCGCCCTCACACTGATTCCCGCGTTACGCGCCGGTGTCTTCTCCGTCGGCGCTGAAGGCCAGGTGATTCTCGGTGCGATCTTCGCCACCGCAGCAACGCTCGGCACAGCCAACCTGTTCGGCGAGGGCGTTCCTGCGCCGGTGTACTGGGTGATCGGGATGGTCTCGGGCGCCCTCGGCGGCGCGGCCTTCGCACTGCTCCCGGCCTGGCTCGCCGAGCGCTGGCACGTGAATGTCATCCTGTCGACCCTGCTGCTGAACTACGTCGCGGCCGGCTTTCTCGGCTGGACACTGCGCACCTGGCTGGCAAGCGGTGAGAACACTGCCACTCCGCAGAGCGAACAACTCCCCGAGGCCTCCGCCCTGCCCGACCTGATTCCCGGCACGCGCGCGCACATTGGTGTGCTCCTGATCATCGTGGTCGCCGTCCTCTTCGAGTGGTGGCGCCGCACCTCGCAGGCCACCCGCATCGGCGTTTTCGCCGAACGCCCGCGCCTGGCCCTGCGGCTGGGCACCACCCGCGCCAGCACCCTGTACGGCACGATGCTCGTCTCGGGCGCCGGCGCGGGCGTCGTCGGCTGGTTGCAGGTGGCGGGCGTCAACGAGCGTCTCTTCAACTCCGTGTCGGGCGGTGTCGGGTTCTCGGGACTTGCCGTCGCTCTCCTCGGCGCGCTCCTCCCCGGCGGCATCCTCCTGGCTGCCCTGTTCTTCTCGGCGCTGACCGCGGGAGCTCTCGGCATCCAGTCGGCGACGGGAACCGTACCGTCCTCGATCGCCGACGTCATCAAGGGCGTCCTGCTGCTCGGGGTCGCCGCGGTCGCCGGTGTCACGGCACGGTCGGGCGGAGCGCGGCCCGCCGCTGCACCTCCGTTGACGGATGTCGCGTCCGTCACGCCCGACGGCGAACCGACCCCGGCCTCGACAGCGGAGGAGCGGTCATGAGCATCGAGCTATGGGCCTCGATCCTGGCCGGAGCGATCGTGCTCGCAACACCCCTCGTCATCGCCGGGATCGGCGAAGGGTTCGTGGAGCGGGCAGGCCGACTGAATCTCGGTATCGAGGGGATGATGATCCTCGGGGCGTTCGTCGCGGTGTTCGTCGCGAGCTTCGCGGGGATCGTCGCAGGCCTTGCCGCGGCGGTGGTCACCGGACTCGTCCTGGCCGCCCTCATGAACCTCATCGTCTACCGGCTCGGCGCGAATGAGATCGTCGTGGGTCTCGCGATCACGATGCTCGGCCTCGGACTGTCGACCTACCTCTACCAACTGTGGGTTCCGGCCGGTCAGACCAACGTTTCAGTGCCGACGGCGCCGAAGGTGGACCTCGGGCCCCTCACCGACATCCCACTCATCGGACCTGCTCTCTTCGGGCAAAGCCCCCTGGTCTACGGCGCCCTCGTGCTCGCCGTCGCTGCGTGGGCCGTCTTCCGGTTCACCCGCTTCGGCCTCCAGGTACGTGCTGTCGGCTCCGACCCGGTCTCGGCGGCTCTCCGAGGCGTCCGCCCGAGACAGATCGGAGCCCGGACTCTGCTCATCGGCGGAGCGCTGGCAGGACTGGCAGGCAGTGTCATCACTCTCGGCTCGATCGGCGCCTTCAGCCCCGACATCACCGCCGGGCGCGGCTACATCGTCCTGGCCATCGTGATCATGGGGCGCATGACGCCCGTCGGCATCGCGATCGGGGCGTTGCTGTTCGGATTCCTCCAGAGCTTCTCGTTGCTCGCGCAGGCCACCGCCATCCAGCTTCCGAGCGAGCTCTACCAAACCTTCCCGTATGCCGTCACCCTCATCGTTCTCGTGCTCACGTCTCGGGCAGCGCTGCGGCGCCACCTCGGTCGGCACGTGCGCCCCCGTGCGAGCCGCAACCAGGCTCGAACCCTCCCCGCCTGACCTCTTCCGACCGAAGGGAAAACCCATGCTCACCCGACACTCCCCGTTCGCCGTCCCCGCCGCCGAGCAGGACTGGATAGACACCGTCACCGCGCTCGCTCAGGAGTTCGGAGCCACGGTCGCCGCGGATGACCGCGATGCTCGGCTGCCGATCGAGCACCTGCACACCCTGTCCGACTCGGGGCTCGATGCCGCATTCCTCCCCCGGAACACGGTGGGCAGGGTCTTTCTTACGTGACCCTGGCGCACACGGTCCGCATCCTGGCCTCCCACCACCCTGCCGTGGCCACCGTATGGCTCATGCACATCGGCGCCGCTCACGCGCTCGTGACGATGTCGGCACCCGACCAGGCGGCGTTCTTCGCGGCCGAGCTGCGCGCGGGCAAGCGATTCGTCAACGCGCTCTCCGAGCCCGCAGGCGGCAGGTTCTTCCTCGCGCCCCAGCAGAACGCGACCCCTGTCGGCGAGGATTGGGCACTCACCGGCCGCAAGGTGTTCGTCTCGGGCTCGGAAGCTGCCGACCACATGCTGGTCAACACGAGCATCGACGGAGCCCCGGCCTTCTTCGGAGTGTCGGTCGACGAGAGCATCAGTTTCCCGCCCATCGACGAGACTGTCGGCATGCGAGCCACGCGCAGCCGCACCGTGCTGTTCGAGAACACGCCGCTGCTGGCATCTCGTCGCTGCGGCTTCCCGCCAGCTGACTACGCCAACCTCATCACTGTCGGTTTCGGCATGCTCTCCATCGGTATCGCCGAGTCGGCGATGGATGCCTACGCCGCCTCGGCCCGCAAGAGCAAGGGCGGCGCCCCCTCTGCGTCTGAGAACCAGTGGGTTCAGATGGAAACCGGCATGCTGTGGACGCAGCTGCAGGCGGCGCGCCTGTTCGCGGAGCGCGTCGCGTGGCTCGCGGACGAGCGTTCGGAAGAAGCCATGCCGGCCGCCGCGGAGTCGAAGATGCTCGCGAACGAGGTGGCGAAGCAGGCCGCGGCCGAGGCGCTCCGCATCGGCGGCGGCGGAAGCTACCTGCTGAGCTCGCCCATTCAGCGGATCTTCCGCGACGCGCAGGCCGGAGCTCTCATGGCCTACTCGGTGCCGTTGACCCAGCAGGCCGTCGGCGAAGCAGTCCTGACCGCCGGCTGACCCCCGGCATCCATCGCCGGCGTCCGTGGCTAACTCCTCAAGAGCGACACCATCTCCGCATGAAACGCCAACCTTCCGGCGCCGCCGCCGTCGAGAGCGAGGAGTTAGCTGCGGGTCGCGTGGCACCAGGCTGATCGCCGCAGGCACCGACCAGTCCCCGCCAGCCACCGCCACAGTCCGTGGCTAACTCCTCAAAGCCGCCGATTTCGGCGCTCCGGCACTGCCTTTCGGCCTGCACTCCGGCCGGATCTGAGGAGTTAGCCACACGGCAGGGCGTGCCCGGGCGGTGGTGTCGGATGCCGCGACTAGCCTGATCGCATGGCCAAACGTCCGACGACCACCGCCCCGTTCCGGTGCACCGAGTGCGGGTGGACGACGGCCAAGTGGGTCGGACGGTGCGGCGAATGCCAGCAGTGGGGCACCGTCGTCGAAGCCGCCGAACAGACCGGGATCGTTCGGACGCTCGCCCCCGCGACGCCGAGCGCAGAGCGTGCAGCTCAGCCGATCACGCGGGTGTCGGCATCCGATGCTCCCCGCCGCACGACCGGCATCGGTGAGTTCGACCGCGTCCTCGGCGGTGGGCTCGTACCCGGCGCGGCGATCCTGCTCTCCGGCGAGCCGGGCGTCGGCAAGTCAACGCTCCTGCTGGATGTCGCGGCACACTCCGCGGCATCCGGTCACCGTGTGCTCTACGCGAGCGCGGAGGAGTCGGTCGCGCAGGTCAGGCTTCGGGCGTCACGCACGGGGGCCCTGCACGACGAGCTGTATCTCGCGAGCGAGACCGACCTGGCCACGATCCTCGGCAACGTCGATGAGGTGCAGCCGAGCCTCCTGATCGTCGACTCGGTGCAGACCGTCTCGTCGGCGATGCACGAAGGCGCGGCGGGCCACCCGTCGCAGGTGCGAGAGGTCGCGTCGACCCTCATTCGCGTGGCGAAGGACCGAGGCCTGCCCGTCATCATCGTCGGACACGTCACGAAGGACGGCTCGATCGCCGGGCCCCGCATCCTGGAGCACCTGGTCGACGTCGTCTGCCACTTCGAGGGCGACCGGCAGAGTTCGCTGCGCTTCGTCCGGGCGCTCAAGAATCGGTTCGGGCCCACCGATGAGGTCGGCTGCTTCGATATGACAGGCGACGGCATCCAGGAGGTCGCCGATCCCAGCGCCCTCTTCCTCGGACACGGAGACCCGGTCGCGGGCACATGCGTCACGATTGCGATGGAGGGGCGCCGGGCGCTCCCCGTCGAAGTCCAGGCTCTGACGATCAAGACCTCAGCGCCCAACCCGCGCCGCATTGTCAACGGCGTCGAGGCGTCACGGGTGGCGATGGTCCTGGCCGTGCTCGAACGCCGCGCTGGCGTTGTCGTCAGTGACCATGACGTGTACGTCTCAACGGTCGGTGGGGTGCGCCTGGTCGAGCCCGCGGCAGACCTCGCGATCGCGGTGGCCGTGGCCAACGCCGTCAGCGAGACAGCTCTTGCCAAGGGAACGGCGGCCATTGGCGAGCTGAGTCTGGCAGGTGAGGTCCGGCCGGTGATGCAGGCCGCACAGCGGCGCGCCGAGGCAGAACGGCTCGGCTATCGGACGGTGGTCGACGCCGGATCGAAGAACCTCCGCGGGGCACTCGGCGACCTCAGTCTCCACGCCGTGCGACCGGGGCGACGCCGAGAATCGAGCAGCAGGCCCGACGACGAGCCGGGCTTCTAGCAGCCCGCGGCGTCAGTCCTCGACACGGACCTCGAGCGCTGCCAGCACGTCGACGGGGCTCGCCTGCATCGGATGCGGGCCTGCGAGGTCGAAGAAGACCGTCGTGATCTCGTCGCGGTGCACCTCGAGGAACGTCATGAGGCTGGCCGGCGGCATCAGCGCGACCGCTGGCGGAAGCGTCGCGGGCTTGTTCGCGGCATCGCTGAACAGCAGCAGAGCGACCTGACCGGTGTTCGGGTCGCGGAACGTCCACACCTCCCCGACATCCAGCGGATTGTCGCGCTGACCTGGCTTCATGAGCGGCACGATCGTCGGACCGTGCCTCAGCGCGAACGCGACAGCAGCCATGTCCTGCGTCTGGAGCGCGTCAGCGAGCTGCGCGTTGCGAAACTCCACCGGCGGCTTTCCTCGCTTCTTCCCGGCCATCCCTCCAGCGTAGTTCGCGGACGCCTCAGCGTTCCCTCGCTTTCGCCGAGCGCGAGCGGTCGGTCCGGACGATCGCGAGCAGCAGTGCACGGAAGGAGCGAGCGCGCAGGCTCGACCACCACACCCCGGCACCGTAGGAGAGATCGTCGAGGCGCCGCGCGACTCCGAATCGCACCGGGTCCAGACCCGGCCGCAGCCGCGCGTACTCCCAGGCGGCATCCGCGACCGCTGCCAGCACGGTCGCGCGACGGATACGCCGCGACACCAGGGAGCCGACGATAGCGAGCGGCCACCAGTGCCGCACGAACAGGGCGATGCCCTGGGCGGTCGCGGCGAGCAGCCCATCGCGGACAAGACGCAGCGACTCACGCCACGGATGACGCAGATGCGGGAGCTTCCCAGCGATCCGGACGACGACCACGCCGACGGTGACGGCGATCACCGGCGCAGACCACCGCCGCTGCGAGACCGCGGCAACGAGGACGAGAACGCTCCAGGGAGCGAGCACGACCGGCGCGACGTTGCGTGGATGACGAGCCGCAAGCGGCTGCGCACCGGTGCCGTAGAAGAATTTCCGGGCCAGCCAGGTACTCGGCGCGGTGCGATGCTCGTGCTGCGCCACCGCCGCGGGTTCGAAGCGCGCTCGAGAGCCGGACTCGACCAGTCGCCAGACGAAGTCGACATCCTCGCCGGCACGCAGCGCCGGGTCGAAACCGTCGCCCAGCCGATCCGCGCGGACGATGACGCAGGTCGTGGGCACCCACGAGACACGGGTGAACGGCTTGACCGGTGCGGTCTCGGCGCCGAGGTCCAGCGACGACCGCGCATCCTCGTACCGACTGATCCACGTCGAACCCGAATCTCTCACACCCGTGATGCGCGGCGCAGCAAGCGCAAGCTGCGGATCGGCGAAGTGTCGAAGAAGGAGGGGGAGGCAGTCCGGCTCGAGGACGACATCCGTGTCGATGAAAGCGATGAACTCGGTGCGCGCCGCCGCAGCCCCAGTGTTGCGCGCGGCAGCGGGGCCGAGGTTGGTCGCGTGCACGAGCAGCCGCGCGTCGGCGGCGGCCACGGTCGCCGCGACAGCAGCGGGGTCGTCGGAGCCATCGTCGACGACGATGACCTCGGCGAGACCCTGGGAAGGCTCACAAGGAGGCGCGCGAGCAGGCGCGCCCGGTCTTTCGTGGGGATCACCACCGACAGTCGCGAGAGCTCGACCGGCGGCAGACGCGTCACGATCGGATCGGCCAGGCCGTTCTCCAGCAGGTACTCCGCCAGGGAGCGCGATGCCGCGTCGGCGACCACCACGACGCCATCGGCGACGAGGGCACGGGCAGCCGGAGCCAGGCGCGCGACACGCGCAGGCGCACCCCCGACCAGCACCGCCCCGTCGTCGATGACCCGGGTGTGGCGGCCGATCCGGACCGCGAAGCCGTCAGGAAGGGTCATTGCTGCTCCGCCTGCGCCCGCTGCCACGCGCGGTCGCACATCTGAGCCAGCAGGTCCGCACCCTCGCGCGCGCTCGCTCCCGTCGGGTCTCCCAGCACACCGCTGGGCGAGACCCCCGCAACTCCCCGTTCCCGCAGTGCCGGCAGGATCTCCGTCAGAGGGCGGTCCTCCCCTTCGCCGCTCGCTCGAGGCGCACCGCCGCGGCATCCAGATGCAACATGACGGATGTCTCGGTTCTGCCCGCGTGCGCGTCAGACCCCGGCACCCCGCAGGGAATCCAGGTCACGTCGCGGCCCTCGCCGCGCAGGAGCGTCACGGCGCTCGTGACCGCGTCGAGGTTGCCGCCGTGCCCGTTCACGAACACGAGGCGGTCGGACCATTCGCTGACGGACCGGCCGATCTCGACGATCACCTGGCGCAGGGCATCCGTGCCGATCGAGATCGTCCCCGCGAACCCGGCGTGCTCGCCACTGGCTCCGAAGGACACCACGGGGGCGACGCTCGCGTCGCGGCCGGTGGCACGCCACCGTCGCACCAGGTCCTCGCTGACCGCTACCGCGATGCGGGCATCCACATCCAGCGGAAGGTGCGGGCCGTGCTGCTCGGTCGATCCGAGGGGAACGACCAGGATGCCGCCCGCCTCCTGCCACGTCCGGGACGTCAGTCGAGGGGCACCACCGGTCGAGACAACCGGCTCGGCGGAGCGGGGGGAATCCATCCTGCCATCATGCCGTCGTCGCCGAGGATCCGCCCTTGCTCGAGGCTGCCGGGCGCCTGCGGGGACGTGGCGCGGCTACGGGAGCGCCGAGCGTGCGCGTGAACTCCGGCGGAATCCACAGATCTGCCGGCGAGAGCTCGGAGATCGAGGAGTGCCCGAGACCGAGCACCGCGGAGTCGAGCCCCATCCGCATCAGGTCCAGGACGTTCTCCACGCCGGTCTGACCGTTCGCGGCCAGTCCCCACAGGTAGGCGCGGCCGATCATGACGGCACGCGCTCCCAGCGCCAACGCTTTAGCGACATCGCCACCGCGTCGGACCCCACCATCGAGCAGCACCTCCACCTGACTGCCGACGGCCTCGGCGATCGGCTGGAGACACCGGATCGTCGCGGGCGTCGTATCGAGGTTGTTCCCGCCGTGGTTGGACACCGAGATCGCGTGGACCCCGATGTCGACGGCGCGCTTGGCGTCGTCGACGCGGGTAATGCCCTTAAGCAGGAACGGGCCGCCCCACTCCTTGCGGAGCCACTCAACGTCCTCCCACGAGGGCGGCTCGGTCTGCATCCACTCGTAGTAGGCACCGAAGAACGTGGGCGCAGCACCGTCCGGGGCTGCAGGTTCGGGGCCGTGAGATCGGGCAAGCCACTCCGCAGGAAGTCGAGGGTCCACCCCGGTCGACGGACGGCCTCAGGTGCGAAGGTGACCATCGACTTCAGGTCGAGCTTCTCCGGAATCGAAGGGCTTCCCCAGTCCCGTCCGACCGAGAACGACCAGTCGAGGGTGGCGATGAGAGCTTTCGCGCCGGCGGCGCGAGCCCGGTCCATGCGCTGGATCATCTGCTCTTTCGAGCCGGTCCAGTACAGCTGATAGAAGGTGTTGGGGTTGGCGTCGACGACCTGCTCCACCGGCTTGCTCGCGAACGAACTGAGCCCCATGATCGTGCCGCGAGCGGCGGCGGCGCGGGCCACGGCCACCTCGCCCTCGGGGTCAACCGCTTGCACCCCGGTCGGCGAGATCAGCACCGGAAGCGAGATCGGGATGCCGAGCACTGTCGTGGACAGATCCCGCTCGGGCTGATGACCCGCCACGTGCGGCGCGAACTCCAGCTCTGCGAACGCATCGGTGTTATCCCTCGGCGTCGTGCCGCGCTCGGATCCGGCGACCAGCGCCGCGTACACCGACGGCGGAAGCCGCTTCTTGGCGCGGCGCTGGGCTTCCAGCACCGTCTCGAACCACGGGTTCTGTCGCCATGGCCACCAGCTCATCTGTCCTCCTCTTTCCCTCGCGAGCTCAACGGCCCGCGAAGATCTCGCTCACGGCCGGCGCAACATCCCGGTATCCGTGGATCACGCGGCACAGGCCGCGCCCCTGGGCCGCGAGTTCGCGGCCCAGTTCGATGTCCTTCTCGCCCGAGGCATCCAGCAGCACGTCCAGTCGAGGCAGACGCGCCGCGAGCGGCCGCGGATCGGGCCCGGCGTTGTGCACGCAGTCCGAGAGCAGCAGCACCCGCGCATCGCGAGCGGGAACCCGCGCCAGCTGCTGATGGGCAAGCTCCAGGGGAAGGCGACGTTCGTGAGCCCCTGGGCGGGAAGCCGCAGGATCTCGTCGAGAAGCTCCATAGGCTTCACCGTCGCGCCCAGCCGCAGCAAGATCGCCGCATCCGACCAGAACGCGATGACCGCGAGGGCGTCGGAGCGCAGCTCCGACGAGACGGCACCCACCGTCGCCGCCGCGGTCTTGACGCGCTCGCCCCGCATCGATCCCGAGACATCCACCAGCAGCACGACCGAGCGCGTCGTACGCATCCGTTCGCGCACGACGATGTCGTCGTCGTCGGGGACCGGATGCTCGGCCAGCACCTCGATCGTGCGGTCGAGGTCGATCTCGTCGGAGCCACCCCGGTACGGGGCGCTCACCAGATCGCCGATCCCCCGCCGCCGCGTCACATCCCGGCGTGCCCGGCGCAGCGACAGACGTGAGGCGATCTGTCGGGCGAGGGCACGCACCGACGGATCCACCGTCGCGTGCTCCCGGGGGTGAGCACCAGTTCCGCGACTTCGTCGGTTTGCCCCGGCGCCGTCGCCCCGCGGGTCGATGTGCCCGCGCGGGGTTTGCCTCCCGTCGCGCGCAGAATCGTCCCGCTGCCCGATCCTGTCGCATCGAACACGGTCGGCGCTTCGTCGAGCTTCTTCGGGACGCGCCGCAGCGGCACCCCCGTCGTGGTCGAAGTGCGCCGGCGTCCGCTCGCGAGCGGCGTGTCGGCGGCCACATCCCTTCATCCGGGCGCCGCCTTGTGCGGGTCCAGCACGAAGCGATCCTCCCAGATCTCGCGCAGCACGGCCTCGGGCGTTCGCTCGGCAGATTCGTCGAGGTGGATGCGGCCCGACAGCGCCACGATCATGGCGTCGAAGTACAGCTCGGGGTAGCCCTCGGCATCCGGGGCCTCGAGGCCTCGGAGCTCGGAGAGGCGTCCCGCGACCAGGACGGTGTCGATCGCGCCCCGCACACTCGATCCCTGCCGCAGGTCGGGGTGCTCTCGGGTGGCGCGGGTGACCGCAACGGCGTCGGCGATCATCCGCTCACCGAGGGCGCCGGATGCTCCCGTGCGCAGCGCAACGATGCGCTCCTCCTCCGCGGGCGACTGGTAGTCCACCGCGAGGCGGTTGAGACGGTCGTGCACGCTGGTCGAGAGCCGCGTCGTTCCGACGTTGTCATACGGGTTCATGGAGGCGATGACCCGGAAGGTCGGCAGCGCCTCGATCCGGCCGACCCGCGGCACGGTGATGGAGCGGTCGGCCATCGCCGTCAGCAGGGTGTTGAGGGTGTCTTCGGGTGCGCGGTTGAACTCCTCGATGTACAAGAAGCCGCCCTGCTGCATGGCTTCCAGGAGCGGGCCGGGCACGAAGTTGTCCGGGGAGTAGTCCTCCCGCAGCACCCGTGCCGGGTTGTGGTGGCCAACGAGCTTCGCCGGTGTCAGGTCGGCGTTTCCCTCCACGAACAGCAGGGGGATGCCCCACTCGTCGCTGATGGCGCGCAGGATCGTCGTCTTGCTCGTACCCGGGGGCCTTCCAGAATGATGTCGCGCCCGGCGGCCACGGCCGCGAGCGTGAGTTCCAGCTCACGCTCGCGGCCGACCAGACGCGCGCCGATGCGCGCACGGTTCTCGCGGAGAGTCTCCGCGTCCTCCACGGCGGACAGTGCGGGCATCGTCATGTCGTCCCTTTCGGCTACTTCACCGCAGCGCCGGCATCGACCGGAAGCGCCACACCGGTGATGTAGCGAGCCTCGTCGGATGCCAGGAACAGCAGCGCGTTGGAGATGTCGACGGCTTCGACCCACGGGATCGGCAGAGCGTTCATCTGGATGGCCGCGTCCGCGAAGTCCTGCTTGCCCGGGTTCTCGAGGTCCGGGCGGAACAGCCGGTAGATCGCGTCGTTTTGCACCATGTCGGTGTCAACGGTGGTGGGACAGATCGCGTTGACGCGGATCATGTCGCGTGCGAGCTCGAGCGCGAGCGTGCGCATGAGCCCGATGACCCCGTGCTTGGCGGAGACATAGTGCGAGATGTTCTCGTAGGCGAAGAGCCCCGCATCCGAGCTGGTGAGAACGACCGAGCCGCCCCTCCCGCCGGCCTTCAGGTGCGGAATCGAGGCGCGGACGGCCCGCCACACGCCGGAGAGGTTGATGTCGAGCATGTCCGACCACTCGTCATCCGGGATGTCCTCTGACCTGTTCGGCCGACCCGAGATGCCCGCGTTGGCCGAGACGATGTCGAGGCGCCCCAGCTGCGCGACGCCGTCATCGACGGCTTTCTGCACCTGCGCCATGTCGCGCACATCGGCCTTGGTCGCGATGATGCGTCGGTCGAGTGCCTCGACCTGGCGGACGGTCTCGGCCAGATCCTCCTCGGTTGCCGGGTCATACGGAACCGCATTGATCGGCTCACAGACGTCGATCGCGATGATGTCCGCGCCCTCCTGCGCCAGCCGGATCGCGTGAGCGCGACCCTGTCCACGGGCGGCTCCGGTGATAAAGGCGACCTTGCCTTCTACTCTTCCCATGATGGTTCTCCTTCCGTCGTTCTTGGTGAGGGGTCAGCGCTTGTTGAGGAAGCCGGCGTCCACGGGCAACGTCACGCCCGTGACGTAGCGCCCGGCATCCGAGACGAGGAACAAAATCGCGTTGGACAGATCCACCGGCTCGATCATCGGCACCGGAAGGGCGTTGGCCATCGCATTGCTCAGTAGCGGGTCGCTCTGCAAGAACTCCTGCATCACGTCGTTGACGACCATGGGCGTGTTCACGCCGGTCGGGTGAATCGTGTTGACCCGGATGCTGTGCTCGGCGAGCTGGTTGGCATACGAGCGCATGAGTCCCACGACACCGTGCTTCGCCGCGGTATACCCGAGCCCACCGGGTGCGCTCCCGCCGATACCGGCGAGTCCCGCCGTCGAGCTGGTCAGGACGATCGCCCCGCCGCCTCGATCGATGAGTGCCTGCTTGGACACCTCCACGGTCTGATACACGCCGGTGAGGTTGACGTCGACGACGTCGAACCACTCCTGGCGGGTCGGATGCATGGACAGCGGCGCGATCCCGGCGTTAGCCAGCACGATGTCGACGCCGCCGAGGAGGGCGACGCCGCCGTCGAACGCCGCCTGCAGCGCCTCGCGATCACGCACGTCGGCCTGCACCGCGTGGATGCGGCGGTCGAGCGCTTCGACCTGTTTGACGGTCTCGGCGAGATCCTCTGGCGTGGCCATCGGATAGGGGACCGAGTCGATCTGCGCGGCGATGTCGACCGCGATGATGTCTGCGCCCTCTTGGGCCAGACGGACGGCGTGCGAGCGTCCTTGCCCACGCGCGGCTCCAGTGATGAAGGCAACCTTGCCTTCGAGGACTCCCATGATGATTCCTTCCTTCTCAGTACTCGGTGTTGCCCGCGTCGACCGTCATCGAAAGCGCAGTGACGTAGCGGGCCTCGTCACTGGCCAGGAAGAGGACCGCGTTGGACTGGTCCCGCGGGTCCGTGGCCTGGATGGGCAGCATGTTCGCGAGCATTCCGCCCAGCGCCGGGTTCTTCTCCAGCAGCGGAGGGTAGGCGGCGCCCATCTGCCCCATCGGCGTATCCACACCCGTCGGGTGGAGTGTATTGACTCGGATGTTGTGCTGGGCGAGCTCGGCGGCGAACGCCTTGCCCATGCCGGTGACGCCGAACTTCGACGCGACGTAGGGCATGAGGAAGGGCAGCCCCTTCAGCCCGGCGGCCGAACTCGTCATGATGATCGACCCACCACCTGACGCGATGACGTGCGGCGCGGCCAGCTGCACGGTATTGAACACGCCGGTGAGATTGGTCGAGACGACCTCGTTCCAGATCTCGGGTGTGACCTCATCCCAGGGCGCGATGATGCAGATCCCCGCGTTGGCCACGATGATGTCGAGCCTGCCCAGCTCGGCGACACCGGCGTCGATGGCAGCCTTGAACGCATCGCGGTCGCGAACGTCGGCCTTCGTGGCAATGATCCGGCGGTCGAGCGCCTCGACCTGGCGGACGGTCTCGGCGAGATCCTCCTCGGTCGCGGGCGGATACTGCAGGTTCGGGACGGGGGCGCACAGGTCGACGGCGATGATGTCGGCGCCTTCCTCTGCCAGGCGGAGCGCGTGGCTCCGACCTTGACCGCGCGCTGCTCCGGTGATGAGGGCGACCTTGCCCTCGACTCTTCCAGCCATCGATGTACCTTTCGTTGGGCGCACGAAACCACCGCGACCGCGGCGCGGCCGTCGACGAGGCATGGTTTCAGGCGGTGTGGGAGCGGATACCTCCCGGAAGATCGGCACCCTCGTGGGTGTCGGTCGACGTGGGGTCGAACCCGGCGAGCGGGCTCTCAGCGCAGGCACTCACGGGCGGCGCGGCGATCTCGTCGCGTCGCCGGATCGTCACACGCACCGGGCGGGGCCGGGGCGGTGAGGTGAGATGCGAGTGGTCTTGCGACGGCTGGGGAACGCCGCCGTTCTTGTTCTTGAGAGCTTCTTCACCGAAGCCCCGGACGCACTCAGGATCGGGACCGTCGAGCGGGAGGCCCGTGAAGAACTTCGCGGCCATGCAGCCGCCCTTGCAGGAGTCGAAGAACTGACACGAGGAGCACGCGCCCCCCGATTGGGGCTCGCGCAGGCGGGTGAACAGATCCGACTCCCGCCACACCGACGCGAAGCCCGCGTCGCGGACGTTGCCGGCGAGGAACTCGTCGTGAATCGCAAACGGGCACGCGTAGACATCCCCGATCGGATCGATGAGGCACACGACCCGACCAGCGCCGCACAGGTTCAGCCCGGGAAGCGAGGAGCCATACGCCGACAGGTGGAAGAAGGAGTCGCCGGTCAGGACCTCGTCGCCATGGCGGACCAGCCAGTCATAGAGTTCCCGCTGCTGCTCGCGCGTGGGGTGCAGGTCGTCCCACACGTCAGCACCGCGGCCGGAGGGACGCAGGCGGGTCAGCCGCAACTGGGCGCCGTATCGGTCAGCGATCGCTTTGAACTCGTCGAGCTGCCCGATGTTGGTGCGGGTGCAGACGACGGAGAGTTTGAAGCCGCGCATCCCGGCATCCGAAAGATTCTGCATCGCGCGCAGCGCCGTCTCATACGAGCGGGGGCCACGAATGTGGTCGTTGACCTCGGCAGTCGCCCCATCGAGCGAGATCTGCACGTCGACGTAGTCGTTCGCTGCCAGTCGAGCCGCGACCTCCGGGGTGATCTTCACGCCGTTGGTGGAGAACTTCACACCGACGTGGTGAGCGGTCGCGTAGTCGACGAGCTCCCAGAAGTCGGAGCGGACAGTCGGCTCGCCACCGCCGATGTTGACGTAGAAGACCTGCATCCGCTCAAGTTCGTCGATGACCGACTTACACTCGTCGGTGCTCAACTCGCGCGGGTCTCGCCTGCCGGAACTGGACAGGCAGTGCACGCACGAGAGGTTGCACGCGTAGGTGAGTTCCCACGTCAGGCAGATGGGGGCGTCCAGTCCCCGCTCGAAGTGGTCAACGAGCCGAAGCGGGCGGGCGGGCGGGGCATCGGAAACGAGAGTCATGCCGTCCTCTGTTCGATCATCGCCGAGTCGGCGAGCGTCTCGAGGGCACCGAGGTACCGCTCGCGGTCATGCGCGTCGAGGCCCACGGCGTCGCACGCTTCATCGAGCGAGTCGACGACGTCAAGACGTTCGACGAGCTCCAACAGCGTCCGGTCCTTCAGGAACGAGAGCTTTCGCGTTCCGAAGTGATAGAGCAGTGCGCCGAACGGCTCGGGACGTACGGACACCTGGGGGCTCAGCCGCCAGGGAATGTCGCGATCCATGATCTGGCCAGGCGGCGCGCGATCAGTAGACCCCGCACATCCCGTCGATCGACACTTCTTCGACGAGCGAATCGGACTCGATCACTGTCTGCTCCGAGGTGGTGACTTCAGGTGCGGTCTTCGTGGGCTCCATGGGATGCTCCTCCTGGGTGTTTCGACACGTCCTTGGCGAAACCTTCGTCGTGGCCGATACTAATGACACTCAGTGCCGAATGGAAGAGCCAATGGGGAAAACGCAGGTGAACGAGCGTCCGCGCATGGGCCGCGCACCGGCCACGACCCATGGCGAGCTCAGCCACATCGCCGTCGCGCTGTTCCTCGAGCGCGGATTCGAGGAGACGACCGTCGACGACATCGTCGAGGCCGCGGGGATCGGCAGGCGCACGTTCTTCCGCTACTTCCGCTCCAAGAACGACCTGCCCTGGGGCGACTTCGATCGCCTTCTCGATCAGATGCGTGGGCACCTCGCTGCTCTCCCCACCGACCTCCCGCTCCGCGACGCGCTGCGCCTGGCGGTCATCGAGTTCAACCGGTTCCCCACGGATGAGATCCCTGTCCACCGCGAGCGCATGTGGCTCCTGCTGAATGTGCCGACGCTGATGGCCCACTCCACGCTCCGCTACGCCGAATGGCGGCAGGTCATCGCCGAGTTCGTCGCGGAGCGGCTCCATCAGTCGGCCGATTCCCTCGAGCCTCAGGCGATCGCCTGGGCGTGTCTCGGCCTGTCGATCGCCTCCTACGAGCAGTGGTTGAGCCACGAGGATGCCGATCTTCTCCTCCTCATCGACGAAGCCTTTCGCCGCGCCAGCGCGACGTGGGGGGCGCAATCGTGACGACGATCATCGTCGGAGCCGGAACCTCGGGCTGCGTGCTGGCGGCACGGCTGGCCGAGGACCCCGCCCGCCAGGTAATCCTCATCGAAGCGGGCGGGATCGAGATCCCGCCTGAGCTTCGTGATGCGTCGAGCATCCAGGGCGCGATGCCGGGGCATCCGGCGAACTGGTCCTTCCTCGGGCATCTCACCCCCGAGCTGGCCTACACCGTCGTGCGCGGGAAAGTCCTGGGCGGATCGAGCACGGTCAACGGCGCGTACTTCGTCCGCGCGCGCCGCACTGACCACGACCGGTGGGCATCGGTCGGCGGGGCCCGCTGGAGCTACGAGCAAGCACTGCCGATCTGGCGATCTATCGAGTCCGACCACGACTTCCCCGACTCCGACCTTCACGGAAACTCCGGCCCGGTGCCGGTGAGTCGGGCAACTCCCGGCACCCTGGCGCTCGCGTTCCGCGCAGCGGCTGCAGGTCGCGGACATCGCGACGAGCCGGACAAGAACGGCAGCCAGGCGCCGGGGGTCGGGCCTGTGCCCTCCAACGTCGCGGACGGGGTGCGGGTCAACACCGGGATGTCGTACCTCCCGGCCTCGCGCCGGCCCGGGAACGTGCGCCTTCAGGCTGGCACGCAGGTCGGGCGCATCCTGTTCGATCGCTCGCGCGCGGTCGGGGTCGAAACCTCCCGTGGCGTCGTGCGCGGGGACGAGATCGTGCTCGCGGCGGGCGCCATCGGCTCCGCCCGCATCCTCCTGACATCGGGCATCGGGACTCCCGAGGACCTGGAACGGCTCGGTATCCGGGTGCACTCAGACGTCCCGGTTGGTGCCGCCTTCTCCGACCACCCCGACATCTCGCTCTCCTGGCAGCCCGAAGCCCCCTCGTTCGACCCCGCGGAACGCGTTGCCTTCCCCGAGGCACTCAACCTCGACTCGGGGGACCACCCGGACGGGGACCTCGAGCTGCTGCTGTCGGTCAAACCTCTCGGTTACCTGCTCACGGGCTCCCTGCGGCTGCGCGACGGGGTGGCGGCCGGCCTGCGTCACCCGCTCCGCGTGCTTCGCGCGGTAGCCGGGATCTCTCGCCGCAGAGCGGCGGCGCAGCTTGCCCACCGGGATGATCTCCCGCTCATCGTCGGGCTGCAGGCGCCCGCCGGTCGCGGGACTCTCGCCCTTCAGGATGCAGATCCGTCTGCCGCGCCCCGAATCGACTACCGCTACCTGGAGGAGGAGACCGATCGCGCGCGCATGCGCACCGGCATCCGCGAGGCGGTTGCACTCGTCGAGGCCATGGGTGGTCGGGCGACCGAAGTCGCGGCATCCGATCTCGACGACGACGCGACGTTGGATGCCTGGATGCGGAGCCACCTCGGCACCGCGATCCACATGTGCGGGACGGCCCCGATGGGCCCGGTCGTGGACGGCGCCGGTCGCGTGCACGGTGTGGAAGGCCTCCGCGTTGCCGACACGTCGATCCTTCCGATGGTTCCGGTGCGGGGGCCCGCAGCGTCGGCAGTCCTGGTCGGCGAACTCGTCGCTCGCGCCATGCGCGACGGTGACTGACCCGCGATTGCCCGCGGGAGCCGCCGGGACAGCTCAGTAGAGGAAGAACTGCTTCGTCTGGCTCGAGGCAACGCCGCCGATCTCGACGGCGAGGTGATATGACGCGCCGCCCCCACCCGCGACGGGACGAGACTCCGAGTCGCACGTGCTGACGGAAGAGCGGGTCCGGTCCCACGTCAGCGGCGTCGCGCTCTCCACGCTCTGACCAGCGTCGAGCGTCACGATCATGTCGCTTGGGTCGGTCTGACAGTCGGTCGAGCGCCACCAGGTGTCGCTGCCGCTCGTGATCGTGAATGACTGGGTCGTGGTTCCGACGTTGATCGTGCACGCGGCATCGGTGGTGTTCGTCAGCCGAATCGACAACTGCGGATTCTGACCCGAGCCGTACTCGTCCTGATCGGTAAGGGCTTCGACCGTCACGTCGCCGCGCGTGCACGTTGGCGGCGCAGTCTCCAGCGGCCCGGGTTCCGTCGTCGCCGCGGCGTCGGCTGTCGGGGAATCCGACGGCGTCGGCGTTGACGCACTCGGGCTCGGAGCGGCGGATGACGTTCGTGTCGGCTTGGGGTCGGCATCCGACTGCGCGGCACTCGACCACGGCTGAGCAACGAACAGCCAGACGACCACGGCGATGATCGCAATCAACGCAAGGAGCACGACGAGTCGTCGACGCCGATAGACGCCCGGGGACGGGCGGCGGCGCGGCGGCTGGGAACTCATGCCTCCAGGGTAGGCGGCACATCCGGCGACCCCGGCTCGGCGCGCCCGTCGTCGCCTGAGGAGCGAGCGCGGGCGCAGGCGCGGGAAGGCGTCAGCCGAACGTCTTCAGCATCCGGGTGTTGCCGAGCGTATTGGGTTTCACATGCGCGAGGTCGAGGAACTCGGCGACGCCCTCATCAGGGGAGCGGATGAGCTGAGAGTAGACATCCGGATCAACGACCTGTTCACCGATGACCTCGAAGCCGCGCGCCGAGAAGAACTCCACCTCGAAGGTGAGGCAGAACAGTCGCCGCAGCCCGAGCGCGCGTGCGTTCTCCTCCAGGCGATCGACGATCGCTCGGCCGACACCGTGATGCAACCACTCGTCGGCGACGATGAGAGTGCGGATCTCACCGAGGTCGTCCCACATGACGTGCAGCGCGCCGCATCCGACGAGTCGACCGTTCGCGTCTTCAGCGACGGTGAACTGCTGGACCGACTCGAACAGCACGACGAGGTCCTTGCCGAGGAGCACGCGCCGCTGCACCCAGGGTTCCAGCAGGGCCTGGATGCCCCGCACGTCCGCCGTGCGGGCGGCGCGGACGGTGAACTCGGTCATCCCCCCAGCCTAGAGCGCGAAAACTCCGAGGACTCTTCCAGCCACGAGGCCTTCCGTCGCGCCGGCCTGCGGCGGATGATCGTCCTAGCATCACCGATCGCGCGATGATGTCAAGCCCCCACCGCATTGACCGGTGAGGGTGGACCCTTCAGGAGCAGATCCCCTCTCACGGGAGGAGCCACCATGGTCCCCACGACATCCACCTCTCCGCCGACTGCCGCGCCACGCGCCACCGCACCGCCGCTCGAGTCGATAGCGCTCATCGGTCCCACCACGTACGAGGTGCATCGGGCAGACGCTGTCGTCGGCTACATCGACATCGTCGGTGGTGTCTACGTCGCGCTTTCTGGCAGCCGCTACGACCACGCGGTCGAAGTGCGGCAGTCGATCGTGCTGGACACCGCGGTCGCGGCTCTGACCCAGCCTCCCGCCGCAGCCTGAGCGCAGCAAGCCGCACGCCGCGGGAGCCACCCGCGGCGATGAGTCGCGCCCCGCGTTGCGGTCACCCAGAACGCGCGAGAGCGGATGCACCGTGGCATCCGCTCTCGCGTGCGGTCACAGCCCTGAGGCCGTGATGATCCTCACTCGCCAGTGATTGCGAGATCCGGAGTGATCGAGATGTCGCCACCAGAGACGACACCGACCGCGACCTTCTCGCCGCGCGGACCGTGCTCGAACAAGAACTGCCCGTTCTCGGCATCCACCTTGACGTGGTCGCCGGGGTTGAGGGCGCCGTTCAGGATCTTCTCCGACAGCTGGTCTTCGATCTCGTGCTGCATCGCGCGACGCAACGGCCGAGCACCGAGCGCCGGGTCGAAGCCGACCTCGATGAGGCGGTCCTTCGCGGCCAGCGACAGCTCGATCGTCATGTCGCGGTCGAGCAGGCGCTCGCCGAGGCGCTTCGTGAACAGGTCAACGATCTGACGCAGTTCGTCCTTGTCCAGCTGCGGGAACACGATGATGTCGTCGACGCGGTTGAGGAACTCGGGCTTGAAGTGGCGCTTGAGCTCTTCGTTGACCTTGCCCTTCATGCGGTCGTACGACGTCGCGGTGTCACCCTCGACCTGGAACCCGACCGGGCCGCCGGCGATCGCCTGCGAACCGAGGTTCGTCGTCATGATGATGACCGTGTTCTTGAAGTCCACGATGCGGCCCTGACCGTCAGTCAAGCGGCCCTCTTCGAGGATCTGCAGGAGCGAGTTGAAGATGTCGGGGTGGGCCTTCTCGATCTCGTCGAACAGCACGACCGAGAACGGCTTGCGGCGCACCTTCTCGGTGAGCTGGCCGCCCTCTTCGAACCCGACGAATCCGGGAGGGGCACCGAACAGACGCGAGACCGTGTGCTTCTCACCGAACTCGCTCATGTCGAGCGAGATCAGTGCGCCCTCATCGTCGAAGAGGAACTCCGCGAGCGCCTTGGCTAGCTCGGTCTTTCCGACGCCCGTGGGTCCGGCGAAGATGAACGAACCCGAGGGACGCTTGGGGTCCTTCAGGCCGGCGCGCTGACGACGAATCGTCTTCGAGAGGGCGGCGATCGCCTCTTCCTGGCCGATGACGCGCTGGTGCAACGCCTTCTCCATGAAGACCAGACGGCTGGACTCTTCCTCGGTGAGCTTGAACACGGGGATGCCGGTCGCCTGCGCCAGAACCTCGGCGATCAGACCTTCGTCCACGACGGCAGGCGAGGAGACCTCACCCGAACGCCACTGCTTCTCGAGGCGCAACCGCTCGGCGAGGAGGCTCTTCTCCTCGTCGCGCAGCGACGCGGCCTTCTCGAAGTCCTGGTCCTCGGATGCCGCTTCCTTCTGCTCGCGGACCTTCGCGATCTTCTCGTCGAACTCGCGCAGCTCCGGCGGGCTGGACAGGATGCTCAGGCGCAGGCGCGCACCGGCCTCGTCGATCAGGTCGATAGCCTTGTCGGGCAGGAACCGGTCACTGACGTAGCGGTCGGCGAGGTTCGCCGCGGCGACGATCGCGCCATCCGTGATCTGCACCTTGTGGTGAGCTTCGTAGCGGTCGCGCAGGCCCTTCAGGATGTTGATCGCGTGGGGCAGGCTCGGCTCGGCGACCTGGATCGGCTGGAAGCGGCGCTCGAGCGCAGCATCCTTCTCGAAGTGCTTGCGGTACTCATCCAGCGTCGTGGCGCCGATCGTCTGGAGCTCACCACGAGCGAGGAGGGGCTTCAGGATGCTGGCCGCATCGATCGCACCCTCGGCGGCACCGGCACCGACGAGGGTGTGGATCTCATCGATGAACACGATGATGTCGCCGCGCGTGCGGATCTCCTTCGTGACCTTCTTGAGTCGCTCCTCGAAGTCACCGCGGTAGCGGGAACCGGCGATGAGTGAGCCGAGGTCGAGCGAGTAGAGCTGCTTGTCCTTCAGCGTCTCGGGAACATCGCCCTTCACGATCGCCTGGGCCAGGCCCTCGACGACCGCGGTCTTGCCGACGCCGGGCTCACCGATCAGCACGGGGTTGTTCTTGGAGCGACGCGAGAGGATCTGCATGACCCGCTCGATCTCCTTCTCGCGCCCGATGACGGGGTCGAGCTTGTTGTCGCGGGCGGCCTGCGTGAGGTTGCGACCGAACTGGTCGAGCACCTGCGACCCACCCTGGGCCGTTCCCTGCGACTGCTCGCCGGCGCCGGATGCGACACCGGCCGGCTCCTTGCCCTGGTAACCCGAGAGCAGCTGGATGACCTGCTGCCGCACCTTGTTGAGGTCTGCGCCGAGCTTGACGAGCACTTGAGCGGCGACGCCCTCGCCCTCGCGGATCAGACCCAGGAGGATGTGCTCGGTGCCGATGTAGTTGTGGCCGAGCTGCAGCGCTTCGCGCAGCGACAGCTCCAGGACCTTCTTGGCGCGCGGCGTGAACGGGATGTGCCCCGTCGGCTGCTGCTGGCCCTGGCCGATGATGTCTTGCACCTGCTCGCGCACGGCATCCAGCGAGATGCCGAGCGACTCGAGCGCCTTGGCAGCAACGCCCTCACCCTCGTGGATCAGACCCAGGAGGATGTGCTCGGTGCCGATGTAGTTGTGGTTGAGCATCTTCGCCTCTTCTTGGGCGAGCACAACCACGCGACGGGCACGGTCGGTGAATCTCTCGAACATCCGCTTACTCCTTCGGCCGGTGCGTGGGGCGGGGATGCGGCCCACTGCTGGCTTCGTACATCGAGAGTAACGATCGAGCGGGAGCGCTATGCCCGTGTTCGCCAGGGGCATACGGGTGGCGATCTTGACGGAATCCTCCCCGCTGCATATCGTTTATCAATAACAACGTTTATCGATATGTCTGGAGACTCGAATGACGACCCCCTCGGATCACTACCGTGTCCTCTCCCGTGGGGACATGATCGCGTCGTCGGTGTTCTTTATCGCCGGCGCAGCATTCATTGTGACGAGCATCGTCGGTGCAGTATCGACGGCGGTCGGCCTTCTCGGGGACTCGGCTCCACGCGTCTTCGCGCAGTTCTCCGAGACACCCGCTGAAGCCCCGATCGGACCAGATGGGTCAAGCGTCACGGTGCAACTCGATTCTGCGTACCTTCTCCCCGGCCAGCTGCCGATCGCCTCCGTGGTCGCCCTGATTCTCGAGCAGGTCGTGATCGTCGCCGCCGTCACAACAGTCGTCACAACCCTTCTCCTGGTGATGTGGAGCATCCTGCGCGGTCGAGTCTTCGGCCGCCGCAACACGACTCTTGTCGGCACAGCGGCCGTGGCCGCAGTCGTGGGGGTCGTGCTTGCCCCATTCTTCGGAAACATGGGCGCGAACGGAGCGTTCGCGGCGATCTCCCAAGGCGACTTCAGCAACGTCATCCTGTCGGCCAACCTTGCCCAGCTCTTCGGCATCACCTTCCTCGGCGCGCTCGGCACAACGGTGTTCATGGTCGGAGACCGGATGCAGCGCGACACGGAGGGGCTGGTGTGAGCCCCGCCGAAGCCGACGACGACGGCCCGAGCGGCATCCACTGTCGCCTGGACGAGCTGCTCGCCGCGCGGGGGATGACCCTGACGCGGTTGTCCGAGCTCGTCGGCGTCTCGGTCGTGAACCTGTCGATCCTCAAAAACGACCGGGCCCGCGCGATCCGGTACTCGACACTGTCCGCGATCTGCCGGGCGCTGGACTGCGAGGTCGGCGACCTGCTCGTCCGCGCGGACGGAGCCGACTGACCCGCAGCCGACGCACGCCAGCCGTCAGTCGCTGGTGCCGTAGATCGCGATGGTCGTGTCGAACGAGTCGCCCGACAGGGTGAGCTGGACATCCTCGACGCCGGAGAGACCGTCGGCGAAGGCAAAGTTCGTGCGGGGCGCCATGTCGGCGGTGCATGCCTGGTCGGCCGGCGGCTCCTGGAAAGCAACGGTCACCTCGGCCTCGCCGGTGACCTCGCTCGTCTCGACGACGGGCACGCAGCCCGACGAGCCCCACGTGAGGATGACGAACTGACCCTGCTGCTGCGTCCAGCCCGCACTGGGCTCGTAGTCGGTCGTCCCCCCGGGGCCGGAAAGACCCGAGACCCCGGCGAGCGTCACGTCGCCGTAGTAGCCGTCGCCGGTCACCCAGATCTCAAGATCCTGCGAGGGATCGACGCCGTCGGGCACGGTCACGAGCGTCGCGCGCGGCACGAGATCGCGAGTACAAGCGGTGTCGGCATCCGGTTCCACGAGCTCGACCGCGAGCGCGCCGTCGGAGTTGATCTCCGCCGACTCGGCTGTCGGCACACAGCTGCTTGAGCCCGACGTGACCACAGCGATGACGCGGCCGTCATCGAGCCACGCGGCTTCGACGTCGACCTGCTGACCGGCGGGGGCATCCGAGCTGCTGAGACATCCGGTAAGACTGAGCGCTGCTGCGGCGGCGAGGATGACGGATGCGAGAACACGGCGCTTCATGATTCTCCTTGGGCGGCGCTGCTACTGGAGTGCAGAGGTGAGTCGGGCGAGGTTATCCAACACCGTGGACCTGAGCGGTTGCTTCAACCACTCCTCGAGGGTGAGCTCGCGGCTGAGCGCCCGGTACTCGGCCTCGACGCGGCGCATCTCGGCGACGAACTCCTCGCCGCGCACCATCATCGAGATCTCCATGTTGAGACCGAACGAGCGCATGTCCATGTTGCTCGAGCCGATGACCGCGACATCGTCGTCGATCGTGAGGCTCTTCGAGTGCAGGATGAACGGCTTCTTGTACATCCAGATCTTGACGCCCGCCCGCAGGAGCGCCTCGTAGTAGCTGCGCTGCGCGTGGTAGACCATCGCCTGGTCGCCCTCTTCGGAGACGAACAGTTCGACGTGGATGCCACGTTGGCACGCGGTCACGAGCGAGAGCAGCAGGGCCTCTTCGGGCACGAAGTACGGGCTGACGATGATGATCTTCTCGCGCGCGGCGAACAGAAGACCCATGAACAGCTTGAGGTTGTTCTGGTACTCGAATCCCGGGCCCGACGGGACGATCTGGCAGTCGAGGTTCCCGTCCGAGGAGGCCACGGATGACAGATCGACCTGGTCCGCGAGGATCTCGCCGGTCTCGGCATACCAGTCCGAAAGGAAGACGACATCGATCGACGAGACGACCGGACCCTCGACCCGCGCCAGGAGGTCGACCCAGTGCAGCCCGCGCTTGATGTTCTTCTTCAAGTTGTACGTGGAATCGGTGACGTTCTGAGATCCGACGAAGGCCACGTTGCCGTCGACCACGAGAAGCTTGCGGTGATTGCGCAGGTCGGGCCGCTGCCACTTGCCCTTGAGCGGCTGCACGGGAAGCATGAGCTTCCACGCGGCACCCATCCGGTCCAGTCGCGCCAGCGTCTTCTTGTAGAAGGGCTTCCCGCGGTTCGCCCAGTGGTCGAGAAGCACCCGGACCGTGACACCGCGCGCCGCGACCTCCTCGAGAGCCGCGAAGAAGTTGTCGGTCGATGCGTCAGTCTGCAGGATGTAGAACTCGACGTGTACGTAGCGCTCTGCTCCCCGAATCGCGTCGGCCATCGCGTCGAGGCTCGCTTGGTAATCGGAGATGAGCGTGGCTTGGTTGTCGCCGGTCAGCGGCATCGCGCCGAGGTTCGTGTTGAGGTCGACCAGCCCGCGGAACCAGGCCGGCGCACCGGGCCGAAGGGTTCCGACCGATACTGCCTCACCGTTCTCGCGCAACGCGTCGTTGATCTGCTCCTGTTGCTGACGGCGCTTGCGAGGCAACCGCGGGTTGCCGATCAGCAGGAAGAGCAGCACGCCGACGAACGGGATGAAGTAGATCGCGAGCAGCCACGCCATCGCCGATGTCGGGCGGCGGTTGCGGGGGATGACGATGATCGCCGTGATACGGATGGCGAGGTCGAACAGGAAGACCGCGAGCAGCCACCAGAACGCGAGGTCTGGAAAATCGAACGTGACATCCACGTCGCCGGTCGTGAACGGCACGAGTCGTGCAGGCACCATGCGTTCGCTCCCTTCGCTGCGACGTTCTCACGCCAGCGTAGTGGGAAGTGGCGCTACTGCTCGGTCGCGGGCGCCGCCGGGGGCAGCCCGCGCGCCGCGCGTTCCTCGGCGTCGATGCGCGCGTACTCGCGACGCTCGTTGCGATCGGCACGGATGATGCTGCGCAGAACCCAGAAGAACAGACCTGACACCACGATGGTGGGCAGGATCGCCCACAACGCTGCTACCCAGAAGCTGTCCACCCCTCCAGGATACGCGGCCCTCTCTCCCCAGGTCGCGCCCACGGCGACCTATCCCCGTTCGGATGCACTCCCGGCGGCCCGTCGCGGCATGGACCGCATGCTCGACCCCATGACTCCGATCATCCACGCAACCTCGCCCGCCGAGTTCCTCACCGTCGTTCCGCGACTGCTCGGGTTCGTTCCCCAACGCAGTGTCGTGCTGGTGCCGTTCCGGCGCGGTCGCAGCCGCGGTGCCCTGCGCCTGGATCTCCCGCCCGACGAGGATCGCGCGGATGAGATCGCGGCGACGATGATCGGACTGGTGTGCCGGGTACCCGAGGCCGATGGCTGCGCGGTCGTTGTTTACGGTGAGACGGATGCTCCGGCTCGCGCCCTCGTCGCGGGTGTCGAGCGCCGAGCCGAGGCGTGCGGGGTGCGGATCGTCGAGGCGCTCTGGGTTTCCGGTCAGCGGTGGGGCTCATACGCAACGTCGGGTTCGGGAACGGTGCCGACGGCAGACGACCTGCCGCCCGGTATCGACGGTGCCCCGACGCCCGAGGCCGACCAGTTCGCGGGCGCCGAGCTCCTCCCCCTGGATGCCGCCAGATCGGGCGCCGTCGAGGCAGCGTGCGAATCGCTCGATGCAGCCATCCGCGCGCTCGTCCTCACCGACGCGGCACATCCGGCGGGAGATACAGCGCGGATCGATCCCAGAGCCTTCGCTGCAACCTGCCTCCTCGATGACCTGCCGGCCTTCGTGGAGCGGCTCCTGAGCGCGGATGCCGCAACGCTCGAGCCGTTCGAGATCGCCGTGGCGGCCTGGGCGCTCGGACGACCGTCGCTGCGCGACATCGCGCTGATCTGCTGGGTCGACGGGATCGATGCCGGTGATGAGGCGGCTCAGGCGCAGGCGCGCTGGGAAGACGGCGACGAATATCCGAGCGAGATCGCCATGCGGCTGTGGGGCGAGGGTGCAAGGCCATCGCCGGAGAGGCTCGGACGCGCGCTCGTGCTGGCTCGGCACGTCGCGAGCGCGGTTCCGGCATCCTGGCGCCCGGGCCCGCTCGCGGTGGCTGCGTGGTTCTCGTGGGCGCTCGGCCGGTCGACGCACGCCGACCTCTTCGCCCAGCAGGCGACGCAGATCGAACCCGAGCACGGGCTCGCCGAGATCGTGCGCTCGTTCGTCGGCGCCGGCCACCTGCCCGACTGGGCGTTCCGGCTGGGCTCGTCCGCGGTGTGACCCGCGCTCGCCGCCCTACTTCACCAGCGGGAAGAGAATGGTCTCCCGGATGCCGAGGCCCGTGATCGCCATGAGCAGGCGGTCAATGCCCATCCCCATGCCGCCCGTGGGGGGCATCCCGTGCTCAAGGGCACGCAGGAACTCCTCGTCGATCCGCATCGCCTCGTCATCACCGCGAGCGGCGAGCTTGGCTTGCTCTTCGAAACGCTGCCGCTGAATGACCGGGTCGACCAGCTCCGAGTATCCGGTCGCGAGTTCGAAGCCGCGAACGTACAGGTCCCACTTCTCCACGACCCCCGGGATCGAGCGGTGCTCCCGCACGAGCGGGCTGGTGTCCAGCGGGAAGTCCATGACGAACGTGGGGCGCACGAGGGTCGGCTTGACGAAGTGCTCCCACAGCTCCTCGACGAGCTTGCCGGGAATCGGGTGTGCGGGGACGTCGACGCCGAAGCGCTCCGCGATCGCGGTCAGCTCCGCGAGCGGTGTCGTCGCGTCGATGCGCGGCGCAGCATCCGAGCCCTCTCCCGCGGCCGCGAGAGCGTCGTTGAGCGAGTCGTACATCGACATCCGCTCCCACTGCCCGCCGAGGTCGTAGGCAGTACCGTCGGCCCACGTCACTTCGGTCGACCCCGTCACGGCGACCGCAGCGTTCTGAATGAGCTCTTGCGTGAGGTCGGCGATGCCGTTGTAGTCGCTGTAGGCCTGGTAGGCCTCGAGCATCGCGAACTCGGGGCTGTGGGTCGAGTCGGCGCCCTCATTGCGGAAGTTGCGGTTGATCTCGAAGACGCGATCGATGCCGCCGACGACGGCGCGCTTGAGGAACAGCTCAGGCGCGATCCGCAGGTACAGCTCGGTATCGAAGGCGTTCGAGTGGGTGACGAACGGGCGCGCGGATGCCCCGCCGTGCTGCACCTGCAACATGGGCGTCTCGACCTCAACGAACCCGTGCTCGGCGAATGTGTCGCGCAGGCTCCGGTTGACCCCGGCGCGCGCCAGGACGGTCTGGCGCGCCTGATCGCGCGCGATGAGGTCCAGGAAGCGGCTGCGGACGCGGCTTTCCTCGCTCAGCTCCGCGTACAGGTTCGGCAGCGGCAGCAGGGCCTTGGCCGCAATGGTCCATTCGGACACCATGATCGACAGCTCGCCCCGGCGGCTCGAGATGACCTCACCCGTCACCGCGACGTGGTCGCCCAGGTCGACGATCTCCTTCCACCGCTGCAGAGACTCCTCACCGACGGCGGCGAGGGACACCATCGCCTGAATGCGACTGCCGTCGCCGGCCTGCAGCGCGGCGAAGCACAGTTTTCCCGTGTTGCGGCTGAACACGACCCGGCCGGCTACCGAGACGGTCTCCCCCGTCTCGTCCCCGGCCTCGAGGTGAGCAAAACGCTCGCGGACCTCGGCGATCGAGGCGGTGACCGGCACGCTCACCGGGTAGGCGCCGCCCGCGGCGTCCGTACGCTCCGCCAGCAACCGCTCGCGCTTGGCCAACCGGACCGCCTTCTGCTCGAAGACGTCATCCTCGGATGCTTCGGGGGTGGCGTCCGCGGGCACGGCGGCAGGGGTCTCGGTCATGAGGGGGGCTCCTTGAAAATCGTCGCCCAGTCTATCCGCGGGCCGCCGTGGGTCCGTTGGCGGACCGGCATCCCTCAGTCGACGGGCGGGCGGATCTCGCTGGTCCCCGCCTCGGCGAGCGCGTGGTCCACGGTCGTGTGCATGAGCGCCGCGAGATAGCGCCCGGGCTCGACGACACCGGCCGAACGCAGCAGGTCGGTGGCCTGACGGATGATGGAGCGCGAGAAGTCGGTCGCGATGCCGATCCCTTCCGCGTAGGCCGGCCGATCGGCTTCAGCGACGACGATCGGTTCGCAGCCCAGCTCGACCGCCAACGCCTGCGCGATCGGCATGACCGGCGCGGGAGCGGTGACGGCGGCGTACGCGCCGATCAACGCCCGGAGGTCGATGGATGTCCCCGTGAAGGCGATCGCCGGATGGATGGCGAGGGGAATCGCGCCGCGCGCCATCGCCGGTGCCAGCACATCGGTGCCGAAGGCCGGATCCGTGTGCACCACGAGCTGGCCCGGCTGCCACGCCTCCAACTCGGCGAGTCCCGCGACCAGGCCCTCGAGCTGATCGTGGGGGACGGCGATCACGACGAGCTGGCTGTCCCGAACGACATCCTGCGGATCGCGCGTCGGAACACCCAGGAGGATCGCGCCGATCCGATCCTCGTCCGACCCGCGGGTGATCGCCTCGATCGCGTGGCCTGCGCCCGCCAGTGCCGCACCGATCACGGGGCCGACCCTGCCGGCGCCGACGATCCCGACGCGGAGCCGGTCGCTCACTCCGCTCCCGCCCAGCGGTGGGAGCGGTCGGCTGCGACGGCGCCGATCGCGGCGCGCTCGCCCTCCTCGAACAGGCGTAGGGCGTCGTCCCGGTCGAGGATGCCGAGGCTGCCCGACACGCGACCGACCACCGTGTGCGCGCGGATGTTCGCGACCCGCAGTGCGCGGTCGATCGGACCCTGACTTACTTCGAGGCTCTGCATCCGTGCCAGCGGCACGACGGCAAGCGTCCGCCAGATCCGACCCCGACGCAGGAAGAGCGCGTCAGTTCCGAGCCAGAATCCGTTGCGGCGCCACGACAACAGCCGAAGCAGTCGCGCCCGCCGGGGCGTGGTCGTGTAGGGGTCGTCGGGCACGGGGCCGAGAGCGCCATTCTCGACGATCATCGGCCAGTCGGCCTGGTCGATGGTGGGGAGGATGAGCCGCAACACCCGCTCGACATCGGCGCGGTCACCCACCGGCAGCACGGTGCCGAACTGGTCGTTGGCACCATCGCTCATGCTGCGACCCGACAACCGGTTGATGCGAATGGCCCACCAGCCGAACGGCCGCCACATCAGCGGCTGCGTGACCTCGACGGCGTGGATGCGTCCCGGCGGGATGATCTCGGTGACCGTCGTCAGCAGGCCATACGTGATCCGCACGCCGCTGGGCGTCGGGGCGATCGAGTATCGCAGCGACCGCGTGATCGAGCGGATCCAGTAGGCACCGAAGCCCAGGACCGCCGGAACGACCGCGAACAGCACCCAACCGGTCGTGGTCACTGCGCCGGTCACGATCGCGGCGATCGCCGCGACCAGAAAGATCGTCGTTCCCGACAGGGTCTGCGACGCAACCAGCCTCCCGACGGGAATCGAGACGACGGACTCCGGCTCGGCAACGGGAGCCTCCGCCCCCGCGATCAGTCCTGTGATCCCGGCAGACACTGTCTGGGATGCCGATGCTCGCCGACCCGCCTCACCGCGTTCGGCAAGCTGACGTCCCGAGGCCAGGCGCAGGATGTCGGAACGCACAGCCTCCGCGTTGGCGGTGGACAGGTATTCCAGCTTGACGTTCGCGTCGAGACCCGCTCCCACGACCTCGAGCTTGGCGAGGCCGAACAGCCGGGCGATCGTGGGGCGGGTCAGGTTCACGCCCTGCACCCGGTCCAGGGGTGCGCGCCGGTGCGAGCGGAACACGACTCCCGTTCGCACCTCGACGTCGTCATCCGTGATGCGAAAGCTGTGGAAACGCCAGCCGAGGTAGAAGAGGCCGACGAGCACGATCACGACAGCCAGGACGACCAGCGTCGCCACCAGGATCAGGTTGTGCGAGACCACGTAGTCGACGGGATCCCCGGGCATCGACCCGTCGAAGCCGGGCGCAAGCCACGGGAGAAAGATCGCGATCAGCCGGTCACGCATGTTCGCGATGACGACGCCCGCGACGATGACCAGCACCAGTCCACCCCGGAACAGGGGCGTGAGGGGATGCATCCGGTGCCACTCGCCGTCGCTCAACGGCGAGCGCACCTCCGCGGCGGGAGGCGGGGTTACGGTGCCGTCGGTCACAGTCCGGTCCGTCGGGTCTCGGCGACCGCGATCAGGGTGTCGCGCAGCTGTTCGGCGGCGGCTTGCCGGAGGCCGGGAATCGCGACTCCGGTGGTGGCGGCGGCGGTGACGAGCTTGAGCTGAGCGATGCCGAACCCGCGATCGAGCGGCCCGTGGGTGATGTCGACGAGTTGCATACGCCCGTAGGGCACCGCGACGACGCGCTGCCAGAGGATGCCCTTGCGGAAGACCAGGTCGTCGTCCCGCAACTGGTAGCCGTACGCGCGCGCCTGACGCGGCGTGATCACGAGCGTGATCGCGAGGATCACCAGCACGATTCCTGCGGGGATCCACACCCACCACGCCCCGACGATCAACCAGATCGCGAGCGCGGCGCCGAGCACGAGGAGAAACACGATGCCCGACGAGATGAGCTGCACCCACACGTACTGTCGGGCGAGCTGGTGCCAGGTGCCATCGCCGAGCGGGAGCCGGTTCTCGGACCGCGGCTCCCGGATCTGCGAGAACGTGCCCTCGTCATCGATCGGCTCAGCCGCCACGTGAACGGGGCTGTCGTGAACGGGGCTGTCGTGGACGGGGGCGTCCTGGATGGGGGCCGCGTGAACGTCGGCGTCGTGAGCGGGGGCGGCGTGAGGGGCAGCAGCGGATGCCTCAGGGGCCGTGGGCTCCGAATCCGGGGTCGATGCCTCCGGGCTGTTCGTCATCGTCATCCTTCCGGATCGTGCACAGATATTCGGCCACCAGCCCCGCCGCGACCAAGAGGAGCCCAGCGCCCAGCGTCGTCAGCTGGGTCGCCATCGAGCCTAACGGCGGGACGACCGGCCGCGTCAGGAGGAAAACCACCAAACCCGCCGCGAATCCCACGGCTGCCGCACCGAGCAGGCTCGAGGCCTTGGCGAGCATCGCGATCCGCAGCGCGCGGAACGGGTTGATCGGGGTGCGGGTGTGCCCGCGGGAGGCGCGCCACACCGGCACAGCGAGGGCAACCACGATGGCACCGAGCGCGATCAGCAGCACCGGCAGCGTGACAAGCGGCGTGAAGGTCGACCGCCCGGTCGCGGTGAGCAGCTGGTTCACCAGGAAGCCGCCGGCCAGGGCGATGGCGGCGGTCACCAGAAGGATGCCGGAACCGGTGCGCCTCACGAGGCTGCCCGGATTCGGTCGAGAAGGTCGGCCACGCGTCCCGCACCGGCGAGGGAGGCATCCGGATCGATGCTCAGCCACGGTGCGAGAACGAAGTCGCGCTCGGCGGCGCGGGGGTGCGGAAGGGTCAGCGTCGGGGTGTCACAGACCACGTCACCGTAGGCGATGAGATCCAGATCCAGGGTTCGGTGGCCCCACCGTTCGCGCCGCACCCGTCCGTGTCGGTCCTCGATGGCGTGCAGATAGCTCAGCAGCACGGTCGGTGCGAGGCGCGTCGTCACGATCGCGACGGCGTTGAGGTAGCCGGGCGCTTCGGGATCCGGGCCGTCGACCGTGACCGCGACCGACTCCATCGGCTTCGACATCCGCACTGCCGACACCAGCGGCAGCCGTTCGAGGTCGGCGGCCGCAGCCGCGAGGGTGTCCCTGCGCTCGCCGAGGTTCGCGCCGAGCGCGACCACCGCGTCAACGGCGGAAGCGGCATCCGTCGGGGTAGTGCCCGTGATGCCCTCGGCGAGACGCCGATTCACGAGCCGTCCTCCGCGCGTGTCCGCGTGATGGTCACCGAGACGTCGGCGAATTGCTGCTGGATCGGTGCCTGCGGCTTGTGAACCGTGACCCGAACGACGAGCACGCCGGGGAAGGTGAGCACGCGGTCCGCGATGCGCTCGGCGAGCGTCTCGATGAGGTTGACAGGGTCGCCGGCGACGATCTGGGCGACAGCGTCGGCGACCTCGCCATAGTGAACGGTGTCGACGACGTCGTCAGTTTGGGCGGCGCGCGCGGCGCGGACGCTGAGGCCAAGGTCGATCACGAAGTCCTGGCCGTCTTCGCGCTCGTGATCGAAGACGCCATGGTGACCGAAGACGCGAAGTCCCTCGAGGCGGATCTCATCGAGCTGCTGCATCGTGACCTCCCCACAGCTCGGCGATCCGCAGGGCGTCGCGGGTCGCCGCCACGTCGTGGACCCGCACACCCCAGACTCCAGCCAGCGCCGCCAGGGCGCTGGTGACAGCTGTCGCCGCGTCGCGCCGAGTCTCGCTGACCGCACCGGCGACAGTGCCGCCTGCGTCGCCGGGGGAATCCTCCCCCGGCATCCGCGTCGCTGGGGCTCCCGTGCGCTCCGCGAAACGACGCTCGGCGTCGACGGATGCTTCGGCCAGCGCCTCGGCGAGGAACCGCTTGCGGCTCGTGCCGAGCAGCACCCGCTGCCCCGCCGCGACGAGCTGCGGCAGATCGCGCAGCACGTCCCAGTTCTGTTCCGGGCGTTTCCCGAAGCCGATCCCCGGGTCGACGATGATGCGGTCGGCGCCGATTCCGGCGGCGCGAGCGGCAGCCACGCGCTCCGCGAGTTCGGCCGTCACCTCTGCGGCGACATCCGCGTATTGCGCCGGGGCATACATCTCGCGAGACGGCCCGCGCCAGTGCCCGAGGATGATCTCGGCATCCGTCTCGGCGACGGCCGGGAGCATCGCGGCATCCGCGAGACCGCCCGAGACGTCGTTGACGATCCGCGCGCCGGAATCGACAGCAGCCACGGCGGTCGACGCGTTCATGGTGTCGATGCTGATCCACGCGCCGCGCTGGGCGAGGGCACGGATGACGGGCACGACCCTGTCGCGTTCGATCGACGGATCAACCCGCTCAGCGCCCGGGCGGGTCGACTCTCCCCCGACATCGAGGATGTCGGCACCCGCCGCCCACAGGGCCAGACCGTGCGAGATCGCCGCCCCGGTATCGAGGTAGCGACCGCCGTCGCTGAACGAGTCAGTCGTGACGTTGACGACCCCCATGACGAGCGTCGACATGTCAGCTCGCTCCGATCAGCGCGATGAGCTCGGCGCGGGCGACCGGCTCTTCATACGCCCCACGAGCAGCGATCGTGACGGTCGATGCGTCAGTTTGCCGTCCCCCGCGCATCGTGACGCACTCGTGTGTCGCGTCGAGCACGACGAGCACCCCGCGGGCATCGAGCGCTTCGGAGATGGTGTCGGCGATCTGCTCGGCCAGGCGCTCCTGCACCTGCGGGCGCGCGGCAAGCACGTCGACGACCTTGGGGAGCGCACCAAGCCCGACGACCTTCTCACCGGGGAGATAGGCGATGTGGGCGTGACCCCGGAAGGGCAGTAGGTGGTGTTCGCAGACGGAGCGGAACAGGATGTCGCGCAGCATGACCGCGCCCGAGGGCAGGGTCTCGGGCGCCGGGCCCCGCGAGATCGAGATCGTGTGTGCTAGCGGCGCAGCGGGGTCCTCACCGATGCCCCCGAAGAACTCCGAATAGGCATCCGCGACCCTTTCGGGGGTCAGCTTGAGACCCGGGCGATCAGGGTCTTCCCCGATCGCCTCGAGCAGTTCGCGCACCAGTGCGGCGACGCGTTCACGATCAACGGCCACCAGGCGAGCCTACGCGGTTGCGGGACGCGCCTGCCCGGTCGGCCGACGACGCGGCGCCTTCTCGGCAGAGCCCGAGTCGGCCTCCGTCGACGCAGCGACACCGGCCGGCTCGGGGCGACGCGGAACCTCGACCGGAGGCAGCACCGACACCGGACGCTGCTCGCTCGAGAGCCACTGCGGACGCTCGGGAAGCTTCTTGACCTCTTTGAAGATCTCTTCGATCTCGAGGTGGTCGAGGGTCTCCTTTTCGAGCAGCTCGAGTGCGAGCTTGTCGAGGATGTCGCGGTTGTCGTTGATGACCTGGTACGCCTCGTTGTGGGCCTGCTCGATGAGGGCCCGGACCTCGGCATCCACCCGCTCGGCGATGCGCTCGGAGTAGTCACGGCCGTGCCCCATGTCACGTCCCATGAACACCTCGCCGGAGCTCTGGCCGAGCTTGACGGGGCCGACATCCGTGGTCATGCCGTATTCGGTGACCATCTTGCGGGCGATGCTCGTCGCCTTCTCGATGTCGTTGGAGGCACCGGTGGTCGGGTCGTGGAAGACGATCTCTTCGGCGACGCGGCCACCCATGGAGTAGGCCAGCTGGTCCTGCAGCTCGTTGCGCGTAATCGAGTACTTGTCATCGAGCGGCATGACCATCGTGTAACCCAGGGCTCGCCCACGCGGCAGGATCGTGATCTTGGTCACCGGATCGGTGTAGTTCATCGCTGCCGCCGCCAGGGCGTGTCCGCCCTCGTGGTACGCCGTGATGAGCTTTTCCTTGTCCTTCATGATCCGCGTACGTCGCTGAGGACCCGCCAGAACACGGTCGATCGCCTCGTCCAGCGCGCGGTTGTCGATCAACTGTGCGTTCGAGCGGGCCGTGAGGAGTGCCGCTTCGTTCAGGACGTTGGCAAGATCCGCGCCCGTGAACCCGGGGGTCTTGCGGGCGACGACCTCGAGGTCCACGCCATCGGCAAGGGGCTTGCCGCGGCCGTGCACCTCGAGGATGCGCTTGCGACCCTGGAGGTCGGGAGCATCCACACCGATCTGGCGATCAAAGCGGCCGGGGCGCAGGAGCGCCGGGTCGAGGATGTCGGGACGGTTGGTCGCCGCGATGACGATGACGTTGGCCTTCGGGTCGAATCCGTCCATCTCGACGAGCATCTGGTTGAGCGTCTGCTCGCGCTCGTCATGCCCGCCGCCCATACCGGCGCCACGGTGACGACCGACGGCGTCGATCTCGTCGATGAAGATGATCGCCGGTGCGCTTTCCTTGGCCTGGTTGAACAGGTCGCGTACCCGGCTCGCGCCGACCCCCACGAACATCTCGACGAAGTCCGAACCCGAGATCGAGTAGAAGGGCACACCGGCCTCGCCGGCGACGGCGCGGGCCAGCAGCGTCTTGCCGGTTCCGGGAGGGCCATAGAGCAGCACGCCCTTGGGGATGCGGGCACCGACGGCCTGGAACTTCGCGGGCTCCTTCAAGAAGTCCTTGATCTCCTGCAGCTCTTCGATCGCTTCATCCGAACCGGCGACATCCTCGAAGGTGACCGTCGGGCTCTCTTTCGAGACGAGCTTCGCCCGAGAGCGGCCGAACTGCATGACCTTGCTGCCGCCACCCTGCGCAGAGGAGAGGAGGAACCAGAACAGCACGCCCAGCAGCAGGATCGGCAGGAACAGGGACAGGAAGCCGTCGAACCAGGTCGCGCGGGGCACGACGTCGTTGTAGCCGTCGGCGGGGTTGGCCGCGTCGATCGCGTTGACGACCTCTTCGGCGCGCGCGGTCACGTAATAGAACTGAACGTCGGTGGCGCCTTCGTACTCCGTCGACAGCTTCATGTCGACGCGCTGATCGCCGTCGGTGTTCACAACCTCGGTGACGGTGTTCCCCGCGAGAAGGTCGAGGCCCTGCTGCGTCGTGATCTGCTTCGCGCCGCCGAGGCTCGAGATGAGCGTGAAGCCGATGATGAGGAACACCGCGATGAGCGCGACGTACAGCAGCGGGTTGCGTGTGAGCTTCTTGAAATCCATGGTTCGGGGCGAACCCGGTCCCTCCGTCGATCTGGCGCCGAACCGCGCGGGAACGCGAAACGGTGCAGACAGGTTATCGCGGGCTTGCTATGCCACGACTGAGCATTCGCCCACGGCGTACCCGGAACCGGTCAGCTGTAGACGTGGGGGGCGAGGATCGCGACGTCCCGCAGGTTTCGGTACTTCTCGGCATAGTCGAGTCCGTAGCCGACGACGAACTCGTTCGGGATGTCGAAACCGATGTACCGGCAGTCCACCTCGACCTTGGCAGCATCCGGCTTGCGAAACAGCGCGAACACCTCGACGGATGCCGCTCCCCGCGACGCGAAGTTCGTAAGCAGCCAGCTGAGCGTCAGGCCCGAATCGATGATGTCCTCGACGATGAGCACGTGCTTGCCGTGCAGGTCGGTGTCGAGGTCTTTCCGGATCTGGACGACACCGCTCGAGCGCGTACCGGTGCCATAGGACGAGACCGCCATCCAGTCCATCGTCATGTGGGTCGGCAGGGCGCGAGCGAAGTCGGCCATGACCATGACGGCGCCCTTGAGCACACCGACGAGCAGCAGTTCTTTGCCGTCGTAGTCCGCCGTGACCTGCGCGGCGATCTCGTCGAGCTTCGCCTGGATCTGCTCCTCCGTGACAAGCACTCGGGTGATGTCGGACTGGACCTCCTCGGCACGCATGCCTCCGAGTGTAGGCCGACAGCTAGCGCGCGGTGAACTCGATCCGACCGCCCACGCGGGCGGCGCGGCATCCGGGGAGATCGATCGGACCCTGCCCCCGCCAGTCGGTCACGAGCCGCGCGACATCGAGGGTCTGCGAGCGCGTGAGACTCTGCCCGAACTCCGCGGCCACAACGTGACGGATGAGGCGATGCCTCAGGGCCGCAGGGCTGGCGGCGAGCGCGCCGACCGACAAGGAGATTCCCGCTTCGGCATGTTCGACGACGTCCTCGATGATCTCGTCGATCATCTCGGCGAAGGCTTCCGCGTCCTCGCGCAACTGCGCTGCCGTGCGCGCAAGCGCCTCAGCAACGCCGGGGCCGAGTTCTTGCTCAAGGGTCGGCAGCACCCGCTCGCGCACCCGCACCCGGGCGTACCGCGCGTCGGTGTTGTGGGGGTCATCCCACGGCTGGAGGCCTTCTGCCACGCAGGCGGCACGGGTCGTTTCCCGCCTCACGTCGAGCAGGGGGCGCAGGATGCGGCATCCGTCGCCCCGCTCGGTGATCGGAGCCATGCCCTGCAGGCTTGCGGCACCCGACCCGCGGGCGAGTCCCAACAGCACCGTCTCTGCCTGATCGTCAAGGGTGTGGCCGACGAGAATGGCGGTGGCGCCAACCTCCCGGGCGACCGCGTCGAGGGCCTCGTACCGTGCGTCGCGCGCCGCGGCCTCCGGCCCGGCGCCAGCCTGTACCGCGACCGGCACAACCCGCGCGGCCAGTCCGAGTGCCTCCGCGGCGGCAGCGGCGGCGGCAGCGACCTCAGCCGATCCCTCCTGGAGCCGGTGGTCGACGGTGACCGCGAGCACAGTGATCCCGCGCTTGGGCGCCTCGAAGGCCGTTGCCGATGTGAGGGCCAACGAGTCAGCTCCGCCCGAGAGCGCCGCGACGATCGTCGCGCCCTCGGGAAGGCCCGCGAGCGCGGCGCGCACCGCCCGCCGCACCTCCGCGACGGCGGGATCCAGGCCTGGTCGAACCTCCACGCCGCCACGCTACCGGCCCGGCGTCGTTGCTAACTCCTGCAATCTCTCGGTCATTGGTCTCGCTCGACCCCGAACCGCCAGATTCTGCAGGAGTTACGGGCGCACGGCGAGGGTCGGGGATCCGGCGCGTGCGGCTCAGCCCGGGCGGCCACACCTCGGCTCTACCCGCCGAGACTGCCGCTAACTCCTCAAAACCCGGCCGCCGCGCCGGCCCCGCAGCCCCGTCAGGCGCGAATCGGACCAGATCCGAGGAGTTACCGGCGCCAGGGAGACCGACTCGGGCGGGGGAACCCGGCGCACTAGGCTGGTCGCGGCATCCGTCACCGAAAAAGGAGCAGCAGCATGGGCGCGTACGACGCCGTCATCGAGATCCCCCGTGGCAGCCGCGTGAAGTACGAGGTCGACCACGGCACCGGCCGCGTCTTCCTCGACCGCATCCTTTACACCGTGTTCGGCTACCCCGCGAACTACGGCTTCTTCGAGAACACCCTCGGCGAAGACGGCGACCCGCTGGATGTGCTCGTCCTGCTCGACCGTGACCTCTACCCCGGCATCCTCGCCAAGGTGCGCCCCGTCGGCGTCCTCAAAATGAGCGACGAGGCCGGTGGCGACGACAAGGTCGTGGCGGTCCTCGCGAAGGATCCGCGGTGGGATCACATCCAGGATGTCGCGGACATCCCCGACTACACGAAGAAGGAGATCGCGCACTTCTTCGAGCACTACAAGGACCTCGAGCCCGGCAAGTGGGTCAAGGTCGACGACTGGGCCGATGCTGCCGAGGCAGAGCGCTTGATCACCGAAGCCGCCGAGCGTTTCGACCACCACGAGGGCGAGACCCGCACGCAGGGCGAAGGCGAAGGACCCAACACGCTCTGAGCGCACCAGATCATCACGCGAGCCGCGGTGTCCGACACGGATGCCGCGGCTTCGTGTTTGCTAGACCGGCGAGATTCCCGGCCTAGAAGTACACGCCGCGGGCTGCCATGAACCCCGACGGGTTGACCGCTGCACCGTTGACATACGTTTCGAAGTGCAGGTGGCATCCGAACGAGTTGCCCGTGTTTCCGGTGGCCGCGATGGCCTGGCCCGCGCCGACCCATTGGCCGTAGCCCACCCAGAAGCCGCCGTCGACGATGTGCGCGTAGCCGGTGGCGATGCCGCCGCCGTGGTCGATCTTGATGTAGTTGCCGTAGCCGCCGTTTCGGCCGGCGTAGACGACGCGACCTGCGCCGGCGGCGTAGATCGCGGCGCCGCATCCGGGAGCGAAGTCGTAGCCGTAGTGGAAGCTCGAGGAGCAGTAGTTCGCGTTGCAGACGCTCGACCGGCGACCGTAACCCGAGGACACGTACCCGGATGACGGGCGCGCCCATCCTCCGCCGTTGACAGCGCCCCCGTTGCCGCCGCCGTTGGCTGCCTGCTCGCGCGCGATGCGTTCAGCCTCTTCGCGTGCCTTGCGCTCCCGCTCCTCGCGAGCCTTGCGTTCTGCCTCGACGCCAGCCTGGTAGCCGGCGACGGTCTTGGCGGTCTCGTCCTTGAGCGCCGACAGCTGTGCCTGGAGGTCGCCGAGGTGGGTCGTCTGGTTATCGAGGGCAACCTGCGCGGCGGCAGCGGCCTCCTGTGCCGCGACCATCTTCTGCTCGGCCTCTTGCTGCAGCCGGTCCCGCTCGTTGCGGGCCTGTACTGCCTGGTCGCTGTAGCTCTGCGCGGCATCCCGCGCCCTGACCGCATCGTCGTAAACGGTCTGGTTTCGCTCCAGAAGCTTGTCCATCGTTCCCAGGCGCGCGAGCAGTTCGTCAGCCCCGACCGCGGATCCCGAGAAGAACAACTGCATGGCGGTGTCGTCACCGCCGTCGCGGTACAGCTGCGCCGCGATGCGCCCAGCCTTCTGCGCGGCCTCGTCAGCGGCCGCGGCCTGCTCGTCAGCCTGCGTCTGCAAGTCGTCGGCGCGCTTAGCGGCGTCGAAGAACGCCTGCTGCGCGACGTAGAACTCGTCCGAGAGGCGCTGGGCTTCTGCCTGCGTGCGCGCGACCTCGGCGGTCAGGCTCTGAATCAGGCCTTCAATGCGCGTGACCTCGCGAGACTTCGAAGCCTCATTCGCCTTCGCGTTCTGCACGTCGTCCCAGCTGGGATACGACTCAGCAAAGGCGGGCGCGAGGCTGAACGCCGAAACCCCACCGAAGAGGGCCAGTCCACCCGCGATCCCGATGCCCAGGGCAGAGCGGCGCGACAGGGCACGAAGCTCACGGGGCGTGGGCGCGCAGCCGCACTCCTCATCGCTCGATTCGAGCTCCACCGGATCCTCCTGTCACACAGAACGTATTCACACTAACAACACCAGTCACAGAAACAACAGGTTTCGCGCGGATGCCGGGAGTCGGCATCCGCTCACGGCGCAGACGTAAGCCACGGCTCGCCGGGTGCCCCGGTTGGCGGTCGGTGCCCCAGCAGAAGCGACGACGGATGCTCCGGACCGGTGTGGATGATCGCGACGCCTCCCCGGCGACGGACGTACCCGGCAGGGAAGCTCCCTGTAACCGGGTTGCGGCTGTGCACCCACCGGCCACGGACGACAAGTCTCAGCTGGTCGCCGGCGCGGAAGCGGGTTGCCTGCTCGCGCAGTTCGATGTCGACCGGGACGACCTCGCCCGGGCGAATCGGTGTGACCCGGTCGAAGGTGTGCACGGGGCGCAGGTCGGTCGACAGGTCGGGATCGAGATCGCGGAACCCCACGCGCTGCCATCCGTACGACATCCACGCCCGGTCGAATCCGTAGGACCCCTCGAAGGGCACGACGGCGCCGTCCGACACCTTGCGGATCCCGACGAACAGGGTGAGATCGTCGGCGGCGCGCGCCGCGACGTGCAGCCGCAGCGACATCGGCCCGATGACATCGAGGTCCTCCGGGACCGGCCACGTCCACTCGAGTCCCGGCCCGTTCATCGCGAATCCGGTCTGTACGGTGGCGCGGGGCGGGAGATCCTGGAGGGAGCCGTCGAGTCCGTCGAGGTGGAGGCGCCGCATCCGAAGATCCGCGGGTGGCCATTCCGTCTCGGCCGTGACGGCAGCCGGCACCGGCCCCCTCTCGTAGACCGCGAGCCGCACAGGCGGGAGCGTGTCCCAGCCGTTGTCGGCGCCGCGCAGCGTGTGGTCGAAGAAGCGAGTCCGGATGCTGGCGGCATCCGTGTCGTAGTAGGTCGCCCACTTGCCGCCGCGGTGCGTGTAGAGCCACCGGGCGGGACGCTCGGGGAGGGCGCGGCCCGCGCGCCGGAAGACCTCGAAGGAGCCACGGGTGTGGAGGTTGTGGTCGGAGAAGCTGCCGCACACCAGCACCGGAACGCCGATGCTGTCGACGTGCGGCGTCCGATCGCGGTACCACTGGTCGCGTGTTGTGCGGCGGGCAAGTTCCCGGCGCAGCGGGGGCGGGGCGATCCGGGCGGCGCGCGCGGTCAACGTCGTCCACAGCACCGCGAAGCCGTTCTCGCGGATGCCGCCGGGCCAGGCGAAGTCACGGTAGAGGTCGCTGAACCCTTCCCAGGGGCAGATCGCCGCGAGGTGCTCGGGGCTGCGCGCGGCCACCCCGTACTGCGAGATTGCGAGGTACGAGACCCCGTCCAGGCCGACCTTTCCCGTGGACCAGGGCTGGGTTCCAGCCCAGGCGATGAGATCTTCGTAGTCGTCGGCTTCCTGAGCCTCGAACAGGTGCGCCTCGCCCGCCGAGGTGCCGCCGCCGCGGGCATCCGCATTCACGACTGCGTAGCCACGCGGCACCCAGAACGCGGGGTCTGGCGCCTCCCATCCCGTCCACGCCGAGATTCCGACCCGGCCTGGCTGCGGCATGATGCGGTACTGCGGGTTGATCGCGCGGCGGTTCTTCGCGCGGGCAGGGACCTGGTCCTTGCCATAGGGGTGGGCCGACATGATGACGGGAACCGGCTCGTCACCGCGGGGGCGGAACACATTGACCCGCAGCACGGTGCCATCGCGCACCGTCACGGGAATGTCGCGCTCGACCATCCAGTCGGGTTCGGCGGTGTCCACATCCACCCGGGGCTTGGCGAACAGACGGATGCGGCGCAGCACGCGACCGAGCACCCACGCGGGCGAATGGCGAAATCTCTGCGGAGGCGGCACCGGCACGAGCCTGACGCTACCGCCGGCTCGATTGCGGCGAGGGTAGACCCGCGCGGGAGCCGGCAGGTCGGCATCCGTGTGTCGCGCCACCGATTGGCGCATCCCTCGGGTATTGCGTATGCTTGACCGTCGGTAAGCGTGAGCGCCGGGGTCCCCCAAAACGGATGCTGGAGTTCATCCGGCCCCATCGTTTAGCGGCCTAGGACGCCGCCCTTTCACGGCGGTAGCACGGGTTCGAATCCCGTTGGGGTCACCCTACAATTGAATAAGCATGGCCCTGTAGCGCAGTTGGTTAGCGTGCCGCCCTGTCACGGCGGAGGTCGCGGGTTCAAGTCCCGTCAGGGTCGCTCCGAGCGACGGGCCCTTTTTCGGAAGGGCTCTTCGTGTAGGACGCGGCAACTTCGGCTGCCGTGCGGCTCTGTAGCTCAGTTGGTAGAGCGCACGACTGAAAATCGTGAGGTCACGGGATCGACGCCCGTCGGAGCCACTGACCCTTCTTCAGGCTTCTACTGGAGGAGGGTCTTTTATTTTGCCCGGTCAGCGGTGGTTTTTGATCGGTCGTTGAGCGAGCCTAGCGAAACGAACCACCTTTCTCTGAGGTCGATTTATCGCCCTTATCGTGCGCTTGGGCCGGTCCGGGGCCGGTCGAGGTCCCGAAACGGTGCGCGATTGACTGTCGGAATCGTGTTGCGATCATAGAACGGCCAAAGCCGACACACCCTCCGCTCCCTGATCAGCCTGCGTCACGAAACTCTTCACTGATGGATGCGGAGACCGTCCGCGCTCCTCATCAGGTCTGCGCAGCAATCGAGGATGCAATTCGCTACTCGACGGTGACGTGATCTCCGACGCCGCCGGGGGGCGCTAGTCAGGAGCGGACGAGGCGGGCGATTGCGTCGCTGGCTTCCTTAATCTTCGCGTCGGCTTCGCCCCCTCCGGCGCGGGCGGCGTCGACGACGCAGTGTTTGAGGTGGTCGTCGAGGAGGCCGATGGCGACGGCTTGCAGGGCGTTAGTGAGCGCGCTGATCTGGGTGAGGATGTCGATGCAGTACTTCTCGTCATCGACCATCTTGGAGATTCCCCGCGCTTGTCCCTCGATGCGCTTCAGCCGGCTGAGGTACCGGTCCTTGTCAGTGATGTAGCCGTGGTGGTGGGCAGACGGGTCGGGCGCGGCGGTCATCAGGGGTTTCCGTTCTAACGGTCCAGGATCGTCCGGGTGCTGTTTTCGGGGGTGAGGTTCAGGCGTCGCAGGAGTTGAGCGTTGAGGGCGACGACGACCGTGGACAGTGACATCAGGATCGCACCGACGGACATCGGCAGGACGAATCCGATGGGGGCGAGTACGCCGGCGGCGAGGGGAACGGAGATCAGGTTGTAGCCGGCTGCCCACCACAGGTTCTGTTTCATCTTGCGGTAGCTCGCCCGCGACAGTTCGATCACCGAGAGCACCGATCGCGGGTCGGAGCTTGCGAGGATCACCCCGGCGGAGGCGATCGCCACGTCGGTTCCGGCACCGATGGCAATGCCGACGTCGGCTTGTGCGAGCGCGGGTGCGTCGTTCACGCCATCGCCGATCATCGCGACCTTCTTGCCCTCGGCCTGCAGTTCGGCGATTTTGGCGGATTTGTCCTCGGGGCGGACGCCGGCGAAGACACGGTCGATGCCGAGTTCCTCGCCCACGGCGTTGGCGACGGCTTCAGCGTCACCGGTGATCATCACAACTTCGATACCGAGCTTGTGGAGCGCGTCGACGGCTTCACGGGACTCGGGGCGGATCTCGTCGGCGAGCTTGAGCCCGCCGATCACGGTGCCGTCCTGGACGACGTGGAGGATGATCGCCCCCTCGGTGCGCCATGCGTTTGCAGAGGCGACCTCTGCGGCGCCGATGTTCTCGAGCAGGCGGGGGCCGCCGACACGGATCTCACTGCCGTCGACGGTCGCCGTGACACCGACTGCAGGTGAGGACGTGAACCCGCTCGCTGCGGCCAGCGTGAGGTTGCGTTCGTGTGCGGCGCGGACGATCGCTTTGGCGAGGGGGTGTTCGCTGTCCGCTTCGGCGGCTGCCGCAACGGCAAGGACGGTGTCGGCGTCGTGGCCAGCGGTCGGGGCGATGTCGGTGACGGTCGGTTCGCCCTTGGTGAGGGTGCCGGTCTTATCGAACAGGACCGCGTCGATGGTGCGCATACTCTCCAGCGCGAGCCGGTCCTTAATCAGTACACCACCGCGCGCGGCACGCTCGGTGGAGATCGATACTACGAGCGGGATCGCCAGGCCGAGGGCATGGGGGCACGCGATCACCAGAACGGTGACGGTGCGGATGACCGCAGCGTCAGGGTTTCCGATCACGGTCCACACGATCGCGGTGATTGCCGCAGAACCGAGCGCGAACCAGAACAGCCAGCCTGCGGCCCGGTCGGCGATCCGCTGCGCACGCGAGCTGGAACTCTGCGCCTCGGTGACCAGCTTTTGGATTCCGGCGAGTGTGGTGTCATCGCCGGTTGCGGTGACCTGCACGCGCAGCCCGGAGTCGGTGGCCACCGTCCCTGCCGTGACTGGATCGCCGGTCCCGCGGGTAACCGGACGGGATTCGCCGGTGACCATGGACTCATCTATGTCCGCTTGGCCGTCGACGATTTTCCCGTCGGCGGGAACACTGCCACCGGGGCGAACCACGACAACATCTCCGACCTTCAGGTCCGCGGGTGCCACCTTCACAATCTGGTCACCGTCGACCCGTTCCGCCTCATCGGGCAGGAGGGCCGCGAGGGAATCCAGTGCGGAGGTGGTCTGGGCGAGGGAACGCATCTCCACCCAGTGCCCGAGGAGCATGATCACGATCAGGAGAGCCAGCTCCCACCAGAACTCCAGCTGATGATCCAGCAGACCCAGGCTCGCGCCCCAGGAGGCAAGGAACGCGACCGTGATCGCGAGGCCGATCAGCAGCATCATCCCCGGGGTGCGGGAACGCAGCTCGCTGATCGCGCCGGTCAAGAACGGCCAGCCACCCCAGAAATACATCACCGTCCCGATCACCGGGGCGATCAGGTTCACGCCGGGGAATTCCGGCAACGAGTAACCCAGCAGCATCGCGAACATGCTCGAGAACCCCACCACCGGGATCGCCAGCAGCAGGTTGATCCAGAACAACCGGCGGAACTGCCCGACATGATCCCCATGCCCCGCATGGCCACCGTGCCCGGCGCCCCCACCGTGATCGTCGTGCCCCACATGACCACCAGCCTCAGGCGCATGCTCGTGCGCGCTGCCCTCCGCGATGGGATTGACCGCCAGCGGATGCGCGGCGTTCGGGGTGCCCGCTTCGGTATGCGGGTGAACGTGCGGTTCAGTCATGGAATCCTCCGGGATCGGGAAAGTACTGCAAACTTGGCTTCGACCTGCGCGATGGATCAGGCCGGTGCGGCCTGATAGCCGGCGCGAGCAACAGCGGCAACGACCGCCGAGACGTCCAACGGTGCAGAACCGGAGACGGTGAGCGATCCGGTGGTGGCGCTCACCTCCACCGTGTCGACCTCAGGTATCTGCGCGACCTGTTCGCGGACCGAGTTCTCGCAATGCCCGCACGACATCCCCGCCACCTGAAAAACTTCTGTCACCATCGATCTCTCCCTCACTTGTGATACCCCCAGGGGGTACCAGTATTCGATCCAACCGCGTGAATCAGCCGACTATTCCGCTGCCGTCGACCAAACCCCACCAGGCCCCTCAGCGTGTGGACAGGGCGCCTAGTCTTCGGGGCATTGCCGCTCTGCACTGACCTCGTATTCAGGAACCGGTCGGTCGGCCGCTTCCGCCGCGGTCGCAGCGACGCCGTTCTCCTGGATGTCTTGCACGAGCCACTCCATCTCGAAGATCTCGCGCCGCTGGGCTTCGCTGATCTCGACAGCCAGCTCGCACACCCGGACGTCAGCGATCTGGGCGCGTTCCGATCGGGTGATCGCCAAGGAGTGGTGCGGGATCATCCCGTTCATGAAGCCGGTGTCATCGACAATGATCTGGCTGCGATCCAGTGCGATGCCGCCACCGATGAACAGCAGGCTCACCACGATGACGATGACGTTCGCCTTGGTGTTCTTGTACATGTTCAGCATCCAGGCGAGCATCACCAAGCCCATGGTGCCGCCCATGGTGACCGCCATGAAGACCCGACTCTCGCTGAATCGGATGTGGCTCCATTCCCAGGAACCGGCGAACATCACCCAGTACATGACGACCATCGCCGTCAGCAGCATCGCCCCGAACCGGGCGTACATCGTCAACATCTTCCGCCGGTCGCTCCGGTCGTTCTCGGCGGCTTCCGTATGAGAGGTCATCACCGTCTCCTTAGCTCTCGCATTCGCGCCCCAGAACGGATGTGAGCGGGGCGAGTTCAGGCGAAGAACCTAACGACACGATCGCCGTGCGGGAACCGGGTTGATACCCCTACCGGGTTATGGTACGCGGTTGGGCTATTGGCGATGCCGGGTCATTGTTCGGCGGGAAGCAGGGTGAGGCCGCTGTCGTCGGCGACGAGAATCTTCCCGGTGTCGGTGATCGCGGTCGCTTGAGCGGCGCCGTGCACGGTGCCCGCCTCAGCCCACCCCCTGGTCCCGACGGTATGGACCCAGATTCGCTCTTTCGCATCCACGCCGACGATCAGTTCACGGTTCGGTGACGCAGACAGCGCGTAGAGCATGGGTGCGTCTGACCACGGCCGGAAGCTCCGAGCCCCGTCCGTGCTGACCTGTAACCCGTCAGGTGTTGCTGCGACCAGGCCCCCACCGCTGGTGGCTACAAGACCGACCGCCATCAGCTGGCCTCCCGTCGGGGACCACGAGTCGCCCATGTCCGTACTGGCCAGCAAGTCGATGGCGTCGGTCGCGAGACCGTACACGGTGCCGTCGCTGCTCGCGGTGAGAGCGTGGAAATCCTTTTCGCCGGTGAATGTCACCGCTTCCCAGCTTTCCCCGGCGTCTGTACTGCGGATGATGCCGAGGTTCTGGTCGCCGAGCTCTGCAGGGGTGTTTGATCCTGGGTGACCCGACGCGATCAGGTCTTCACCCAACAGGGTGAGCCCCATCGCATCGAACCCGTAACCGCCCACCCGCGAAAGCAGTTTCCCTTCCGCGCTGGCCGCGAAGATGCCGTCGTGAGTGCCGAGAAGGAACCCGTCACCCTCGGGATTGGAAACGATGGCATGCACATGAGCTGCCGGTGCCGCATGGACGATGCCTGTCGATGGTGGCTCTGCGGTCGCGCACCCCGCGAGGAGCAGCAGTCCGGATAGCGCGAGACCAGTATTCGCTGCACGCAGATAAGTGCGCATATGCGCTCCATTCATTCAGGGCGGGGGTGCCACCGTCGTCAACGTGATGGCACCCCCGCCGAGTGCTCAGATCTGGGTGAGCAGATCCCGCATCAGGGCGATCTCGGTCGTCTGCGCGTCGACGATCGTCTGCGCCAGAGCGATCGCATCCGGGTTGACACCATCAGCCAGTTCAGCCTGCGCCATCTCGATCGCACCCTCGTGGTGAGTGATCATCTGCTCCAAGAACAGGCGGGCCGCGTCGGCACCTTCGGCGGACTCGAGCACAGCCATGTCGCCGTCGGACATCATCCCGTCGCCCATGTCCATGCCGTCCATGCCTCCGGCATCCGACATTCCCCACGCCTCCAGCCAGGACTGCATCAGATCGATCTCCGGGGCCTGCGCATCCTTGATCTGCTGCGCCAGATCCATCACCTGCTGATCGACCCCAGACTTCCCCAGCAGCATGTCGCTCATCTCCACCGCCTGCTGATGATGCGGGATCATCATCATCGCGAACATCGAATCCGCCGTATTGAACTCCCCTGCACCTCCACCGAGGGTGACGCTGAGGAGGTCGTGCCCCCACTGTGATCCATGCCCGGCATCGAACCCGACCCGGCATCCGCACATCCGGCAAGCACCAGCACCAACGCAAGCGGCGGCGCCGCCAAGGCGATCACACGAAAATTCTTCATCACAAACTTGTCCTCTCAATCGAACGTGAAATACGCCCGCACGCGGGCGCGACTCAATTCCCAACCGCAGGGTCGGGCGAGTCAGATCACGTACGACTGATCGACAACTCGAGAAGAGACGGAGGCCTCGACGGCGTCAAAATCGGCGACCGGAGCGCAATGGCCACAATGCGCGGTCGACCGAAACTCCGGATCACCCTTGGCCCAGCACGAACGGCCAGCAAGATCGTGACAAGCAAACCAAGCACGCACGCCAACATCAGCGCATCGTGCTCACCAGTGGCACCGCAGTCTGCACAGCCGACGTCAAGGGATCCCGAAGACCCTGCAAGTGCATCGTGACCGTGCCCGCCCTCCATGGATGTAGCCGCAACAGGTGACGACTCGGAATGACTTACGGACAGGGTGTGCATACCCAAAAGGCCGACCAGTACCAGCGACGCAAACACGACCGACATCGCCCACTGCCAGAACATTGGCGGGCGAACGACACGAGCGGCGGAACTGATCATGACATCTCGCCCTCATGATACCCCGTACCCGTATCGCCGGCGGAAGGCACTTGCGTCACCGACCCCTCTCCACGACTCGGATGTACCGCGCGTAAACCGCGTTGTCCGTCATAGATCCCAGACGATTGGCCGGGACCTCCCAGGAGCTCCGAGGGATCCAATCAGCCATTCCTTGTTCGCTCATCTCGCTCGAGGATTTGCCGGTAGGCATCTTCGTCGATCAGGTCGATCATGAACGCATACTCCACAACTTCAAAACTGTTTGGGCGAGACTCCCAATCGTCCGCCAGACCGCGCGTGCGATGTCTCGGCTCAAAGTCCCACGACTGAAGGATGGTGACGAGTTCTTCCTGTGAGATCTCTCCGCGCTCGGCGCTACGGACCACACCCATAGCGGTATCTGTACCGGCGCGACCTTCTTCCCCGTCGAGATTCATGGGTTCCAATGCGAGCTGCGCGGATTCACACCGTCTGCGAATCGCCGGATGAGCTTGCGGTCGGTGTCGGCATCACGCTGAACCCCCGCCCCTCGACCACATACAACGTGAAGACGTCCCTACGGAGCGGGTGGTCGAAGCGCGCCTCGGTCGCGGCCTCCACGAGGTCCCAGTTTCTGACCTGGATTGACATTCTGCCCGCCCGGCCAAAGGTGTACGCGGCCTCGAGCCCGGAGAACCAGAACCACTGATCCTCGAGGCGAACGGCAAACCCATTGGCGCGCTCGATGTGTGGCGCGCTCATGGGACGCTCGAGCCGTTCGACCTGAACGACCTCGTCGTAGTCGACGCGCATCAGGATTACTTTCTATAAGCGCTGACGTCCCATCCAGGGGCTTGCCGGTCTTCCTCAAGCGAATCACACACGGCCGACAGCGGCGGCGGGACCAGCCAATCGTTCCAGCGCTCGGTCTCTCCTTTGTCCCCGGATGCGAATCGATCGGGCCGCTCCCAGGCATCCCACGCGAGTTCGAGCACGTGATGCTCTACGACAAGCGCAGCCCAGCGATTCGCCATGGTGATGCGATCAACTGTTCGTGCCGTTGCTCCCCCGACCGAGACGAGACGCTTGCTGCCTATCCGTGTCAGGCCCACCTTGAATTGACCGTTCGCGGGCAGGTGCAACAAGTAGACCTCGTGAGGCTCCCACCAGCCGAGGTCAACGTGCGGGCCATCGGGGTCTCGGGGCGGGATGGACAAGCTCGTGCGGGCATACCCGAGCCAGGCGGCACGGATGCCCTGAATCCGTTCGAGCGGGTTGTCCCGCGTGAACACGTCGAAGACAAAGGTGACGGTCTCGGCCATCAGGTCGGGCGCGGCACGGCGATCGGCACGGAGCCATGCCCGACTTTGTGGCTGTCGCGGTATCGATGCCCACCACAGCTGCTTCAAACGCGCCTGTGGCGGGAGCGGTCTGCCGATGAGTGCTTCAATTTCGGCGAAGGCCAGGACGGCGTCTTCGTCGTGGCTCACGGACCGCAGGTAGTCACCCAGCGGCGTGTAGATCTGCTCGAGTCGGGACAGTGGCGCCTCTGTTGGTGAAGCCATCATTCTTCCTCTCGGGTCTTGAGGGCGGATGTCGCCCTCAGTTTTTTGGGTCATCGAACAGCGAGTCGATGGCAACTGCCGCGCGCTTGGCGACATCGGATCGAGAACGGCTGTAGCGCTCGGTCATCTGCATGCTCGAGTGGCCGAGGACAGCTTGAACGTCGTTGGCCGAGGCTCCTGCGTCGAACAGGAGTGTCGCGAGCGTGTGCCGCAGATCGTGGATACGGAGGTCATCGCGGTGGAGTTGCGTTCGGACCGTCTTCCAATCGATCGCGCGACGAACGTTCGACGCGTTGATCCGGCCACCGCGTGGGCCGGTAAAGACGAGATCACCCCGCCGCTTGCCGGCCATCGCCTCGGTCAGTGGGCCGACGAGGGGCGTTGGAATCGGAACATCCCTCTCCTTGTGACTCTTCGGAGTCAGCTCAATTCCGCGCCCGTCAGATCCGATGCTGAACGCGCGACGGACGTGAATGGTGCGATGCGCAAGGTCGACGTCCTCGATGCGCAATGCTGTCGCCTCATTGGCGCGCATACCTGTGTAGACCAGGCCCGCGATGTACCGCCTGTAGTGCGCGTCATCGATCGACGCGAGCAGGAGTTGCACTTCCGCTGCGGTGAGGGCGCGCGACCGCAGGCTGTTCGAGGCGTCTGACTTCGGACGGCGAGCGAGTCGAGCCTGATTGAGCGGCACGAGATGCGCTCGAACAGCGCCATCCAGCAACCGGCTGAGCACCGATAGGGCGTCGATCCGCGTCGACGTAGTGCCGGTCCACCCCGAGATCGCCTCTTCGATGAGGCCTGCCGTCAGCTTCTCGAGCTTGATGTGCCCGAGCCACGGCTTCACGCGCAACCGCCATCCTCGCTCATACGCTCTCGCGGTCGATGCGCGCACGCTCTCCTGAATCACAGGCCAGTGCCGTGCGTGCCACTGAGTCAGTGTCATGTCGCCGTCGGGGAACCGCTTCGTGAGCGTCTCGGCGCGAAGCTTCTTGGCCTCCCCGAGCGACTCGACGTAGAAGCTCCGCTCTCGCTGCTCGCCGTTCAGCCCGATCGCCCAGACGCGGACCTGGTACTTGCCGCGGTCCGTACGGAATCGGATGCCGTCGGGCAGCTGTCGCCGCGTCTTCGGATCGATCCGCCCGCCGCGCTCAGTGGGCACCCCGGGTCCCGCCTGCGTCTAGGAACGCGGTGACGGTCGACGCCCGCCAGAGCATGTGCTTGCCCATGTGCGCGTCGGGGAACGGGAATCGGTTTTGACGCCGCAGCGAGTCGAAGGTCGAGAGCGGTACCCGGCAAAGCGAAGCGGCTTCACGGCGCGTGACGTATTCGTTGTGCTCGGGCTCGACGGTCGCTGTCTGCTCGGCATCCGCCGCCATTTGGGTGGTCATCTCGGGCTCCTCTCGGTGGGTGGGGTGGTGTCCCGCGTCAAGTATTTGGCAGGATTTCTTCTCTTTCGAAGTTGGGGATGGTGGGGTCGGCAAGGCCCAGGTGCACGTCCATCGGCCGGTTCCAGGCGATCGCCTCGTGAGGACGGATCTCGTTGTATTCGATCCGGTAGTCCTCAGCGCGTTCGACGAGCGTCATCGCGTCGGGGATCTCGTCGAGGAACAGCCGCTCGTACTTCAGCGTCCCGAACCCGCGTTCGCGTGACCCGTTCTGCCCGGGCGATTTCACCCGAGTGCGGACGTGCCGCAGCTCGGGGTGACGCAAGATGAACAACTCGAAGTTCATCGACCGGAACGGGCCACCATTGTCAGTCACGAGGGTCACGACCGGCAGCAGCTCGCCGGTCTCCGGGTCGACCTGACACTGATCAACGAGGGGGTGCCCGAACATGCGCTCGTAGTCGGTCAGGGCGAGCTCGACGGCGGCGATCGCGTCATGCTGGTTCGCCGTGGGCGAGGTATGGAAGGGGTGCTCGACCTTGGAGAACCAATCCCGGCACCCCGCGATCCGCCACGTCCCACCCTGGGTGGTCTCGAACTCGCTGAAGTCCAGCTGCCACACCTGGTTCGGGCCCGTCGGGTTCCTCGCGAACGCCGCCTTACGGTCTCTCGCGAGCTCACGGCGCTGCTTCTGATACTCCGACGGCAGGATCAGCCCGTCATCGCGCAGCAGGCGCAGCACGGTCGCCTGCGACACCCGGTGCCCGTCGTGGCGGGTCATCGCCCAGATCTTCCGATGACCCCACGCCGGATGCGCCAGCGCGTGCTTGGTCGCGAGCGGCCTGGCCGCGTCCCGCGCGGGCTGCGGCCACGGACCCTTCGGCGGGCGATCCGCTCTCGCTTTGGCCTGCCAGCGGCGATACGAACGCTCGGGCACGCCCGTCAGCTTGCAGAACCTCGACGTCGGCATGCCCGCCTCCAAACGGATCACCTCGAGGTCCTCGAAGGGCCCAGCCGGCCCTCCGCGCTCTTCTTCCACACCCGGATCTCGACCGCCGCCTCACCGAGGGCCTGCGTCAACTCCGCGACCTCATCCTCGAGCTGCTGCTCCCGGGTCGAGGGTTTGGACTTGCCCGCCTCGATGCCGGCCTTGCCGCCCTCGAGGAACTGGCGCTTCCAGTTCCCGATCGCTTGCTCGGACACCTTCTCGCGGCGGGCGGCTTCGGCGATCGTGATCTCGCCTTGCAACACGGACAACACGATGCGGAGCTTCTTCTCTACCGGGATCGTCGGGGGACGACTCATGCTTCAGACCTCTCAGCTGGGGCGTTGCATCAGCAACTAACTACCCCTGCCAAACATTCTGACGCGCGACATCACCAGGCAGGTCAGTACCAAACCGCCCCGACCACCAGCGAAGATCTGGTTCCTCCGACTTCTCGGGGTGGCACTCCGGTTCCTGACCTGGGTGCTGCTCGGCACCACGACCGTCGGCGACGACGCGCGGGTCGTCGGGCGCCTGGCGATCCTCATGGCGGCATGGTGGACCACCGAGGCGGTGCCTCTCCCGGTTACCTCGCTGCTTCCGATCGTCATCCTGCCGATGATGACGGTGCGGACGATCTCCGAAACGGCGGCCCCGTACGCCAACCCGATCGTGCTCCTGTTCGTCGGCGGGTTCCTTATCGCGATCGCGATGCAGAAGTGGAACCGAACCTCCATCGCCGCATCGCCCTCCTCACCGTCCGCCGCGTCGGCACGCATCCACGACGGATCGTGCTCGGCGTTCCGTTCGTCATCGTCTTCACCGGCATCGCGTGGCCGCTGAGCACCCGTGTCCTGTTCCGCTTCACCCTTGACGAGGTTCCCTGCGGCAAGCAGCCGTTCGACGAGGAGATCGCCAAGTTCGTCGCACGCTACCCACGAATGCAGCAGGCCCTCCGGCTCTCCTCCGCCCCGCCGCATAGGCTGGCGGGATGGCTGCCGGCGCGACGATCCACACGTTCACCGTGACGCTCGCGGATGTCGACCGCGGCGTCTACGAGGATCTGCCGCTGCGGGTGGCGCGGCATCCGTCCGAGACCGACGTGTACATGCTGACCCGCGTGCTCGCGTACGCGCTGGAGTACGAGGAGGGCATCGCGTTCACCGAGGGGATCTCGTCGACGGACGAGCCAGCGATCGTCGTCCGCGACGCCACGGGCGCGCTGACGGCGTGGATCGAGGTGGGGGCGCCGGATGCCGCACGCCTGTACGAGGGCAGCATGAAGGCGGGCCGGGTCGCGGTCTACACGCATCGCGATCCGGGCAAGCTCGTGGCGGCGTGGGAGGGCAAGCGCATCCATCGAGGATCCGAGATCCCGGTCTACAGCTTCGACCGCGGCTTCGTCGAGGCAGCGTCCGCGATCATCGAACGGCGCACCACGATGAGTCTGTCGGTGACCGAGCGTCATCTCTACCTCGAGCTGAACGGACAGACGTTCTCGTCAGACATCCACTCGGTGCCCGCCGCCTGATCTACGCCGAGGCGATGCGCTCCACGATGACACGCGCGGTCGCGACCGGATCGGGGCGGTGCCCTCGAGATTCGGGCACGATGACGAGCTCCGCCCCCATAGCGTCGGCGAGTGCGCGAGACGAATCTGCGAGGAACGGAAAGGTCTCGCCGCCGCAGAGCACCGCGGTCTGAGCCTCGACGCGAAGCATCCGGCCATCCGGGGTGTCGCACGCTCGGGTGAGGGTCGCGTCGTAGACGACCGACTGCGCGAGCTGGACAAGCTGAGGGAACATCGGGCTCTGGTGAATCTGTTCGATCATCGCATCGGGCAACCGTTCCGGCAGGTCGGCGGCCACGTGCGAATGCCCGCCTCACCGTCTTCGTAGCACCGGGCCGCGGGATAGGGTCACGGCATGCGGGGGCGGAGCATCGGGATCATCGCGCTTGTCACGGTTACCCTCTCGGCTTACTGTCCTCACGTTCGCCGAACCTTTGCCGAGTGTCAGCGAGATGGTCGTTGGCTGTTTCGCGGCACCCGGTGAGACCGCTGTTGTCGGCTGGATCCCTCGCAGCGACTCAAGCTGGGCCGGCGGTAGCGGCGGAGAGATTCCGTGCAACGGCGAGCTTGTCACCATCGCCGGATCTAGCGGCTCGCAGCCTGCGGTGAACGCCATCGACCTGAGCGTCACCTGGGACGGCGCACCCGGCTATTTCTACGCCGCGTTCTTCGAGCCCAGCGACTCTGCACTGCCGGAGTAGCCAGGACGCGCTGCCACGTCAGCGACCCTGTGTTTGCCTCGAAAGAGACCACGGTGACCCCCAGGTCGTTGGGGGCGGCGGCCAACGACGATAACGTCGAGATCGTGCTCCGTGACTCGCGGCCCCCCTCGACCTGGCCGACGATCGCGCGCGCGTCGATCAACTCGGAGATCGTCAGCTACCTGTCGTCTCGGCAGTCGCGCGCATGGATGATCATCGGTGATGCGGGGGCTGGCAAGACGACCCTCGCGCGCTCGGTCAGCGCTGACCTGGCCCGCGCCGGGAAGACGATCATCCCGGTGGTGGGGGTCTTCGAGCTCCGCGACGTGCCGGCCGCGGCTCTGGCTCCCGTGCTCGCGAGTCTTCGCGGCCGGCTTCCGGGCGACGCAGATGCGCTCTCTGTCGGCGACCGGCTCCATCAGATGGTCGCGCTCTTGGGCCCGCGAGCAGCCGATCATGTGCTGGCAGTGGACGATGCGTCGCTTCTGGACGAGGTCTCAGCGGGGATCATCTACCAACTCATTCGGGTCTTCGGGATGACCGCGATCATGACCGACCGGGCAACGGCGACGTCGAGCGCGATCCTCACCCGGCTAGACGCCGAGGGCCTCCTGCACCGCGCGGCGCTCGCCCCGCTGTCGCTGGCGGAGGTCGACAGCGCGCTCCATCTCTACTTCGGTGAGCACGCGAGCCCAGATACGAGCGCGCGTCTCACTCGAGCGTCGCAGGGCAACCCGCTCATGCTGCGCGAGCTGGTCATGACGGCCGATGAGCGCGGGGGCGTGCGTCGCGGGCCTATCGGTATCGAGGTCGACGACCACGGCGTCGCACCGCACGTCCTCGACGGTGCGCGCAGACAACTGATGCACCTCAGCGCGAGTGAGACAGAACTCGCCCGGATGCTCGCTCTGTCGCAACCGTGGCCCCGCGACGTGGCTACCGCGGTTGACGACGAAGCGCTCGCATCACTGGTCGAGCAGGCGCTCGTGACGGTGTCACACAACGGAGACCGTCAGTTCGTGCGCCTGGGCCACCCGCTGCTAACCGAGGCGCTGCTGGCCGATATGCCCGGCGAAGACCGTACGCGCCTCGTCGACCGCGCCGCGTCCGCTCTCCGGTCGACGCGCGATCCAGATGACCTGCGCGCGGCGATTCACCTTTGCCCGGTGGACGACATCGCGACGGACGAATTGGAGTGGGCGGCACGCGCGGCGGCGTCGGCAGGAGACTTCGAGACAGCGCTGCGGTTAGCGACCGCGGCCGACGTCCGCAATCCCACGACCTCATCAGCGCTGGTGTCAGCGGTGGCACTATCGGCTCTCGGCCGCGATGCAGACGGAGCGTTCGACCGTGCAGCTCAGCGAGCCGTCAGCGATGAAGAGAAGGTGATTGTCGCGCTTCGCCATCTCCACCACCTTGCATACCGGTTGCGGGACCCGCAGGAGGCCATCAGGCAGGCGAACCGGGTGCTCGACGAGCTCGGCGACTCGGGCGATGCCGCGGGTCTGGCGGCAGAGCGGGCCAAGCTGCGGGCAATGGTCGGCGAGCCCGCAGACTTCGACGCCGCCGCCGACGCTCCTCCCTCGCCCGACTCAACGAGCTGCTCACCGAAGCGATGTTCGCAACCATGTCGGGGGACGTCACCGCCGCAGCAGCGGCGCTGACGGAAGGGTATCCACTCGCCGAGGCCTACCACGTCGATCTGCCACACGCGCGCGGTCTCTTCGACCTCTCTCAGTTTCTCGTGCACGTGGCATCCGGTGACATCCAGGCGGCGACCCACCTGGCCGAGGAACGACTCGTTGACAGCGAGGCCGAAGCCGCCGGACTGTGGACGTATACGCTCGCGCTCGTCGAGCTTCACGCAGGCCGCGGTGATCGAGCCCTCGAGCTTGCTCGCCGGGCCGTTCAGCTTCTGGAGTGGCGTGACTTCACCGGCCTCGTCGAGGTGGCACGAGCGCTCCAGACGACGTGCGAGGTCATCGCTGACGCGGGGGATCACGCGTCAGATCCCTGCGAGCACGTCGTCTCCACGGATGTGAAGGTCACGATGCAACTCTCCGAAGCAGCAGCGTGGGCGCTTGCACGGAAGGGGCTCGTGGAGGAGGCCTCCCACCGCCTTCGGGTCGCAGCGGAGGAGGGGGTGCGTCAAGGCCACCACCTGCTCGCGGCGCTGACCGCGTCGGTCGCGATGCGGTGGGGACGGGCGCGCGATGTGGCCGACGTGCTGGCAGCAGCCGCGGCCCCGGGCACGTCTGTGCTCTGCGAGCTCCTCGCGCAGACGGCGAGCGCGAGCGCGCGCGGAGACCTCGGGCGCTGCGTTGCTCTGGCGCCTCGATTGCGGCACGCGGGCATGGTTGCGCTCGCGCTCCGTCTGGCCGAGGACGCCACGACTCGTACGAGCGTCCCAGCCATCAGAGCGCGCGCCCGTGTCGTCGTTGCCGAACTCAAGGCCGCGGGCACGACCGACCCCGTGCGCACCGCCGAGACTGACGACGGGAATCTCACCGCCCGAGAGTGGCAGGTCGCCAGAGCGGCCGCGGATCGTCTCCGCAGCCGCGAGATTGCCGACGCCCTGGGCCTTTCGGTGCGTACCGTCGACAACCACCTCGCCAGTGCCTACCGCAAGCTCGGTGTCTCTGGCCGTGACGAGCTGGCACGGATGCTCGGCACGACCGGAGACTGACCGTCAACCGGCTGCACTGGACACCGTGTAGGAGACCACGATGCCATCGTCGGACACGGTCCAGCCGTACACGATGCTCCACTCGTCTGAGGTGAGCATTACTCCCTTGAGCTGACCGAAGTCGGTCTCCGAGGTCACCTCGAATCCAAGGCCCTGTAGTTCGTCGACCGTGGCGCGCGCCGAGTCTTCGTCGGCAACCTCGACGGAGATGCTGAAGCTGTCGTTGACCCTGATGGCCGACACGACGTTGCCTTCCGGGACAGGCAGGTCGGGCCAGCCCTCGGGGAGCGAAGCGCCATCACCACTGAGACCCACGTCGAGATCGATGTCTTCGCCCGTCTGGTTCGCCGCCTCCTCGACGACGCGCTCGACGATGCTCTCGGGTGAAGGGACAAGGCTGCACCCGGCGATGGTCATGGCGAGGATCGGGATCGCACCCACAAGCGCAAGGGCGCGCGGAGAGCGAGAAAGCTGAAGAGTCATCTGACTTCCTTCTGTGGCGTTCGAGGACGGTCACTATCGTCACGTGCACGGCCGAGCGCGAACAATGAGTAGAGATTGCTCACCCGACCGTCCACGAGACCTCGACCGGCTCATCCGGCGGCCCCCCTGGCACGATGACATGCCGGCACGGTCACAGTTATCTCCGGCGGCATGTGGCCCGTTCCAGAGAGCATGGCGGGACACTGGAAGCGTGGAGAAGACCCCGGTCTACTACTACTCGTCGACCTCAAACCTCACGGGACGTTTCGCGCAGCACCTTGCCGAGGCGACCGGCCGTGCCGTGTACAACCTCGCCGATCCCGCGGTGCGCAAGGATGAGGCATCCGTGCCCTGGGTGCTGCTGACCCCGTCCTACAAGGCAGGCAACGCGAACGAGGTCACCCTGCCCGCCGGGGTCCGCAGCTTCCTGCGCTCCCCCGCCAACCGCCGCCGGATGCTGGGCATCATCGGATCAGGCAACCGCAACTTCGGCGTCTACTACCAGGCCGCGGCCCGCGAACTGGCGGTGCGGTCGGGACGCCCCGTGCTGTTCGAGTTCGAGCTGGCCGGCACCCCGGAGGACGTCATCCACTGCGCCCAGATCCTCGACGACCTGGATGCCGCACTCGCTGCATCCCACCCCGGTGTCTCCGATCCGGAGCCGGGGCTCCCCCGCGATGGCATCCTGAAGCAGTGACCTCTCGACCCGGATTTCGCGCGCGCCTGCTCGTGCCGCTGTCCGGGGATCCGAACGGGATGCCCCCGTGGGTGCAGCGGCTCGAACGGGGCGATGACCCGGGCCTGTTCGCCGAAGATGGCGCAGCCTGGACCGTTCACGCCGGCATGCCGACGCTGGTTGCCGGCATCCGTGCGCTGCTGATGCAGGCACTCCACCCCGGCGCGATGGCGGGCGTGCACGATTGGTCGCGCTACCGCGAGGACCCCCTGGGGCGCCTGGCCGGAACGGTGCGCTGGGTCATCTGCGTCACGTTCGGATCGCAGGAGCAGGTGGATGCCGAACTCGGTCGCGTGGCGCGCTTTCACGCCGAGGTCTCCGGCGACTATCGCGACAGCTCCGGCGCGAGCCGCGCGTACTCCGCCGCCGATGCGGAGCTGGTCGAGTGGGTGCATCTCGCGTTCACGGATGCCTTTCTGACGTGCCACGAGACCTGGGGCGGTCCGATCCCCGGCGGACCGGATGCCTACGTCCGTGAGTGGGCGACCGCCGGTCGGTTGATGGGGGTGACAGACCCACCCGAGACTGCTGCGGGCTTGCGGGCCCGGATGCACGGGTACCTCGACCGCGGCATCCTGCGCGGTGACGAACGCGTCGACGACGTCGTCCGCTTCCTCCGATCGGTACCGCTGGACGGATCGCTGCGGTGGGCGTACCGGCTGTTGTTCGCCGGCGCTGTCGCGACCATCCCCCGCGAGTACCGGCGGATGCTGCGCCTGCGGCGATCCTGGCTGCCGGTTGTCACGATGACGCGGCTCGTTCTGTTCGTCGCGGGCAAGAGCCTCGGCAGCGGTCCCCGCGCGCACGATATGGCCCGGCGCCGATTGCGCCGACTCGAGGCCTCCCGGGGCGCGTCTTCCCACACGGACTGAGCGCGCCGCGGTGACACGCCCGTAACACCCCGTCGCCTATGCTTCGGGCATGGAGGAGCCCTGGGTCGAAGAGGCCGCGCACATGATCGAGAAGTACACGGGCGACCCGCTGGCCGATGCGGTGCGGGGCACGGTTCGGGTCGTGTCGGCATCCGACCGCGAGGGGCGCGCACGCTACCAGGCGTGCCAGCTCGAGGTCGTCACGACGACCGCTGGCATCCCCGAGACCCACATCAGCACCGAAGTCGTGACCAGTGCCAAGTACTGGCCGCGTGTCGGATCCACGCTGCCCGCGCTCATTTCACGCAGCGACCCGAGCCGCATCGAGATCAACTGGGACGCCCTCGCACGTCAGTGATCGGCGCGTGACCCAGCCCCCGCGACGACTCGGCCTCAGCCGATCGCGATCTCGACCTGCAACTCCGCGGCCAGCTTCTCCAGGTCGTCCTTCACCCGGGAAAGGTCGGTCCCGGGTGCCGCGTGGGCGAGAACGGATGCCTCGAAGACGCGCCCACCGGCCATCGCCGCGTCCCGCACGTCCGTCGACAGGTCATCGATGCTGAGCTCGTGCGCGGCCAGCACTGCCGAGACCTCGCGGACGATTCCCGGGCGGTCGTTGGCGACCAAGGAGATCACGAGGGAACTGACCGGGCTGCTGGCAGTGGACGACTCCGCGCCCGAGAGCGTCGTCACGGTCAGGGTCTCGTCGAGCTCCCGCAGGGCTGACAGCAGCGGCGCAGCCGACTCCTCGGGAACCGAGATTTCGATGACCCCGGCGAAGACTCCCGCGCGTTCGGCGAGCTGGCTCCCCTCCCAGTTGCCGCCGTGGGCGCTGACGGCATCCGCGACCGCCGAGACCAGTCCCGACCGGTCCTCTCCGACGAGGGTGATCACGTAGCGAGGCACGCTCGCATGCTACTCCGCGGTCAGGATCCGCACAGCGGGAAGGTCGGGTTCGGCCCACCAGAACTGATCGAGGGCACCTCGGCTCACCCACCGCAGTTCATCGTGATCGGTGCTGTCGGTGGGTCGCTCGGCCGTGAGCTCGGCGCGATAACAGGCAAGACGGATGATGCGGTCACCGACGTGGGTGTCGTCGGTGGAGAGATGACCCGTGACACGGATGCCGACCCCGAGCTCTTCCCGCACCTCACGGATGAGGGCATCCACCGGGTCTTCGCCCGGTTCGACCTTGCCCCCGGGAAACTCCCACCGGCCTGCCTGACCGATGTGCGGCCCGCGACGGCACACGAGGATCTCGTCGCCGTCCGTGACCACGGCGGCCACGACATCGATGGTAGGGACATCATTCACGAATACAATCCTCCTATCGCGCGTGATGGTGCGCGTCGGACGCCGCGCCGTACGCGGCACGGGCCGCGGGTCTGACTGGGGTAGCGAATGAGCGGGCAGGGGACTGCTGAGCCGGTGCGTCATGCGCCCGCACACGCGCGTCCGCGACGCGGTCTGATCGTGTGGGCGGCGCTGATTGCCGTTGCCCTGGTGGCGCTGATTGTCGGAGCCGTCGCATCCCTCAGCCTGACAGATCCGGGCGCGTCGGCAGCACCAGCCCCGGCAACGCCTACCCAGCCGGCAACGCCCCCGCCGCTGAGCACGACCCAACAGATGCTCATCGACAGCGGCGACTCGACCACGTGCGCGATCTCGTTCGAAGGTGCCGAGCTGGATGTGGCACCCATGCTGCAGCACGAGGGTCAGCTGTTCGCGGGGCTTCCGATTCCGGCGCGCGAAGGGCCGTCTTCGCGGGATGGTACGCCTCACCCACCGGCGCGGACAGCCTCGATATCGCGGACCGCGTCAACGGCTCGGAGCTCGTCGCCTGCGATGAGCGCGAGCGCACCCTGTACGGCGCGTGGACGACACCCGAGGCCAACGCCGCCGAGGACGCTCAGATCCCCATCCTCATGTACCACCAGTTCACCTCGAATCCCGAGGGTGAGTCCGGCTGGCTCCGCCTGAATTATGCGTACATCGGCGACTTCGAGCAGCAGATGGCGTACATCGCCGACCAGGGTTTCTACCTGCCGACCTGGGACGAGCTGAGCGCGTTCATCGACGGTCGGCTCTTCCTGCCGAACCACTCCGTGATCGTGACGGATGACGACGCCGACGACACCTGGTACCAGCTGGCCGTGCCCGTGGTCGATGCTCACCACGTGCTGGCGACCTCGTTCATGATCACCCGTGACCGGCGGGAGCTCCATCCGTCGCCCTACGTGATCGTCCGATCCCACACCGAAGACATGCATCGCGCGGGCGCCGACGGTCAGGGCCGCATGGTCAACGAGCCCGCCGATGTCATCGCCGCCGACCTCGAGGCCTCGGCTGCCTACATCGGGGCGAAAGAGGTCATCGCCTACCCCTTCGGCCACTACAACGACACCGCCAAGGCCGGCGTGGCTGCCGCCGGGTTCGAACTGGCTCGCACGATCGATTACGGGTACGTGCACATCGGGAGCGACAAGCTCGCGCTCCCCGTCATCCGCATGAACTATGGGATGACGGTCGGAAACCTGGCGGCGCAGATCGGCTGAGCCTCCGGGCAGATCGGCTGAGCCTCCGGGCAGATCGGCTGAGCCTTTCGCCGTCGTCGGCCGAGTGCTGAGCGGGTCGGCTCAGAGCTCGCCGGGGGCCATGACCTGGTCGTCGAGCTCCTCCAGAACCTCGCGCGTGCGCGTCTTGACCCCCTTGCGGCGGCTGCGCGAGGGTGCGTAGACCACGAGCGCGTGGAAGAGGAACCGCGCGACGAACGCGAGGGCGAGCGTGATCGTGGTCGCGATGACCACCGAGATATGCCACGTCGAGATCAGGAGCGCCGTAAGCGGGATTCGCAACAGCGCCTCGGCGTTGTTGAAGCCGAACGACTTCGCGAAACGCTCCCACACGCCGGATGCCTCGGCCTTCACATCCTGGAAGACGAACCGTTCCTGCAGCAGGAAGTTGGCGATGATCGTGGTTTCGGCCGCGACGATCATCGCGGGGATGTCGCCGACGCCCCACCGCGTGAGCAGCCAGACGATCGCGATGTTGGCCACCGCGCCCAGGCCGCCGATGACGGCGAACATCGACATCTTGCCGAACCGCAGCATCGTCAGCTGCGTGAGGAAATGGGCGCCCTGCCGGAACGACGCCTTCGATTCTCCCGCGTTGCGGTCGGCGAAATCGAACGGCACCTCCGCGACGCGGAGGGTGGTGCGCGCGAGGATCTCGAGGAGGATCTTGAACCCGCGGGGCTTGAGCGTGCGCAGGTCGAGGCGGCGGCGATCGATCAGGAAGAAGCCGGTCATCGGGTCGCTGACGCCCTTGAGTCTGCCCGGGAACATCGCCTTCGTCAGCAGGGTTGCCGACTTCGACACGGCGATACGGGATGCCCCGGCAAGCCCGCCGTTTGTTCCCTCGCCGTTGTATCGGGAGGCGACGACGGCGTCGACATCCCCGACCGTGTAGCGACGCCAGAGGCGCGGGATGTCCTCGGGCGGATGCTGGAGGTCGCCGTCCATGACGACGCAGATGTCAGAGGTTGCGGCGTCGAATCCGACCATCACAGCCCCGCCGAGGCCGCCGGTGGCAATGTCGCGGTGGATCACGCGCACCGGAATCGTCGCCTCGGCAGCGACTCGACGGATCTCGTCAGCGGTATCGTCGGTGCTGTCGTCGACGAAGACGATCTCAGCCCGGATGCCGTTCATCGCCGCGGCCGTCCTTGCGACGAGCTCCGCGACATTAGGTGCCTCGTTGTATGTCGGCACGACGATGGAAAGCTCCATGGACCAATGCTGGCATGTCCGGGCGACATCGCCGTATGGCTGTCCACCGATCCATAGCGCATCCACAGACTGCCCGGCCGCGTGGCGTGTAACGGTCGTACGCTGGGTGCATGACTTCGGAAACTCCCGGAACCCTGACGATGTTCGGCGCGGACTGGTGCCGTGATTGCCGGCGCACGAAGGCGCAGCTCGACGAACTGGGCGTGGACTACGAGTACGTCGATCTCGAGGCCGACCCTGCAGCGGCGGATGTCGCGCGCGACATCTCTGGACGAACGAACATCCCCGTCGTGGTCTACCCCGACGCGTCGCACCACGTCGAGCCGAGCAATGCCGACGTCGAGGCGAAGCTGCGCGAACTCGCCCTGATCTCCTAGCGGCCACCGCGCCCGTGAGACGGCGCACCACGGCAGGTGAGACGCGGTGCCGCGGACATATGCTGGAGGCACGTCCGAAGGAGCGCGCCCATGCCGTCATCCGTTCGTCCCGCCACCGACACGGCGACAACCGATACCCCGACACCTCCGTCGCTGAGCAGCTCGATGCGGCTGTCGACGAGGTGAGGGAGGGGTCGCGCACCTGGCAGGTCCTGACCCTGACCCAGCGGATCAGGCTGCTGCGCAGCATCCACGCCACCGTCGCTGTGGAAGCCGAAGAGTGGGCCCTCACGGCGGCGCGGTCCAAGGGGCTAGAGCCGGGTCACCCGCTGGTGGGCGAGGAGTGGCTGACCGGACCGTACGCGACCGTGGTCGCGATCGACGCCTACATCGACACACTCTCCAGCCTGCGCGTAGGCGGAAGCCCCCTCGATCACGTGCGGGTCGACCGCGCCCCGGGCGACCGGGTCCGCGTGCACGCCTTCCCCACGAACGCTGCCGACGGCCTGCTGATCTCGGGCTATACAGGGGAGGTCTGGCTGCGCCCCGGCGTCACTCTCGCCGACGCGCAGCGCACGGCAGGCCTCGGCCAGCTGACGACAGGCGAATCGGGGGGCGTGGGGGTCGTGCTGGGCGCCGGCAACATCACCTCGATCCCGGTGCTCGACGTGCTGTACGAGCTGATCGCACACAACCGCGTCAGCATCCTCAAGATCAACCCGACGCAGGATTCGCTCGCCCCCGTGTTCGGTCGCGCGCTGGCTCCCCTCGTCTCGCTCGGCTTGCTGCGCATCGTGCAGGGAGGCGGCGAGGTCGGCGCAGCCCTCACCGAGCATCAGGGCATCGATCACGTGCACATCACGGGGGCCGCCCGCACGTTCGACACGATCGTGTTCGGCCGCACCGCAACGGGCAAGCGTCGCGCACGCCCGCGCCTCTCTGTACCGATCACCGCCGAACTGGGTGGCGTGTCTCCGATCATCGTCGTTCCGGGCCGGTGGACGGACGCGGACCTGCGTTTCCAGGCCGAACACGTCGCCACGATGCGCCTGCACAACAGCGGACATAACTGCGTCGCCGGGCAGGTCGTCATCCTCAGCGCCGGATGGGCGCAGCGCGAGCAGTTCCTCGCCGAGGTGGAGGCCGCCATGGCCCGCGCACCCCAGCGGCCCGTCTGGTACCCGGGGGCGCAGGCTCGGCTCACCGAGATCGCCGACACCTATCCGGATGCGCAGTGGTCGGCCGGGCATACCCGTGCCGTCATCGAGGTGGGCACGGATGCCGATCCGACGCCGATGGAAACGACGGAGTACTTCGCGCCGGCCCTGGGGGTCGTCGCCCTCCCCGGCGACGGCCAGGAGTTCCTGGACGCCGCCGTCGAGTACGCGAACGACCGGCTCACCGGAACCCTCGGAGCCAACCTGCTCATCGACCCCGATACCGAAGCGGCTCTCGGCGACGGGTTCGAGCACGCGGTTGCCGAGCTGCGCTACGGCACCGTGGCGATCAACACCTGGACCGGTGTCGCGTTCGGCATCCCGACGATGCCCTGGGGCGCCTACCCCGGCGGGACCCTCGAGAACGTCCAGAGCGGCATCGGCGTCGTCCACAACGCTCTGCTCCTCGACGCTGTCGAGCGCGGAGTCATGCGCGGCCCCTTCCGACCGTTCCCGCGTTCAGTGGGGTCGCTGGTGGGACCTGGCACATTCTCGGCGCTGCCCCGGCCGCCGTGGTTCGTCACCAGTACCGGGGCCGCGGACGGCGGGCGGCTGCTCACCCGATTCCGCATCCGACCGCGGCTGACGACTCTGCTCGGCATCCTCGAGTCGGCGTTCCGGTCGTGACCGGTGCCACACGCACCCGACGCGATCGCCGCCGCGGCGCGGAGCTCGAGGCCGACTATGTCATCGTCGGCGCGGGTTCGGCGGGAGCCGTTCTCGCGGCGCGACTGAGCGAGGACCCGCGCGTCTCGGTGCTGCTCCTGGAGGCGGGCGGCCCCGACCGCGCCCTGGAGCTGCACGTGCCTGCCGCGTTCTCGAAACTCTTCCGCGGCGCATATGACTGGGGCTACGACACGGTCCCCCAACCCGAACTCGAGGGACGGCAGATCTTCTGGCCGCGCGGCAAGACGCTCGGCGGCTCGTCGTCGCTGAACGCGATGATGTGGGTGCGCGGGTTCGCCGCCGACTACGACGAGTGGGCAGCGGCTGCGACCCAGCGCTGGTCGTGGGATGCCGTGCTGCCGGTGCTGCGCCGCATCGAGAATGTGCAGGATGCCGTGGACGCGTCGCTCGGACGCTCCGGCCCACAACCGGTCGAACGCCAACGCGACCCCAGGCCCCACACCGCCGCGTTCCTCGCGGCTGCCCGCGAGCTCGGGTACGACATCACCGAAGCGAACCTCCCGGACGGGCAGGCCTTCTCGCAGACGATGGTCACGCAGCGGCGCGGCGCCCGGGCCTCGACAGCCGACACCTACCTGCGGCCCGCTTCGTCACGGCAGAACCTGCGCATCGTGACGCACGCCCACGTACGTCGGATCACGTTCGCGACCGACAGCGACCGCGAGCCGCGAGCGACCGGGGTGTACGTCGATGTCGCGGGGACGACCCGCCACGCCCGCGCCCGTCACGAGGTGATCCTGTGCGGCGGCGCGATCAACACGCCGCAGACCCTGATGCTCTCGGGCATCGGACCGGCAGATCACCTCACCGGACTCGGCATCCGCGCCCTGGTGGACGCTCCCGAGGTCGGCCAGAACCTGCAGGACCACCTCGTCGCGGGGCTTGCCCCCGCCGCCACGAACGGCACGCTCTTCGGCGCGGAGCGCCCGGCCGAACTCGTGCGCTACCTCGCCGCCCGGCGCGGAATGCTCACCTCGAACGTTGCCGAGGCCTACGGCTTCATCCGCACCGACGTCGCCGGGCGGTCGGGTATCCCCGATGGTCTTCCCGACATCGAGATCATCTTTGCCGCGGCGCCCTACGTCGGGGAGGGACTCGTCCCCTTGCCCGGTGAGGGCATCACGGTCGGCGCGATCCTGCTGCGCCCGCACAGTCGTGGCAGCATCCGACTGGCGTCGACCGATCCTCATGCCCACCCGGTGATCGACCCCGCGTACCTGAGCGATGTCGACGGCACGGATGCTGCAGCGCTGCGGGCGGGACTCGAGGTGTGCGAGCGGCTCATCGCCACCTCATCGCTGGGCGCCGTCACGACGGGAGGATGGGTGCAGCCCGAGGGCGGCGAGCGCATGAGCAGCGCCGAGCGGATCGAGCTGTCGCTGCGCCGCTACTCGCACACGCTCTACCACCCCGTCGGCACTGCCCGGATGGGGTCGGATGCCGCATCCGTCGTCGACCCCGAGCTGCGCGTGCGCGGTGTCTCGGGCCTGCGCGTGGCCGACGCCTCGATCATGCCGACGATCATCCGCGGGCACACGCACGCTCCGGCGATCGTGATCGGCGAGATCGCCGCGGATCTCGTGCGTGGCGACCGTCCCGGCGGCATCTGAGGCGGGACCAACGGGCCGCATCGCACGGCGGTCGAAGACTACGCTCTGGATCATGGCTCCCGAAGCGACGCCCACGACAGTCACCATCACCGGCGCAGGCGGGCAGATCGGTTACGCGCTCCTGTTCCGCATCGCCGCCGGCGACATGCTCGGACCTGACCGGCCGGTGCGGCTGAGGCTGCTGGAGATTCCGCAGGGGATGCGAGCCGCCGAAGGCGCCGCTCTCGAGCTCATGGACGGCGCGTTCCCGCTGTTGACCGATGTCGAGGTCACCGACGATGCCCACACGGGTTTCGACGGGTGCACCGTCGCTCTTCTGGTCGGAGCGCGCCCACGCACGGCGGGAATGGAACGCGCCGACCTCCTCGAGGCCAATGCCGGGATCTTCGGGCCGCAGGGCGCCGCGATCGGTGCCGTCGCCGCTGACGACGTGCGTGTGCTCGTGGTGGGAAACCCGGCGAACACGAACGCGCTCATTGCGTCGGCATCCGCCCCGACGTTCCGGCCGAGCGCTTCGCTGCACTCACGCGTCTGGATCACAATCGCGCGGTCGCGCAGCTCGCCAGCGCTCTGGATCGCCCGGCGGCTGCCATCGAACGGATGACGATCTGGGGCAATCATTCGGCAACACAGTTCCCCGACGTCGACCACGCCCTCGTCGACGGGTTGCCGGCACGTGCGGCCCTTGCGGGACGGCTCGGCGGGGAGGATGCGGCACTGACGTGGCTGGATGACACCTTCATCCCCCGCGTCGCGAAGCGCGGCGCCGAGATCATCGAGGTCCGCGGGTCGTCATCGGTGGGTTCTGCCGCCGCCGCGGCGATCGACCACGTTCGGGATGAGACCGCGGGGGTCGCCTGGACCTCCGCCGCCGTCGTCTCCCACGGCGAGTACGGCGTTCCAGAAGGCCTGATCTGCTCGTTCCCGGTGTCATCGGACGGCGCCGGCTACCGGATCATCGAAGGACTCGAGCTCGATGCGCGTGCGCGCGCGCGCATCGACGCGTCGATAGCTGAGCTGGTTTCGGAGCGCGACGCTGTCGCCGCGCGAGGGTTGCTGTGACGACGACGGAGTCGTTCCTCTTTGTCATCGGCGGCGTGCTCGTCGTCGCCATGACGGCGCGTGTTGCGCCCCGCATCAAGGTCGCGGGCCCGCTGCTGCTCGTGCTCATCGGCATCGTCGCGAGCTACCTGCCGTTCCTTCCCGACATCAACGTCGACCCGGAATGGATCCTGGTCGGGGTGCTTCCGCCGCTGTTGTACTCGGCGGCGGTGTCGCTGCCGGCCGTCGAATTCCGCCGCGACCTGCTGCCGATCGCCGGCCTCGCGGTCGTGCTCGTGTTCATCAGCTCGTTCGTGCTGGGAACGTTCTTCTACGTCACGATTCCCGACCTCGGCTATCCCCTGGCACTCGCTCTGGGCGCGATTCTCAGCCCCACGGATGCCGTCGCGACGGCCGTTGCCAAACGGCTCGGAGTGTCGCGCCGGGTCGTGACGATGCTCGAGGGCGAGAGCCTTCTCAACGACGCGAGCGCGCTCGTCATCTTGAACTCGGCGGTCGCTGCCTTCGTGCTGATCACGTCGACGGGAAAGCCGCCACCCTTCATCGATGCCGTGGGCGGCTTCTTCTGGGCGGTTTTCATCGCGATCGTCATCGGCGCGATCGTGGGGTACGCGAATCTCCGGCTGCGGTCGTGGCTGCGCAGCTCGGCAGCCACGACCGCGGTCGGGTTCATCGTTCCCTTCGTCGCCTACCTCCCCACCGAAGAGCTGGGCGGATCGGGGCTTGTCGCCGCCGTGATCGCGGGGATCGTCACCGGCCAGGGCGCTGCGCGCTGGTTCACGCCGGAACAGCGGATGTCGGATCACGTCACCTGGCGCACCGTCGAACTCATCCTCGAGGGCGGCGTCTTCCTCATCATGGGCCTCGAGATGAGCGAGATCGTGGAGGGCACCGCCAACGGCATCCACGGCATCGCCCACGGCCTTTGGATCGCGGGGCGGCCTTCGGCATCCTGCTCGCGGTACGCGCCGGATACGTCGCTCTGCTGGTGTGGGCCCAGGGGCGGCGCCTGCACCCGCGGCGCGCAAAACGCCTGAACGCCATCTCCGACCGGATCGATGAGATCGAAGCCGGCGGTCCCGAGCAGCTCGGGCGCCGCGGCAGGCCCGTGACCGAGGCGCGGTGGAACCACCGCATCGCCGCGGTCCGCCGCGGGATCACCCGGGGATGTCGGATCTGAACTACTACCGATCGACGCCGCTCGGCTGGAAGCACGGCACGATCATCGTCTGGTCGGGCATGCGCGGTGTGGTCACCCTCGCCGCGGCGCAGACTCTGCCGGCCGATGCGCCATCGCGACATTTCCTCATCTTCGCCGCCTTCGCCGTGGCCCTGACGAGCCTCATGCTGCAGGGCTTCACGCTTCCGGCCCTGGTCCGCATGCTGCGGGTGTCGAACGAGGACGACGAGAACCTGGTCAGATCCGAACAGCAGCGAATCATCCGCGAGATGCACCAGGCTGCGCTGATGGCCGCGGAGGACGGGTCACTCACGCGGCGGGACGGCTCGCCGTTTGAGGTGGAGTTCACCGAACGCGTCGGGCCGATGTTCCTGCAGGCAGGGGAGGCGGAGGATGAGGAGGCGCGCGACATCCTCGAGCTGCGACTCGCGCTCATCCGCGTGCGCCGGGAACGGCTGATCGAACTCAGCAGCGGCGGCGAGTTCGGCAGCGCGGCCCTGCGCCGGGCGCTGGCCGAACTCGACGCTTCGCAGCTGAACGTCGAGCTGCGACTGGAGAGCGCTGACTGAAACAGCGCAGTCGACGCCGGCCTTCGAACCGTCAGGCACAATAGCCGTGGAGGCCTCCATGACTGACGATCACGGCGGGCCCGTCGAAGCACTCCCCCCAGCGCACCAGGCGGCGGAGTGCCCGACGTGCTTCGCGCCGCAACGCGCCGACAGCGCCTGGTGGCGAGCGCGCCCCGCGGACGCACGCTTGGTCGGTGTGGTGGTGTCGCGCGAGGACATGCCGCCGGTCGTCAGTCAGCGTGAGGCGCTGACGCGATTCGGCGTGCCCATCGACGGCTTCCGGCATCCGGCGCCCGAGACGCTCGAGTCGTGGGAGGACCGGCTCGCTCGCCTCTTCGGGCGCCTGCGTCGCGGCGACGTCGTCGTTGTGGCCACCGTGCATGCTCTCGGCCGGAACGTCGGGGAAGAGATCCGCACCGTGGCGGAGCTGCGTCGCCGAGGCGTCATCGTGAAGGTCGTCGACCATGACGCCCCGCACCTGGTCGAGACCGGCGTTGCGCTCTCGACGCCCGAGCTCACGGACCCCGACGCGGAAACACCGCTGTAAACATCCGGCGCGGCGGGATCGCGGGTCAGGATGCTCGCCAGCACCCGTCGAGGTGGTCGTCGACCATGCCCGCCGACTGCATGAGGGCATACATCGTGGTCGGCCCGACGAATCGGAATCCCCGGCGCCGCAGCTCACGGCTCAGGCCGTTGGATGCCGCCGTCGTCGCCGGCACATCGGCAAGCACTCTCGGACGCGGCCGCTTGTCATCGGACTCGGCGAAGGACCAGAGCAGCGCATCAAGCTCCCCGTCTGTCATCTGCGCCACAAGCCGCGCGTTGGAGATCGTCGCGTCGATCTTGGCGCGGTTGCGGACGATCCCGGCATCGGCCATGAGCCGCGCGATGTCGTCATCGCCGAACGCTGCGACTGTGTCGGGCTCGAAGCCCCCGAACACCTCGCGGAATCGGGGACGCTTGCGCAGGATCGTGATCCACGACAGGCCCGCCTGAAAGCCCTCGAGACTCATCTTCTCGAACAGGGCACGGTCGCCGTGCAGCGGCCGGCCCCACTCCTCGTCGTGATACCGGATGTACTCCGGATCGGCGCCGACCCAGCCGCACCGAGCACGACCATCGCCCTCGGTGACCAGATCGGAACGCACGGCGTCGGGACTCATTCTCCCAGGCTAGAGTCCGCCACCGACATCCGTCGTTCGCTGGCTCACCCGCTATCAGAGCGTCTGATCTCAGCTCGGCAATACGCCGGGAGCGACAGATGCGTCACCGCGCCGAGCGTGCAGCCTTCTCTGAGACCGGCGCGGCGCCCTCGGCTGCCAGCCGCGCGTAGTGGTCGGCCGCCTCGTCCTGGCGAGCCTGCTCCGCACCCGAAGCGATGGGCGCGCGCACGTGCCCAGGCTCGTAGCCGAAGGCATCGACGAGTTCCTGCGCGTGCGGGCGCAGCCGGCGCAGCAACCGGTCGATGTAGCTCGTGACCGCGGCAGCGCGCTGGGTCGAGAGGCGGCCGTTGATGAGATACCACGACAGGTGCTTCTCGATGAGGGTCAGACCGAAGAGGTCGCGCAGCCACGTCAGGACCTGTTTCGTGCCGGCATCCTCGATGCGGTTCACGGCATCCGTGAACGCCTCCCACTGCAGCAGCTCGCCGTGCGCGCGACCGGCCTCGATGAGCTCGGCCTGGTTCTCGGTGAACAGGGCAGCGGCTTCGATCTTCGACATCTTGGATGCCGGGCGCAGTCTGCCCGCGATGTCGGCGACCATCTGCTGGACGCGGTCGCCGAGCAGCTCGTGCTGCTGGTCACCGCGCAGACCGCGCTCGACCGCACGAGCAGTCGACCCGAAGTCGGTCACGACCTGACCGAATTGGCGCAGGCCCGCGCCGTGGACGACATTGCCGGCGGTCTGACCGACGGCGAAGCGGGCGAGGGACGCGGCATCCTTGTCCTTGAACTGCTTCGCGTAGTCGGAGAGCAGCCGCTTGCCGACCAGCTGCAGCAGCACGTTGTTGTCGCCCTCGAACGTGACGTAGATGTCGAGGTCGGCGCGCAGCGCCGTCAGGCGGTTCTCGGCGAGGAAACCTTGGCCACCGCACGCCTCCCGTGCCTCCTGAATCGTGTCGAGCGCGTTCCAGGTCGACAGCGCCTTCAGCGCTGCCGCGAGCGTCTCGAGGTCTTCTCGCTCGTCGGGGGTATCGGTGCGTCCGCTGAAAACGCCGTCGAACATCTGCAGCAACTCGTCGTGAGCGAAAGCCTGTGCGTACACCTGCGCGAGTCGGGGCAGGAGCCGGCGCTGGTGCTTGCCGTAATCGAGCAGGGTCACCTCGGGGGTTCCCGCGCCGCTGTCGAACTGGCGACGCTGATTGCCGTAGGTGACGGCGATCGTGAGCGCGAGCGCGGATGCCCACGTCGAGGCGCCATCGAGCGAGACGCGGCCCTGGACGAGCGCACCGAGCATCGTGAAGAAGCGACGACCGGGGCTGTCGATCGGGCTCGAGTAGGTGCCGTCGGCGGCAACATCGCCATACCGGTTCAGGAGGTTCTCGCGCGGGATGCGAACCTGGTCGAAGTGCAGCCGGCCGTTGTCGATGCCGTTCAGACCACCCTTGACGCCGTCATCCTCGCCGCCGACGCCTGGCACGAAGGCGCCGTGCTCGTCGCGGATCGGGACGAAGAAGCAGTGCACGCCGTAGTTGACGCCGCCCGTGATCAGCTGGGCGAACACCGTGGCGGCCTTGCCGTGCAGCGCTGCGTTGCCGAGGTAGTCCTTCCAGGCACCCCGGAAGGGCGTGTGGATGACGAACTCCTCGGTCTCGGGGTCGTAGGTCGCCGTCGTCCCGATCGCCGAGACATCCGAGCCGTGCCCGGTCTCGGTCATGGCGAAGGCGCCCGGCAGGTCAAGGGAGATGACGCCCGGCAGCCAGCGGTCGTGATGCTTCTCGGTACCCAGCTGGTAGATCGCCGACCCGAACAGGCCCCACTGCACGCCGGACTTGATCTGCAGGCTCGGGTCAGCGAGCACGAGCTCTTCGAAGCCCGCGAGGTTCGCGCCGTTGTCTTCCAGTCCGCCGTACTTCTTGGGGAAGGCGCGGCGGGAACCACCGGCGTCGACCAGCAGATGCAACTGGCTCAGGACCCGCTCGCGGTGCTCCTGCATCGGCAGTCCGCTGATCTGCCAGAACGCGGGATCCTTGATCAGCTCGCGCGCCTCACGGCGGGTGTCAGCCCACGTACCGAGCAGCAACTGCGTCACCAGGTCTCGGTCGATGCGCGGTTCAGCGGTGGGAGTTTCGGATGGACGGACGGCAGCGTCAACCATGGAATCACCTCTCGATGAGGGGGAAAGAACGTCAGAATCCACGGTAGGCATCCCACAAAGGCAGCCCAAATCGCTTCACGATGCCTACAACTGAGGCCGACGGCGTCGGTCGGGGCGATTGTGGCGTTGCGACAGGGCGCTCAGGAAGCGTTCAGGACTGACGCCGCATCAGGAGCTGCCGGTGCGCTGCACCCAGTCGACAGCGCGCTCGGCGACGGTGGCGACATCCTCGCCCACGTCGATCACGACACCCGCCTCGTCGTCACCAAGCGGCTCGAGCGTGGCCAGCTGCGATGCCAGCAGCGCCGGCGGCATGAAGTGCCCGGTGCGCGCAAGAGCCCGAGCGCTCAGGAGCTCGGGATCCCCGTGAGGTGGATGAAGACCGTGTGGGGCGCGCGGGATCGCAGGCGATCGCGGTACGACCGCTTCAACGCGGAGCACGCGATGACGACACCCACCGACTCCGCTGGAGCGCTTTCCGGCACCTCCCCGCCGCTGGAGCGCAGCGCCAACCGCTCACCGACCAGGTCAAGCCACGGCATCCGGTCGGCATCTGTCAGCGGAATACCCTGCGACATCTTCGCGACGTTCTCGGGCGGATGCAGATCGTCGGCGTCGACGAACGGCAGGTGCATCCGGCGGGCGACCTCGATCCCCACCACCGACTTGCCGCTCGCGCTCACTCCCATGACGACGATCGCGGTGCCGGCTCGGGTCATGCTGCCAGCCTAGGGGCCTGCGCCGGAGAGCGAGGATGAGGTCGTTGCCCGCCATCGTCGCTACCTTCGGCTCAACGCCTCCGGAGAAGCGCGCATGGTCCGCATCGACCTGGATGGTCGCCCCGTCGGCGGGATCGGTTTCTGGAAGGCCGAGCATCACGGAGTTCCCGCGTACGAGGCAGGGTGGTCGGTCGAGCTGCCCTTCCAGGGACGTGGCGTCGCCGGCTCCGCGCTGGGACAGCTCATCGACCGCGCGGCATCAGTCGGCGACCGCGACCTGGTGGTCGCCTACCCAGGGGTCGACAACGCCGCATCCAACGCGTTGTGTGAGCGCGCAGGTTTCGAACGGCGCGGCACGGGAATCGAACCGTGGCGCGGCGGGATGCTCACGTTCCACGAGTGGGTCCTCGACCTCACGCGCGTCCGCGCCAGAGATGACGCGTAGGCGCCTGCCTCAGGCGTGGGCTGCCACAACCGCGAGGACGGCGTCGCCGTAGGCATCCTTCTTCTTCGCACCGATGCCGGTGATGCCATCCAGCCCCGCCGCCGACGCCGGGCGGGCAGCGGCGAGGGCGCGCAGGGTCGCGTCGCCGAACACGACGTAGGCGGGAACACCCTGCTCGCGGGCGGTCTCTGCACGCCACGCGCGCAGCGCCTCGAACAGGTCGCGGTCGGCGGGTGCGACATCCGCGGCGGCCGTCTTGCGCACGCGTGCCGCGCTCGCCCGCCCGGCGACATCGCGCCGCAGGGGCACGGGGTGCTCGCCCTTCAGGACGGGAGCCGCCGCGTCACCGAGGGCGAGCGTGCCGTACTCGCCACGGGCGACGATGATGCCGCGGGCCAGCAGCTGACGCACGACGCTGCGCCAGTCCTGGTCGGAGAGGTCGGATCCGATGCCGTAGGTCGCGAGGGTCTGGTGACCGAGCTTCCGGACGCGCTCGGTGTCGGCGCCGCGCAGGATGTCGATCAGCTGGCCCGCGCCATACGCCTGGCCGCGCTCGCGCTGCAGCCGCACGATCGTCGAGAGGAGCTTCTGCGCGGGGACGAGTCCGTCCCAGGTCTCGGGCGGTTCAAGGCACGTGTCGCAGTTCCCGCACGGCTGTGCTGGCTGACCGAAGTAGCCGAGCAGGTTCACGCGGCGGCACTCGACGGTCTCGCAGAGGGCGAGCATGGCATCCAGGTGCTGGTGCTGGCGGCGCTTGCGGGCAAGATCGCCCTCGCCACCGTCGATGAGTCGGCGCTGCTGCACGACGTCGGCGAGCCCGTAGGCCATCCACGCGATCGACGGCTCGCCGTCGCGGCCCGCACGCCCGGTCTCCTGGTAGTAGCCCTCGACGGACTTCGGCAGATCGATGTGGGCGACGTATCGCACGTCGGGCTTGTCGATGCCCATTCCGAATGCGATCGTGGCGACCATCACGACGCCGTCCTCGCGCAGGAACCGCTGTTGGTTTGCGGCACGCACCGACGCGTCAAGTCCCGCGTGGTACGGGAGCGCATCCACGCCCTGACTCCTCAGATACGTCGCTGTCTGCTCGACACTCTTGCGACTGAGGGCATAGATGATGCCCGAAGACCCCGCGGGCTGGGCGCGCACGAAGGCCGCGAGCTGGCGGCGCACATCGGTCTTCGGCTCGATCCGGTACTGGATGTTGGGACGATCGAAGCTCGCGACGAAGTGGCGCGCGTCGGGGAGCCGAAGCCTGTCGGTGATCTCACGGTGGGTTTCGCGCGTGGCCGTGGCCGTGAGCGCCATGCGCGGGACACCGGGGAAGCGCTCCGCGAGATCACCGAGCGCGAGGTAGTCCGGCCGGAAGTCGTGACCCCACTGCGACACACAGTGGGCTTCGTCGATCGCGATGACACTCAGCCGACCCCGCTGCAGGAGTGCGGTCGTCGCGGCGCCCGAGAGGCGCTCGGGAGCGACATAGAGCAGGTCGATCTCGCCGCTCAGGTACGCGCGCTCGGTTTCGGAACGCTCCGCGGCGGACTGCGTCGAGTTCAACGCTGCGGCACGGACGCCGTTGGCCCGCAACGCCTCGACCTGGTCGTGCATGAGGGCGATCAGCGGCGAGACGACGAGGCCCGTGCCCTCGCGGACGAGCGCGGGCACCTGATAGGTGATGCTCTTGCCGCCACCGGTGGGCATCAGCACGACAGCATCCCCGCCCGCGACGACGTGATCGACGATGTCGGCCTGGTCGGCGCGGAACGCGTCGTAGCCGTACACCTCGCGCAGCACCGCGAGCGGATCGGCTCCCGCAAACGATCGGGCCGGAGCCGCCGGCGCGGCGGGGATGCCGGCGGCAGGCGGGGCCCAGTCCTCGGGAGGCTCCTCGCCGTCGGGAGGCGGAGCGAGCTCGTCGGGATCCCACACCAGGTCGGCGTACGGGTCCTCGGGCATGCTCACCGCTCCACCGTATCCGGCGCCGCTGACGCCCCGTCCCTCGCGCTCACAGGCGCTACGCTCACAGGCGCCCCGCTCACAGGCGCACCACCTCGGTGACCCGCACGACCGCGGTTCCCTCCTCGACGGATGCCGCCAGGTCGACCTCGGCGCGGATGCGCCAGTCGTGGTCGCCCGCTGGATCGTCGAGGATCTGCTCGACCCGCCAGATGTGGGCATCCGCGGTGTCGATGTCGCACAGCTGCGGCGAGCGCGCTGCGCCGCCGGTGAGGATCTCGTCGTGCTCGTCGTAGTAGCGATCCATCGCCGCCGACCAGTCCACGCCCGGGTCGAGCTCTGCCAGCGCGTCGTCATCCTGCAGTGCCGCCAACTGCACCCGGCGGAACAGCTCGTTGCGCACGAGGACGGTGAACGCGCGGCGGTTGGTGAGCACGGACGGCGGTGCTGGCGGCACGACGGGAGCGGCCGGATCGTCGACCGGGTTGGTGAGGGAGGCCCACTCGTCCACGAGCGACGAGTCGACCTGCCGCACGAGCTCGCCGAGCCACTCGATGAGGTCGAGAAGGTCGTCGGTGTGCGCCTCCGCCGGTACGGTCTGGCGGACGGCGCGGTAGGCATCCGAGAGATAGCGCAGCACGAGACCCTCAGACCGGGCGAGCTGGTATAACGAGACGAACTCGCCGAAGGACATCGCCCGCTCGTACATGTCGCGCACGACCGACTTGGGAGACAGCTCGAAGTCGAGCACCCAGGGCTGACTGGAGGCAAAGACCGCGAACGACTGGGCGAGCAGTTCTGCCAGCGGCTTCGGGTAGGTGATGTCTTCGAGCAGCGCCATCCGTTCGTCGTACTCGAGCCCGTCGCGCTTCATGGCCGCGACAGCCTCGCCCCGCGCGCGGAACTCCTGCTGCGACAGGATCGCCCGCGGGTCATCGAGCGTGGCCTCGATCACGCTCACGACATCCAGCGCATAGTGTCCGGTCCCCGCGGTCGTCGGTGCCGCGGTCGGGGCCGGCGCCGAGGCCGAGGCATCCGAAGTTCGCAGAATCGCGCGAGGTTCGGAGGATTCTGGCTCAAGGCTGCGAGGTTCGTGCGATTCTGCGACGTCCGTGGGGGCTCGGGGGCCGCGGGGGGCTCGGGGGCCGCGAGGGCAGGGGCCGTGGGGTCGAGGAGGGAAATGGCGGCGAGCGCGAACGGGGACAGTGGCTGATTGAGGGCGAAGTTCGGCTGCAGATCGACCGTGAGACGGATGCCGCCGGCATCGGCATCCACGATGCCTGCCGTCCGCAGCGTGCGGAAGATCGCGAGCGCCCGGCGTGCCAGCTCGTACTGCCGCGTGCGGGACTCGTGGTTGTCGAAGACGAGGGAGCGCACGTTGCCGAAGACGTCTCCGCCGCGCCCGATGACATTGATGAGCATCGCGGCGGTGAGCTGCAAGTGCGGGGTCAGCGGCTCGGGCTCGGCAGCAACCAGCCGCTCGAACGAGCCCTCGCCCCAGTTGACCTGCCCCGTCGGCGCCTTCTTGCGCACGATCTTCTTACGCTTGGCCGCGTCGTCGCCGGCCTTGGCGAGCGCGACGGCGTTCTCGATCTCCCACTCGGGCGCCATCACGACGACGTTGCCGTAGGGGTCGAACCCGGCCCGACCCGCGCGACCGGCAACCTGGTGGAACTCGCGGGCGCTGAGCTGCCGCATCCGGGTGCCGTCGAACTTCGTGAGCGCCGTGATCAGCACGGTGCGGATCGGCACGTTGATGCCGACACCGAGCGTGTCGGTGCCGCAGATGACCTTCAGCAGGCCGCGCTGCGCGAGGGTCTCGACGAGGCGCCGGTAGCGGGGCAGCATCCCGGCGTGATGGATGCCGATGCCGGCGCGCACGAGACGTGAGAGCGTCTTGCCGAAACCCGTCGTGAACCGGAACCCGCCGATCTCGGCGGCGATCAGATCGCGCTGCTCGCGGGAGGCGATCTTGGTGTTGATGAGCGCCTGCGCTCTCTCGAGCGCTGCGGCCTGCGAGAAGTGGACGATATAGATCGGCGTCTCGGACTCGTTCAGCAACCGCTCGACCACGTCGTGGACCGGGCGCCGCTCATAGGAGAAGTGCAGCGGCACGGGGCGCTCGACTCCCGTGATCTGTGCGACCTCGCGGCCGGTGCGGCGCTCGAGGTCGCTCACGATCGGCACGACATCGCCAAGCGTCGCCGACATGAGCAGGAACTGCACCCGCGGAAGCAGCAGGAGCGGAACCTGCCACGCCCACCCGCGCTCGGGGTCGCCGTAGTAGTGGAACTCATCCATGACGACCGCGTCGATGTCAGCATCCGCGCCCTGCCGCAGCGCGATATTGGCGAGGATCTCGGCCGTGCAGCAGACGATCGCCGCGTCGGCGTTGACCGACGAATCTCCCGTGACCATCCCGACGTTCTCGGCGCCGAAGATCTCGACCAGCGCGAAGAACTTCTCGGCCACGAGCGCCTTGATCGGGGCGGTGTAGTACGAGCGGCCGCCGCGGGCCAGCGACGCGGTGTGGGCTGCGACGGCGACGAGCGACTTGCCGGTTCCGGTCGGGGTCGACAGCACCACGTGCGAGCCCGAGACCAACTCGATGACCGCCTCGTCCTGCGCGGGGTAGAGACGGATGCCGCGACCCTCTGCCCACGCGACGAAGGCGTCGTAGACGGCATCCGGAGCGGCGTCGGTCACCGCGTCCGTGAGCGTGGGGGGAGGAGTCACCCCCGAGTCTGCCCGACCCTGGGGTGGCAACGGCCACTCGCGCAACCCCTCGCGGAACACGACAGGCCCCACCTACGTTGGGAGGAAGCAACGAAAGGACCGGTGATGACCGACACGGATGTGACCCCCAAGGTCGTGCGCAACGACGACAAGGGACGATACGAGATCAGCCTCGACGGAGCCCTCGCCGGCTTCACCGAGTTCGTCGCCGACGAGCAGGGCCGCCTCGTCTTCCCCCACACCGAGATCGATTCCGAGTTCTCGGGCCGCGGGTTCGGTACCGAGCTCATCGGGCAGGCGATGACCGATGCCGCCTCCCGAGGCGAGACCGTTGTGCCGCAGTGCTCGTTCGTCGTGCGCTACCTGCAGAAGCACGAGGTGAACGGACTCAACATCGCCTGGCCGCACGGCACAGCGCCCCAGGGATGACCAGGCTCGACTCCGACGCGGCGGTCGCCCAGGAAGGTGCTGCCGACTGCGACGGGCCCCGACTGCTGACCCTCGAGGCGCGCGAGGTGCCGCTCGGCGGAGTGCGCGGTATGCACGTGTCCCGCGCACTCCCTCAGCGGGATCTGCCCATGGTCGGCGCGTGGTGCTTTCTCGACCGCTTCGGACCGCAGCGCACGACGATGCGCGTCGACCCGCACCCGCACATCGGCCTCCAGACGGTGACGTGGCCGATCAGCGGCGAGGTTCGCCACCGCGACTCCGTCGGTAGCGACGTGATCGTGCGCCGGGGCGTGCTCAACCTCATGACCGCGGGCGCCGGCATCTCCCACTCCGAGTACTCCGTGGGCGATGCGGATGTCGACCTCGACGCTCTCCAGCTGTGGGTAGCCCTGCCCGAGGCGACCCGGTTCGGGGAGGCATCCTTCGAGCGGCACGCGGATCTGCCGGTGCTCGACCTTCCCGCTGCCTCAGGAAGCGCGCAGGCCACGGTCGTGCTCGGCACGCTGGGCGAAGCATCCTCACCCGCGACAGCTCATACCCCGATCGTCGGCGCCGAGCTGGAGCTGACGCCCGACGCAGACGTGCTCGTGCCGCTCGAGACGGGATGGGAGCATGCGCTGCTGCTGATCGACGGCGACGCGACAGTCAACGGAGCGCCGGGAGCCGCCACCGACGACACGGCAGCCCTGGATGCGAACAGCCTGCTGTACCTGGGCACCCACCGTGACGCGATCACCCTGCGATCCACCACCGGCGCGCGGGTGTTCCTGCTCGGTGGCGAGCCGTTTCCGGACGAGATCGTGATGTGGTGGAACTTCGTCGGCCGATCCCACGACGAGATCGTCGCGGCCCGCCAAGACTGGGAGAACGCAGCAGCTCGATTCGGTCAGGTCGTCGACCATGGACCGGAACGCATCCCCGCGCCGCCGCTGCCCGGTGTCCGACTGACCAGGCGCCGGCGCCGGCTCTGAGAGACCTTGGTCCCGAACGCGGCAGTACGCTGATACGGTGGCCCGAACCTCCGTCCTGACGACGCGCGTGCTCCTGACGACCGCCGCAATCGGCGTCGCGACGGGGCTCCTCGCGGGCATCGCCGGATGGGTGACGCCCCTCGTCCTCGTGACGGCGCCGATCCTCTACGGTTTCGTGCTGGGTGCGCACGTCCTGCCGGGAATCATCGCGCAGGAAGTCATCCGCCTACCGTGGGTCGCGTTGCTGACCCACGTATTCGCAGCCCTGGTCGCCAGCGCCATGGCGCCGCAGTGGGCACTGCGGTTCCTCGGCACCGCGATCCTCTTCGGCGGCATCCAGGAACTCGTCGCCGCCCTCACCCGCTACCGCGTATGGGACGCGTGGCGGTTCTTCATCTCGGCGATCATCATCGGCATCCTCGTGGCGGTTGTCGTGGCCTTCGCCGCCGACCTCGCGTCCCTCGCGCTGTGGGCACAGATCATCTACCTGATCGTGGCCGTACTAGGCCCCGTCGCCTGGACTGCCGCGGGCCTCGGCATCGGCGTCGCGCTGCGTCGCGCCGGCGTCGCCCGCCGCGCATGATGCTCCGAGCTGGGTCACCCGGAAACCGGAATCTCGGGGCCCGTGGAGTTAGGTTCAGCTAAGTTAGGGCATACTTCCCTTTCCGACGAGGACCCGTGACTGCTCCCCCCGATTCCACCGCGCGCTCGGCATCCGTCGCCCCCTCGCCCGGCGAGACGGCGACGCCCGAGGCGCGTGTCGGGGCCGCGCAGGCACCGCTGCTGCGCCTGCGCGAGGTCGGGATCACGCACGAGGGCGAGGATGCCGCGACGCCGGCATCCGTCTCGTTCGAGGTGTCGCGCGGTGACGTCGTGCTCCTGCTCGGGCCCAGCGGGTCGGGCAAGTCGACGCTCTCGCTGGCGATGAACGGACTGATCCCCCACGCCGTTCCGGCGACGCTGTCGGGGCAGGTCGAGGTTGCCGGGATGGATACCGCGGCGCACTCCGTCGCGCAGCTGTCAACGCAGGTCGGGATCGTGTTCCAGGACCCCGATGCGCAGCTGGTGACAGGGACGCTGCTCGACGAGGTCTCGTTCGGACCCGAGAACCTGCGCCTGCCGGTGCCCGAGGTTCTCGCCCGCGCCGAGTCGGCCCTGCGGCGCGTCGGGCTCTGGGAGAGGCGGACCGAGAACCCCGATCGGCTGTCGGGCGGTGGCCGGCAGCGCCTTGCCATCGCGTGCGCACTCGCGATGGGCGCCCCCCTCCTCGTGCTCGACGAGCCGACGGCGAACCTCGACCCGCGAGGGATCGACGATGTCTATGCGGCCCTGGCCGAGCTCGCGGCATCCGGTGACCGGGGAATCGTGCTGATCGAGCACAACCTCGACGCTGCCGTCGCGTTTGTGAACCGCGTCGTCGTGCTGGATGCCGCGGGCGTCGTGGTCGCTGACGGTCCCGCCGACGAGATCCTGCGTGGGCGGGCAGACGAACTACGCGAACTCGGGGTGTGGTTGCCGACCTCGACCCTCGCCGCGCTGCGGCTGCAGAAAGCCGGGTACCTGTTCGATCCCCTGCCGATCAGCCCCGACGAGCTGCGCGAGGCGCTCGAGCGTCAACCCGCGGCGACCGGAGTCGGCGCAGCGGCTGTGTCCCTGCCGGAGGCCGCGGTGTCGGCATCCGGCACCCGCATCGAGGTGCGAGGTCTTACCCTTCGACGCAGCCGGACCGAGGTGCTGACGGATGTCTCGCTCGACGTCCGCGACGGCGAGTTCCTCGCGGTCGTCGGCGCCAACGGGGCGGGCAAGACGACGTTGATCCAGGCCCTCGCGGGGGTGCTCACCCCGCCCCGCGGCACGGTCAAGGTCGACGGCCTGGACGTTGCTCGCCTCGACGACCGCTCTCTGTCGAAGCACGTCGGGTTCGTGTTCCAGAATCCCGAGCACCAGTTCATCGCGGCATCCGTGTTCGACGAGATCGCCCACGGCCTGCGCCGCCAGCAGCTCGACGACGCGGAGGTCGAGCGGCGCACCCTGGCCCTCCTCGACCGGTTCGGACTGCGGAAGCGGGCGCAGGTGCATCCGTTCCTCCTCTCGGGCGGGCAGAAGCGCCGACTCTCCGTCGGCACCGCGCTGGTCGCCGGAGCTCCCGTGCTCGCCCTCGACGAACCGACGTTCGGGCAGGATCGCGCGCGTGCTGAGGAACTGCTCACGCTCTTGCGTGACCTCAACCGCGACAGCACGACGATCATCGTCGTCACCCACGACATGCAGCTGGTCGCCGAGTACGCCGACCGCGTCGCCGTCATGGAGTCGGGACGCGTCACCGCGACCGGAACCCCGGGCGAGGTGTTCGCGGATGCCGACCTCATCGCCCGCGCGGGTCTGCGGGTGCCGCCGCTGGCCCGCGCGCTCACCTCTCTTGCCACGCACCCGGAGCTTCGCACGATCACCCGCGTAGCAGACCTTCCCGGTGGTGGGTCGTGACGACCGCGTCGACCGTGATCCCGGCATCCGTGACCGATGACCCCTACGCCGGGGTGCCCCGCACCTCCGCGGTGCGCTTCCTGTACGCGATGAACCCGCTCGCGAAGATGGCAGCGATCCTTCCCGCGGTCGTGCTGCTCGTGTTCGTCCGCGACCTCGCGACACCGATCGCCTTCCTCGCGCTGGCCTACCTCGTTCTGATCGTCGGCGTGAGCCTCAGCATCCGCGCGGTAGCCGTGCTCCTGCTCGCGGTGCCCGGCGCGATCCTCGTGCTGGGGTTCGGGTTTTCGCTGTGGACCGATGCCGCACTCGTCGCCAATACGCACCCCGTGCTGCAGATCGGCGCGTGGACGCTCTACAGCGGGGCGCTGCAGATCGGGTTCGCGACGGGCCTGCGGCTCGGGGCGATCCTCGCGCTCTCCCTCATTCCCGGCCTCAGCACGACCGGTCCTGATCTCGTGCGGGCCTGCGTCCAGCAACTGCGCGTGCCGTACCGGATCGGATACACGGCGCTGGCCGCTTTCCGTTTCGTCCCCCGGTTCGGGCACGAACTGGAGATCATCCGCCAGGCTCACCGCGTGCGCGGCGCGCACCGGGGACGAGGGCCGATCGCGAGTCTGCGCCGCTGGGTCAGCTACATCGTCCCGCTGCTAGCCGGCGCCATCCGTCACGCCGAGCGGGTCGCTCTCGCGATGGACTCCCGCGCCTTCGGCGCCTACCCCGACCGGACCGAACGCCACCTCGTGCCGTTCCGCGCCCGCGACGTCGTGTTCATGGTCCTGTTCTGGGTTGTGTCCGCGGCGCTGTTGGCCCTCTTCTTCCCCTGGGCTCCGCCGGTCTAGTCTCTGCGGCGCACGCCGGCGGATGCCGCGAACGACGGATGCCGCGACCCGCGCCTCCTCAGAGGGCGGTGTCGCGGCATCCGTATGTGCGGCGTGTGACTAGCGCTTGCCGGCGAGGTCTCGTCCGACGATCTCGCGCATGATCTCGTTCGTGCCGCCGTAGATGCGGTGGACGCGAGCGTCGAGGAACGCGCGGGCGATCGGGTACTCGGTGATGTAGCCGTAGCCACCGTGCAGCTGCACGCCGAGGTCGAGCACCTCCCACTCCCGCTCCGTCGCCCAGAACTTGTACTTCGCTGCCTCTTCAGCCGAGAGCTTCTTGCCCGCGTAGGCCCGCATAACGCGATCGGTATATGCCCAGAGCGCTTCGACACTCGCGGACATGTCGGCGAGCCGGAACCGGGTGTTCTGGAAGTCGGCGATCCGCTCACCGAAGGCCTCGCGGTCCTTCGTGTACGCGAGCGTCCAGTCCAGCGCCGCCTGAGCTGCCGCCGCGCCGGCGACACCGATCGACATGCGCTCGAGCGGGAGGTTCATCATGAGCTGCACGAAGCCCATGCCCTCGCGACCGCTGATGAGGTTCTCTTCCGGAACGAAGACGTCGCTGAACGAGAGCTCTGCGGTGTCGTGGCCGTGGAAGCCCATCTTGTGCAGCTTCTTGCCGTGGTCGAACCCGTCCATGCCGTTCTCGATGAGCAGCAGACTGAAGGCATCCGGCCGGTTGCCCTCACCGGTCTTGACGAACGTGACGACGAGGTCGGCGGTCTTGCCGCTGGAGATGAACGTCTTGGCGCCGTTGACGATGTAGCCGCCGTCGACCTTCTTCGCGGTCGTCTTGATGCCGCGCAGGTCGCTGCCGGCGCCGGGCTCGGTCATCGCGAGAGCGCCGATCACCTCACCAGTCGCCATGCCGGGAAGCCACTTCTCTTTCTGCTCCTGCGTCCCCATGTGCACGAGGTAGGGCACCGCGAGGTCATCCTGGATGCCGAACGCACCGGCCAGCGACCCCGACCCGGCCGAGATGACTTCTTCCATCACGATGGCGCGGAAGCGGTAATCCTGCAGCATCCCCGCACCACCGAACTCCTCGGGCACCGAGAGACCGATGAGGCCGGACTCGCCGGCAGCCTTCATCGTGTCGCGATCGATCTCGCCCTCGGCATCCCACCGGGCGATGGCCTCGTTCGTGACGTAACGCTTGACGAACTCCTTGACGACGTCGCGGAACGCCTCGTGGTCCTCGTCGTAGATGTCGCGCTCCATGTGAGCCCTTCCTTCCACATCGATGGCGCGGGCCTGCCAGAATCAGCGGCTAGGCCCCGTCGCCGACGCGATTCTATGCCCCGGCCCTGGACAGATTCCGATCCGACTGTGGGATTGCGGCTCACGGTTGGCGGTACTGGGTCCCGCGTTTGTGGAATGCCTCCAGCTTCGGCTTCTCGTTCGACCAGTCTCGTATGCGTGTTGACACGTCGTCGTATTTTTGTTCGACTATCCGCATGCGATGGAACGGGCAGGCGATCGGCGCGGGCGATACCAATGCGCTGCCCGGGATGGAACACCTCGGTGGCTTCGTGCGGTCGGTGACAACACCCGAGTTCGCGGGCATGACCTTCCACGAGGTCGTCGCCAAAAGCGCCCTGAACCACGTGCCCGGCGGTTCAGCGATGCCCTTCGACTGGACCGTGAACCCCTACCGCGGATGCAGTCATGCCTGCAGCTATTGTTTCGCTCGCGGCACGCACGAGTACCTCGAGCTGGATGCCGGACGCGACTTCGACGCGCAGATCATCGTGAAGGTCAACGTCACCGAGGTGCTCCGCGCAGAGCTCGCGAGGCCCTCGTGGACCGGCGATCCCGTCATGCTCGGCACGAACACCGACCCGTATCAGCGGGCCGAGGGCCGCTACCGCCTCATGCCCGGCATCATTCAAGCACTCACCGATGCGGGAACGCCGTTCTCGATCCTCACGAAGGGAACCCTGCTGCGCCGAGACCTTCCGCTGCTGGCGGAGGCGTCCCGGGAGGTCGACGTGTCGCTGGCGATGTCGATCGCTGTCTTCGATGACGCGCTGCAGAGCACGCTCGAACCCGGGACACCCTCCGCCGCGGCACGGCTCGAGACAGTACGGGCGGCGACGGATGCTGGATTCCGCGTCACCGTCTTCCTGATGCCGATCCTCCCCCACCTGACCGACTCGATCGCGACGCTCGATGACGCCCTCGCGCGCATCCGCGCAGCAGGCGCACACCGGGTGGTGTTCGGCGCCCTGCATCTGCGGCCCGGGGCGAAGCAATGGTTCCTGCGGTGGCTCGAGCGGGAGCATCCGGATCTCGTCGGGGCGTATCGCGGGCTCTACCCGGGCGCCGCCGCGTATGCACCAAAGCCGTATCGGCAGTGGCTCGCCAAACGCGTCCGGCCGCTGCTGCGGGTGCACGGCCTGACCGGACATGCCGAAGAAGAGGCGCCACCCCGCGAGCCGGTTCCCGGCCTCGCCGCGCGCCGAGCCGCGGCATCCGTCATCACGACCTCACGTGGCCGCCGGGCGGATGCCGCCGCCATGCTCTTCTGAGCCGCGCCGCCTTCCCCGCACGGACGGAGGAGAAATCCCCCAGGTAGGACGATCCGGTCGGGATTAGTCCTACCTCGGAGATAGTGCCTACCTCGGGGAGGTACGGGGAGGGTGACGGCGGCAGGTGTAGCGCAACCCGCGCACCCCCGAGCTGTCGCCCACATCCCGCACGGACGGAGGAGACATCCCGCAGGTAGGCCGATCCCGCGGTGATTCGTTCTACCTCGGCGATAACGCCTACCTCCGGGAGATGCCTCCGGAGGGTACGGACGGGTACCGGCGGCAGGTGGAGCGCAACGCTCGCGCACTGGTGTTGTCACCCACGCCCCGCGCTGACGTAGGAGAAATCTCCGAGGGAGGACGATCCGGTGGGGATTCGTCCTACCTCGGAGATATTGCCTACCTCCGTGAGGTGGCAGGGAGGTGCCGGAGGCGGCAGGGAGGTGCCGGAGCGGGGCTCAGGCGTCGACGAGCTCCTGAGGAGCGTCGACGTCCGCGAGCTGGCGGCCAGCGATCTCCTCCAGCACATCGTCACCGATGCGGGCATCCTCGAAGGGGGCTTCGATCTCGGCGCGATCGAGCATCTCGGTCATCCGACGGCGGCGCTGACGGGTGATGAGCGTCACGACGCGACCTGCGCGACCCGCGCGACCGGTGCGACCCGAGCGGTGCAGGTACGTCTTGTACTCATCGGGCGCGTCAGCCTGGACCACCAGATCGATGTCGTCGACGTGGATGCCGCGCGCTGCCACATCCGTCGCGACGAGCACGCGAACTCGGCCCGAGGTCAGCTTCTCGAGGTTGCGCGAGCGCTTGGCCTGGTTGAGGTCACCGTGTAGCGCAAGCGACGGAATTCCGGCGTCATCGAACTGCTCGGCGAGCATCTCGGCGTAAGCGCGGGTGCGCGCGAACACGAGGGTCTTGCCGTCGCGGTCGACGAGTGAGGTGAGGATCTCGGCCTTGTCGCGGTGGTCGATCACCAGAACGCGGTGCTCGATGGTGCTCGAGTCCTGGTCCTCGCCGGCAACCTCGTAGACGGCAGGCTCGACGAGGAACTCGTCCACGAGCGCAGCGACCTCGCGGTCGAGCGTCGCGGAGAAGAGCAGCTTCTGGCTTCCCTCGGCCGTCAGGCGCAGAATGCGCTGAACCGGCTCGAGGAATCCGAGCTCACACATGTGGTCGGCCTCGTCGAGAACCGCGATGCGCACCTCGGAGAGATCAAGCTTGCCCTGTTCGACGAGGTCCTCGATCCGTCCCGGCGTCCCGACGATGATGTCGACGCCCTTCTTGAGCGCGCCGACCTGACGGGCCTGGGGCACGCCGCCGTAGATCTGCGTCGTGAACAGGCCGACGCTCCGGGCGATCGGCTGGATCGTCCGGTCGATCTGCAACGCGAGTTCGCGGGTCGGTGCCAGCACGAGTGCCTTGGGTGCGCGGCCGAATTCGCGACGGCTCCCCGCCTGCGAGCGCAGGATGCTCTCGACCAGCGGAGCACCGAACGCGATCGTCTTGCCCGAGCCCGTACGACCGCGCGCCAGGACGTCGCGACCCTCCAGGATCGGAGTGACTGTCGCGGCCTGAATGGGGAACGGCGTAGCAGCCCCCAGATCGGCGAGCACGCGAACGATGTTCTCGCCGAGGCCCAGGTCGCCGAAGCTCACGCCCTCGACGGCATCCGCCTGAACGGCGTCAGCCTGCAAGCGCTCGTGGACGACGTCGACACGCTGCTCGTGGGCAGCGGTGCGCGTCGGCGCGTTCCAGTCCGATCGGCTGGGCGCGCCATCCCGACGCGGGCGGTCATCCCGGCGCGGCCGGTCCTCGTAGCGGGAGCGGTCATCCCGGCGGGGACGATCGGAGAAGCCGCGATCGTCACGACGCTCGCCGTAGCCACCACGACCGGTGCGCGGACGGTCATCACGGGCGGGGCGGTCGTCACGGGCAGGCCGGTCATCGCGAGCCGGGCGGCTGTCGTAGCGCGGGCGGTCATCACGGGCCGGACGACTGTCGTAGCGCGGGCGGTCATCGCGGGCAGGACGGTCATCCCGACGAGGACGGTCACTGTAGCGGGGACGGTCATCACGGGCCGGACGGTCGTTGCGCGCGGGACGGTCATCCCGACGCGAACCACCCTCATAACGAGGCCGGTCATCACGAGAAGGACGACCCTCGTAGCGGGGACGGTCGCCGTAGGGCGCACGCCCGTCACGAGCCGGACGGTCGTCACGGCGGGGTCCGCTCTCATAGCGAGGACGGTCGCCACGCGCGGGCCGATCCTCATACCGGGGACGATCGCCGCGGGCCGGACGATCCTCGTAGCGGGGGCGGTCATCACGGGCCGGACGATCTTCCCACCGACGACGGTCGTCACCGGCGGGACGCTCGGTGCGGGCCGAACGACCCTCGTAGCGGGGACGGTCATCCCGCGGGCGGTCATCGCGGCGCGGGCGGTCATCGCGCGAGTGGGAACGGATGGCGCGGGCCTCGTCGCGACCCGCGCGCTCCTGCGCCGTCCAGCGACGCTTGGGCTCGCCACCGGACTCAGCGGTCTCGGGACGGTAGCCGCGGTGGCTCGGGCTCTTGCTCCCGGGCTTTCCCGCGGAGGAGGCGCCAGGACGACGCTTGCGATCCTGGAACGAGGTCTTCTCGCCGTAGCGCGGTTCGAAGTTCTTGGCTGCGCGGCCGCCGGCCGGCTTCTTGCTCTTGGGCATGGTGATCTTCCTGGGTTCTCTCGCACGAGAACAGCAGTCGAGACGCGCTCGACAGGCCCGGACTCTCTTGGCCGGGGGCCATTCATGTGATGGTCATGTGCGCCGATCGGCACTCACCATCGGCCCCAAGGACTCACAAACCCACTCGCCATACATGGCAATGTCCAGAGCCGACCGAACAAGCGTACAGGTTCACCCTGGGAAAGCCCCGCACCCAGGCACCGACCACGCGCCCGGGCGAGCAAACGGATGCCGCATCCGCGCTCTAGCATGGGCACGACGCCCGCCGAGGAGGACCCATGACCGACACCCGCCACGACCCCACCGGAGAGCAGTTCCACCTCGCGAGCGCTGATGGCCGGATCACTGCCCACCTCACGCAGGTGGGTGCGACGATCCGCGGGCTGACGGTCGATGGGGTCGACCTCATCGCACCGTACCCGCAGGGGATGCCCGCACCCGCGGCATCCGGGACCGTACTGGTGCCGTGGCCGAACCGCGTGCGCGCCGGAAAGTGGAGCCACAATGGCACGACCTACCAGCTGTGGCTCACCGACCCGTCCGTCGGCGGCGCTTCCCACGGTCTGCTGCGCTTCATGCCGTACACCGTCGCCGAGCAGACCGCTGACCGGCTCACGCTCGCCGCGACGGTCTTCCCGCAGAGCGGCTACCCGTTCCAGCTGGACACAACAGTCACCTACGCGCTGACCGCGGATGGCATCGAGGTGACCCACGTCATCGAGAACGTCGGTACGGATGCGGCACCCGCCGCCCTCGGCACCCACCCGTACTTCACGATCGGAGACGTTCCGACCGCCGACCTCGTGCTGACCTCACCGGGCGCCAAGATGCTCGTGCTCGATGACGCCCTCATCCCCGTGGGCGAAGTTCCGGTGGATGCGGCATCCGACCTGCGCGCCGGCGCCCGCCTCGGTGATGTCTCGCTGAACACCTGCTACACCGACATCGCCCGGGATGCCGACGGACTGCTGCGCCACCACCTCCGCGCGCCGGACGGCCGCACCGTCACGCTCTGGCAGGGCCCCGACCTCGACTACGTGCAGGTGTATACGACCGACCGGTACCCGGGCCGCGGACTGGCTGTCGCGATCGAGCCGATGAGCGCCGTGCCGGATGCCCTCAACTCCGGTCGCGGTCTGCGCTGGCTGGCGCCGGGCGAGACCTGGACCGTGAGCTGGGGCATCTCCTACTCGGGCTGACGACCGTTCTCGTCGCCGTCCGACGTGTCGGTTTCGGCATCGCCGGCCGGGGCGTCGCTCGGCTCAGCGTCGCTCGGCTCGGCGCCATCGGCTGATTCGCTCGCGCCGGCCTCGGCATCCGTGTGCGCGGTCTCGTCACCGCCAGCGTCTCCGGAGGACGCATCGCCGGCCTCAACGGACTCGGATGCTTCGGCCTCAGCATTCGAGGGGTCGTCGGCTTCCGGCTCGGCGGTGCCCGGCTCGACGCTGTCAGCACCGTTCGCGTCCGGCTCAGCAGCCTCAGGCTCGGTCGCGTCCGCCTCCGTCGGTTCGGCGTCGGTGTCGGCTGACTCGGATGCCTCGGCCTCAGCGCCCGTGGGCTCGGCAGACTGGTCGGCTTCCCCGTCGACCGCAGGCTCGTCGGACTCCACCTCGTCGGCGGATGCCGGGGACTGGACAGGGATCTGACCGGTCCGCAGTGCCGTCTCCCGCTCGCGCAGTTCACGGCGCGTCAGCGGCACATCCTCACCACTTCCGGAGGCAGCACCGACACCCGCGGCACCGACGCCCGCGAGCACGAGTGCGCCCTCGGCATCCGTCTGTCCCGGGCGCGCACCGCGCTTGGCCTGTCGCCGCTCCTTGGCACCCTCGACAAGGTTGTAGAGCGTCGGCAAGACCAGGAGCGTCAGCACGGTCGAGGAGATGAGTCCGCCGATCACGACGATCGCGAGAGGCTGCGAGATGAACCCGCCCGTGCCGGTGATCCCGAGCCCCATCGGCGTGAGCGCGAGGATCGTCGCAAGCGCGGTCATGAGGATCGGACGAAGACGCCGGGTCCCACCCGCCATCGTCGCATCGTGCGCGCTGAGGCCCTTCTCGCGGTACTGGTTGACGAGGTCCACGAGAACGATCGCGTTGGTGACGACGATGCCGATGAGCATCAGCACACCGATGAGCGAGGCGACACCCAGCGGAATGCCGGTGACGACCTGCAGCAGGATCGCGCCGGTTGCCGCGAACGGCACCGAGATCAGCAGCAGGAGCGGCTGACGCAGCGACTTGAACGTGGCGACCATGACGACGTAGACGATGAGGATCGCCGCCAGCAGCGCAAGCCCGAGCTGGCTGAACGCGTCAGCCTGGTCGGTGGCGACACCGCCGAGCTCCGCGCGGGCAGCCGAGGGCAGGTCCGCCGTGTCGAGCGCGTCGGTGACGGATGCCGTCGCCTGCGCCAGGTTGTCGGTGGCGGGTGTGACCGTGACCGTCGCGGTCCGCGTGCCGCCTTCGGTGGTGATCGAGGTCGGCCCCTGGGCCTCCTCGACAACGGCGACATCCGACAGCGGCACCGGACCCTGGGCCGTGAACACCTGCAGGTTGCGCAGCTCATCGATCGTCGTGGGCGGGTCGTTTGAGGCCAGGTACACCGTCAGCGACGTATCGTCGACCTCGACGCTGCCGATGTTCTGGGGCTGCATCGTGCTGGACACGATCGCGCCCACGGCAACCTCCGACAGGCCGAGCGAGGCTGCCTTGTCGGTGTCGACCCGCACCGAGATGAAGGGCAAGGATGCCGACAGGTTGCTCGTGACCTGGCTGATGTCGTCGAGGTCGCTGAGGCTCGCGACCACGGCATCCGTGGCCTCTTGCAGCGTCGAGGCGTCGGGAGCTGTGACGTCGACCTCGATGTCGGTCGAGCCGAACCCGCCGTTGCCGCCCGCGACCGTGATCTCTCCGGCATCCGGAATCGCCTCGACGGTGTCTTGCACCTCTTGGCGAAGCGCGACCTGATCGACGCCTTCCTGCGTCGTGATGGAGTACGTGATTCCACTGCCGCCACCGGTGAACGCGTCTCGCAGGGCGTTGCCGCTGGAGCCGATCGACACCTGCACGGTCTCGATCCCGTCGATGCCCATGAGGGCTTGTTCGACAGGTTCGGCGGCCGCGGCTTCGGCCTCGAGGCTCGGCGCCGGCCCGATGTCCTGCGTCATGGTGAAGGTGTTCTGCCCGGAGTCGCCGAGGAAGTTCGTCTTCATGAACGGAGCGACGGCGACGGTGCCGACGAGCACGAGAACGGCAAGGCCGAGCGTCACCCACGAGTGCCGCAGGGTCCAGCGCAGGATCGGGGTGTAGCCGCGCTGGAGCCGGTCCAGGGGCGCGGCCGGGTTCTCGGGATCGATCTCGCGGCCGGCCTCGTCGAGCAGCGGCTTGCCGGGCTTGAGGAACCAATAGGCCAGCACGGGCACGATCGTGAGCGCGACCAGCAGCGAGGCAAGCAGCGCGATCGAGACGGTGAGCGCGAACGGACGGAACAGCTCTCCGGTCACGTCCCCGACGAACGCGATCGGCAAGAAGACGGCGACGGTCGTGATGGTCGACGATGTGATCGCCGATCCCACTTCCTTCACGGCGCGCACGATCGAGGTCATCTTGTCGGCCTTGCCGACGTAGTGGCGCCTGATGTTCTCGATCACGACGATCGAGTCATCCACGACGCGCCCGATCGAGATCGTGATCGCGCCGAGCGTCAGGATATTCAGCGAGTACCCGAATGCCTGCAACCCGATGAAGGTGATGAGCACGCTCGTCGGGATCGAGATCGCCGTCACAAGCGTCGCGCGCACCGAGAGCAGGAAGAGCAGGATGACGAGGACGGCGAAGAGCAGTCCGAAGCCGCCTTCGACGGCGAGGGTCTCGATCGACTGCTCGATGTAGGGGGCCTGGTCGAACACGACGGTGAGGGTGACGCCGTCCAACTGCTGCTCGAGCTCAGGCAGGATGTCGACCACGCCGTGCGAGACATCCACGGTGTTGGCCGCCGGAAGCTTGGTGATCGCGATCGTCACGGCCGGTTCGCCGTTGACGCGAGAGATCGTCGTGACGGGGTCTTGACCCTGCTCGACGGTCGCGACATCGGCGATCGTCACCGTGCCGGCCTGGAACTGTTCGGCATCGGTCGGAACGAGCGGGAGCGCCGCCACGGCGTCGACGGAGGTGATCTTCGAGCCGGTCTGAACCGTCAGGGTCTGCTCGTTCTCGGTGATCTGGCCACCCGGGAACAGGACGCCGTTCTGATCGAGAGCGTCGCGGATCGCCTGCTGCGAGTACCCCGTCTCGGCCAGGGCCGCCGGATCGGGGGTGATCGTGATCCGCTGCCCTGTACCACCGACGATCTGCGCGGCGTTGACGCCGTCGACATCCTCGAGTTCGGGGATCGCCGTGGATTCGAGGGACGCCTGGATGGTCTGTTCATCGTCGAACCCGGTGACGGCGATCTGGATGACGGGGAAGTCGTCGATGCTCGCCGAGAGCACGTTGGGCTCGACGTTCTCGGGCAGCTGGGACGAGATCCGGTTGATCGCCTGCGTGATCTTCTGCTCGGCGGTGCCGAGGTCGGTGCCGTACGTGAACGAGGCCTGCACGATGGACGCGTTGGTCGTGCTCGTTGCGGTCGTCGACTCGAGACCGGGCACGGCCTGGATAGCCGTCTCGATCGGCGTTGACACGTCGTTCGCGACGACTTCAGGCGACGCTCCCGGGTAGGTCGTCACGACGATGAGGGCAGGGAACTCGATCGACGGGATCAGTTCCTGCTTCAGGTTCGTGAGCGCGAGGCTGCCGAACAGCGCTGCGACGATCGTGACCAGCGCGATGAGGGCGCGGTTTTTGAGGCTCAGAACGGCGAGTTTCGACACGGGGGCCTTTGCTGTGTTCGGTGCGATCGGGACGCGACGATACGTGGGCGTATCGTCCCCATCTTCGCACGGTGATTCCGGGGGATATCCCGAAATGTCCCGATCAGCTCGGCACTGCCGTCAGCGCCGAGCCGAGCATGAGCCCGACGGCGGCGGCGGCGAGGGCGAGCAGGAGCGTCCCCGCAGCGTTGAGGATCGCCATCCGTCCGCGCTTCTCTTCGGCCAGCAAGATGGTCGTGACGGAGACGGCACTGAAGGTCGTGAATCCGCCGAGGAGCCCCCCGCCGAGCACGAGCTGCAGGTCGGCACCGGCGGCGGAGCCGGTCAGGATGCCGAGAGCGAACGACCCGAGGATGTTGACGACGAACACTCCCCACGGCGGCCGCCACCATCGCGAGATGGCGACATCGGCGCTGTAGCGCAGCGCGGCGCCGACACCACCGGCGAGCGCTCCGAGGGCGAGCAACAGCGGGCTCATGCTGACTGTCCGCGCGCTGATGAGGGCCGGGGCGGGCGATCCAGAGTCCGGCGGCGGCGGCGGCGAGTCCGACGAGCACGATGACCACAGCCAGCGGCATCAGGGAGGGATCCACGGCGAGCACGGCGAAGCTCGAGTAGGTCGTGAAACCACCCATGACACCGACGCCCCAGAAGGTGCGCATCCTCGCGGCTCGGGCGGGGTCGGTCTGGCTCTCGGCACGCCCCGTCACCACCCCGAGTACGAACGAGCCGACGATGTTGATGAGCGGAATCGACAGCCACTGCACCGAGGGGTCCTCGATGAGCAAGACGGCCAGGCGCGCGGCCGTGCCGACAGCACCGCCGGCGAACACGAGGCCGAGATGGGCCCATGAGAACCGGGTTCTGGTCGCCATCCGCTCAGGCTAACGCCACCCGCGCCCGCGTCCGCCGCCATACCGGGTTCGCTGCCCGGAAACAACCCCGTTGTGACGCCGCCGCGAAGGTGCGAACGTCACGACGTGGCGAGCGCAGCCCACACTGTTGCGCACGCTCGCGGACGTCCAACGAAAGGGGCCCCATGAACATCGCACTCCTCCTGATCATCGTGATAGCCGTTGTCCTGGCTATCGTCGGCGGCCTCAACACTGCCTTGAACTGGCTGCTGTGGGTCGCCCTCATCGTCGGCGTGATTGCCCTCATCGCCTTCCTCTTCAGGGTCATCAGCGGCAGCCGTAGCTGACCGCACCACCGACACGGATGCCGCGTTCCTCGGGGAGGGACGCGGCATCCGTTCGTTGTCGCGAGGTTCGCGGCTAGAGCCGTGACTGGGCGTAGACCGTGAGCGCGTCGCGCACGAACTCCGCTCCACCCGATCCGCCGTCGGCGGTCGCGTAGTTCGCCGCGAATCGGGGATCGGCCACGTACATCTCCGCGAGCCCCAGCACATACGGCTTGAGCGCATCGCCACCCTCGTGCGCGGGGTGCCGGGAATGGCGCGCAGCCATGCCACGTGGCGTTCTGCCAGGGCTTGCGCCTCGGCTGAGCCCGGCTGGATGCCGGCGTGCGCGGCGGCGGCCCAGTCCCTGGCGAGTGCGGAACTCTCGGTCTTCCAGGCCGCCTGCTGACCCGCGTCGAGCGAGCGCCACCACGAGTCGGATCGCGCGTACGCGTCGGCTCCCCAGCGCTGCTCGACCTCGTCCTTGTAGACGGTGTGGTCGAATCCGTCGAACATGTTCTCAGTCATCGTCGATTCACCTCCCTTCCATGCGTTGATGGTGGATTCCACCGCGGCGATCTGCCGGGCGAGTCTGGCCTGCTCGGAACGAAGCCAGCCGATGTGGGTGCGCAACGCCGCCACGGTGTCCTGCTGCGCGTCGAGCACATCGGCGATATCGGTGAGTCCGAGCCCGAGGTCCCGCAACAGCAGGATCCGCTGCAGCCGCACGAGCGCGTCGGCTCCGTAGTACCGGTACCCGTTCGCGCCGGTCCGCGTCGGGTGCAGGATGCCGATCGCGTCGTAGTGCCGCAGCGTGCGCGTGGTCACGCCAGAGCGCTGCGCGACCTCGTGAATGCTCCATTCCGTCATGGCATCCACGCTAGAAGTTGACGTTGCGTCACTGTCAAGACGTCGGATCACTCACGCTTGCACAACGCGATATAACGCGTTATTCTCAAATCGCGCTATATCGCGTCTCTGAGGCATAGCGCGATCTGAGACTTCGGAACGGAGCGGACCATGACCCTGGAAAAGTGGCTCATTCACCCGGGAGAGACGCGCGTCATCGACCTCGATGATGTGCGGACTCTCAAGATCGGCCTCGTCGGCGGTCAAGTCGACGTCATCGCGCACGACGAACCGGGCGTGCGTATCGAGGTCTACGGCGTCACCGTCAAGGACCTGCGCATCGAGGCGACAGGCGACGCCGTCGAGATCGACCACCCGCAACTGCGCTGGGACAACTTCCTCGAGGCCTTCCGCAACTTCGGTTCCGGCGGCCCGAAGGCAGAAGTCAGCGTGGCAGTTCCCCGCTCCGTTGCGCTCAACCTCGGTGTCGTCAATGCGAGCGCGCTCGTGTCGGGCCTCGAGGCTGACACCCGCCTCAACACCGTGTCGGGCGACATCATCGTCGACGGCCTCACCGGTGACGTGACGGTCAATGCCGTATCGGGTGATGTTCAGATCCGTGACCTGACCGGAACCCTGTCGGCCAACAGCGTCTCGGGAGAGGTCGCCGCGACAGGGAGCATCCGCAAGGCGTCCATCGACACCGTGTCGGGCGACATGCTGGTCGACACGACAGGCAACGCCCACGCGATCAGCCTCAACACCGTCAGCGGCGGCGCGACGATCCGCCTGGACGAGGGGCTTCCTGCGAACTTCGTCGTGCGAAGCGTGAGCGGCCGGGTTCAGATCGATGGCGTCACCCGATCTGGCAGCGGCGTGACCAACTACAGCGGCTCGACCGGTGAGCTCAGCGGCTCGTTCGTCGACGTGCGCACGAACTCCGTTGCCGGCCGGCTCACGGTGTTGCGCCGGTCCCCCGCCACGGCGTCCGCGGACACCGCCAGCGAGGCGGAGGACCTCTGATGGCCCCCGTCTTCTCTCACGGCGACCTGCGCCTGTACCTGCTCTCCCTCCTCGACGAGGGACCGCGGCACGGCTACGACATCATGCAGGCTCTGTCGGATCGCACCGGCGGCACCTACACCCCCAGCGCCGGCACCGTCTATCCGCGGCTCGCGAAGCTCGAGGAGGAGGGCCTGGTGACCAAGTCGGTCGACGGACGCAAGACGATCTACGAGATCACGGAGGCCGGCCGCGCCGAGGTCGCCTCCCGCGCTGGCGACCTCAAGAACATCGAGGAGGGCCTCGCCGACTCGGTGCGCCTGATCGCTGACGAGGTGCGAGGATCGGTGCGCGAGGCGATGAAGAGCCTGCGCGCAGACCTTGCCGCTGCGACCCGCGCGGAGCGGGAGGATCGCAACCAGCAGGTTCGGGATGTCACCGACGACCTGCGCTCCCTCTCACGGGAGCAGCTGCATCGGGCCGAGGTCGCAATCAGCGAGTTCCGCGCCCAGGTGCGGACAGATCTCCGCACGCACGTGGCCAAGGGCGGCACGCTCACGGCATCCGTCGTCGACGAACTGGCTACCGGCCTGGACGAGGTGAGCCGCACCATCACGCGGACCCTCCGCAACTGAGGAGAGCTGCGGCTGAGGCGAGCGGCGGCCGAGGCGAGCGACGACCGACCCGGCGGACCGATTGCAGGATGAAACCGGCGATCAGGTGGGGTGCGGGCGCCCGACGCCCCGCTGATCCTGCGTTCGGTCCGCGAGGATCAGCGACGGGTCTCGGCTGAGACCTGATGCCTCAGCTGGTCGGCCAGAGGTCCTCGTCGTCGGAGGCCGGTTCGCCCAGCGGCACGACGAGGATCGAGCGGGCCTGCCGGTGCGCCAACCGGGCCGCGACGGATCCGGTGAAGAACTCTCGGATCGATTCGCCGATGCCGCGCTTGCGCGTTCCGACGACGAGCAGCCGGGCATCGACCTGCTCGGCGAGTTGCTTGAGGGCGAGAGCCGGGTCGCCGACGAGCTGATGGATGCGCCACTCCACGTCGATCCCCTCCAGCTCATGAGCGACGGAGGCGCGCACGAGGTCGAGATCCGCTTCGCCGGGCGCGATGTTCACGTCGATCGGAGCGGAGTGCACGTATCCGTCGGGATCCTCGTACGTCACGAACCGCGTGACGTCGACGTGAGCCACCACCAGCGGCGCCTTCATCATGGCGGCGAACTTCGCGGCTTCCTTCACGACGCGGGGGTGCTGGTCGGGAACAACCCCGACGATCACCGCGCCGTGGACCGCCTCCGCATCCAGGGGTGCCGTTGTGAGCTCCGGCCGTTCATCCGCCATCTGGATTCCCTCCTCGACATGCGGAGCCGAGGGCGCACAGCCGCGGGCCCTCGAGGGCTCCGTGATATTCTGAATGCTACTCTTCCCGGCGAAAGACCGGATTCGTGAATGCACGGGCTGCGGAGTGCGGAGACCCGCGCTTCAGCCCGCGGGTCAGAAATGAGGGGGTCTCGCATGGGGCGTGGCCGTCAAAAGGCGAAACACACCAAGATCGCCCGCGAACTCAAGTCCTACAGCCCGAGCGTCAACTATGCGGCGCTCGAGAAGGAACTGGGTCACCAGTCCGACGATGATCTGTACGTCGACAAGTGGGCCGATGAGTTCGACGACGAGGATGACGAACTCGACGAGACCGCCTAAGCGCGCCTCGTCTGGTTATCGCGCCTCGGCTCAGGACTCCTGACTGCCCTCGACCCAGTCGAGATATTCCGGCGTCACCGTCCCGGTGATGTACCGACCGTCAAAGCAGCTCATGTCGAGATCCTCGACATCCGAGCCCTCGAGGATCGCCGCCTTCAGATCGGCGACCTCCTGGTACACGACGTAGTCCGCTCCCAGTTCCTCCGCGATCTCGGGGATGGAACGCCCATGCGCGACCAGCTCGTGACGGGTCGGCATGTTGATGCCGTAAACGTGCGGGTACCGCACGGGCGGCGCCGCCGAGGCGAAGGTCACGGATATCGCTCCGGCATCCCGCGCCATCTGGATGATCTGCTTCGAGGTCGTCCCCCGCACGATCGAATCGTCGATCAACAGCACGTTCTTGCCCTTGAACTCGCTGGACATCGCGTTGAGTTTCTGTCGCACGCTGCGCTTGCGGGCCGACTGCCCCGGCATGATGAACGTGCGCCCGACATAGCGGTTCTTGTAGAACCCCTCGCGGTATTCGATGCCGAGTTTTCGCGCGACCTGCATGGCTGCCGGGCGTGAGGAGTCGGGGATCGGCATCACGACATCGATCGCCCCTTCCGGGGTGTACTTACCGATCGTGTCGGCGAGGCGGTCGCCCATGCGCAGCCGCGCCTCGTACACCGAGATGCCGTTCATGATCGAGTCCGGACGCGCGAGGTAGACGTACTCGAACGAGCACGGCACGAGCTGGGGGTTCTCCGCGCACTGCTTGGTGTGCAGGTGTCCTTCGAGGTCGATGAACACCGCCTCGCCCGGCATCAGGTCGCGGACGACCTCGAACTCGCCGTTTTCGAGCACGAGCGACTCGGACGACACGATCCACTCGTACGACCCGTCGGCGGCCTTGCGCGTTCCCAGAATCAGGGGGCGGATGCCGAACGGGTCCCGGAATGCCAGCAGACCGTGGCCCGCGATGAGGGCGATGGCCGCGTAGGACCCTTCGACGCGGGCATGCACACGCGAGACGGCTTCGAAGATCTCCTCGGGCTCGAGATCGAGTCCCGAGACCGTCGCTTGGAGTTCACCGGCGAGGACGTTGACGAGGAGTTCGGTGTCAGAACTCGTGTTCAGGTGACGGCGATCCTTGTGGAAGAGCTCGTCAGTGAGTTCGCGGGTGTTCGTGAGGTTGCCGTTGTGCACCAGCACGATGCCGTACGGGGCGTTCACATAGAAGGGCTGAGCCTCTTCCTCGCTCGACGCGGTGCCCTTGGTCGCGTACCGGACGTGTCCGAGCCCGATCGTGCCGAGCAGCGACCGCATGTCCCGCGTGCGGAAGGCTTCGCGCACCTGCCCGCGCGCCTTGGTGATGTGGAAGACTCCGCTCGGTTCCGCCGTGGCGATGCCTGTCGAGTCCTGCCCTCGGTGCTGCAGCAGCAACAGCGCGTCGTAGATCTCCTGGTTAGCCGGGCCCCGCCCGACCATGCCGACGATTCCGCACATGGGGTGTTACTGCGCTCCTTCGGCGAACGATCCGACCAGGCGCACGGCGCCGCCGTCAACGCCCTTCGCACCTTCCACGTAGTTGCCGGTCGGTCGCGCCCCGTCCGAAACGACGCCGATCTGCCAGGTGGCGATTCCCTCCGCCGTCAGGGCGGATGCCGCATCCGCTGCCCGATCTGCCGCGACAACGGCGACGAAGCCGATGCCGAGGTTCCACGTTGCCTCGGTGTCTGAGAGCGGGATGCCTCCGCGGTCGGCGAGCACCTGGAAGACGGCCGGCGGCGCCCACGTCGCGCGGTCGATGTCGACCCAGGTGCCGACGGGCAGCACGCGCGCGAGGTTGGCCGCGATCCCTCCACCGGTTACGTGGCTGAGGGAGTGGATCCCGCCGCCGGATTGCGTGATCAGTCGCAGCAACGGCGCCGTGTACAGACGCGTCGGCTCGAGCAGGACCTCGCCCCAGGAGGTGCCGCCGAACTCCGCTGCCGCGTCGGTGTACAACAGGCCGGATGTCGAGATGATGTGGCGCACGAGCGAGTAGCCGTTGGCGTGGAGTCCGCTCGAGGCGAGCGCCAGAACGACATCGCCGTTCTCGACGCGGTCGGCACCGAGAACGGCGTCGGCTTCGACCACGCCGGTGGCAGCTCCGGCGACGTCGTAGTCATCCACCCCGAGCAGGCCCGGGTGTTCGGCGGTCTCGCCACCGACCAGGGCGGTTCCGGTCTCTTCGCAGCCGCGCGCGATACCCGCCACGATGTCGGCGATGCGCTCGGGAACGACCTTGCCGCACGCGATGTAGTCGGTCATGAACAGCGGCCGCGCTCCGACGACGACGATGTCATCGACGACCATGCCGACAAGGTCCTGGCCGATCGTGTCGTGCTTGTCGATGGCCTGGGCGATCGCGACCTTCGTGCCGACGCCGTCCGTGCTCGTCGCCAGCAGCGGCCGCCGGTAGGCACGCAGCGTGGACGCGTCGAACAGGCCGGCGAAACCGCCGACGCCGCCGAGCACTTCGGGACCCTGGGTGCGACGGACCGCGGCCTTCATGAGGTCGACCGCGAGGTCACCGGCTGCCGTGTCGACACCGGCCGCGGTGTACGGATTGCTGGGGGGTGGTGGGACTCCACCCGAACAGCCTACCGGCGTCAGTCGGCCGAGATGATGCGCTCGTGCTCGACCTGGAGCGTGCGGGCGCGGCGCGCGTAGACCCGGTCCAGGATGAGGGCGATCGCCCCGCCGAGAGCGACGCCGACTGATACGAAGATCAGCAGCAGAAAACCGAAGACCTGCATCTGCGAGTAGACGAGGCCCGTGTTCGGGCTCTCCTGCGTCGTCCCATCGAAAAGGAAGGTGAGGATCATCGCGACCAGCAGACCGACGGCGCCGCCCAGCAGCAGGAAGACGGAGTACTTCGGGCTGCGCCGCACCGTCACCTGCTCGAGGTGGTCATCGCTCGTCGGGGACATGGTGTCCATTCTCGCACCCTCTCGCCCGGGTCAGACCTCCTCGCCGATCACGGATGCAGGGCTCATGGCCGCAGCGGGAGGAGGTGCGAGAAGTCGGCGCGGACACCGGATGCATGCAGCGACCCGCCGGCTTCGGCATCCGACCACCCGGTCACGCCCGTCGCGAGGTCGATGAAGGTCGGAGCATCCATCTCGACGACGTTCGGGGGCGTCCCACGCGTGTGACGCGGGCCCTCGATGATCTGGGTCGCACCGAACGGCGGAACGCGGACCTCGACCGTCGCGCCGGGAGCCTTCTCGGCGAGCAGCTGCAGCAGGTACCGCACGGCGGTGGCAGTCTCAGGCCGACCGGCCGTGCCTTCCGCGACAGCCCCGAGAGCGGCGCGTCCGGCTTCGGTCGTGATTTTGGGAGGCACGGTTCCACGGTACGCCGGTCGGTAGGCTGACCGGGTGCGAATCCTCGTCCTCGGCTCCGGTGCCCGTGAACACGCGATCATCACGTCGCTGCGCAGCGAAGGGGAGGCTCACGAGATCTTCGCGGCCCCCGGAAACGCCGGCATCGCCCAGGACGTCACGGTCGTTGAGCTCGACCCGAACGACCCCGTCACCGTCGCGTCGTTCGCCCAGACAGAGTCGATCGGACTCGTCGTGATCGGACCCGAGGCTCCCCTGGTCGCCGGTGTCGCCGATGCTCTCCGCGAGCGCGGCATCCCGACGTTCGGCCCGGGCAGGGCCGCCGCGCAGCTCGAGGGATCGAAGGCGTTCGCCAAGCGGATCATGCAAGCCGCCGGCGTTCCGACCGGCCGCGCAACCCACGCCGCGACGATCGACGAGGTCGCCGCGGCCCTCGATGAGTTCGGTGCGCCGCACGTCGTGAAGGCCGACGGGCTCGCCGCAGGCAAGGGCGTCATCGTCACCAGCGACCGCGACGCCGCGCTGTCACACGCTGCCGAGTACCTCGGCACCGGTGGTGTGCTCGTCGAGGAGTTCCTCTCGGGCCCCGAGGTCTCGCTCTTCTTTCTCAGCGACGGCGACACCGTCCGCGCGCTCAGTCCCGCGCAGGACTTCAAACGGCTCCGCGACGGCGGCGAGGGCCCGAACACCGGCGGCATGGGCGCGTACTCGCCGCTGCCGTGGCTCGATGAGGGCTGGGGCGGCGAGGCGGCGTTCGTCGAGCAGGTGACCCGTGAGGTCGCCGAGCCCGTCATCCGTCAGCTGGATGCCGAGGGCACGCCGTTCATCGGGCTGCTCTATGCGGGGCTCATCCTGACCGAGCGCGGCGTACGCGTCATCGAGTTCAACGCGCGGTTCGGCGACCCCGAGACGCAGGTCGTGCTGCCGCGCCTGGTCGAGCAGCTGTCGGAGCTGCTGCTCGCGGCGGCATCCGGGCACCTCGAGGATCTGGCTCAGCCGACCTTCCACGACACCGCGGCCGTCACCGTCGTGCTCGCGAGTGAGGGCTACCCGGCGGCCCCCCAGGTCGGCCGGCCGATCACGGGCACGGATGCCGCGGCATCCGTCGACGGTGTGCACCTTGCCCATGCCGCAACGGCCGCCGGACCCGAGGGACTCCTCGCGACCGGCGGCCGAGTGCTGAATGTCGTGGCCGTCGGCGACGACTTCTCGCAGGCGCGATCCCGCGCCTACGACGCGCTCTCGAAGATCACGCTCGCGGGCGGCCAGTTCCGCACCGACATCGCCGCGCGCGTCAGCTAGCCGGCTGCCGCGGCTTGCGGTGGATGAACAGCGACGCCGCGACCGCGATCAGGATGACGGCAGCGGGCAGCATGAGCGTTTGCGCCATCGCCGTCGAGAAGCCCTCGGCCACCGCGGGGGGCAATACCCCGCCACCGAAACTCTCGGCGCTCTCGCCGGCACCGGGCAGGTTCGCTTCCAACCGTGACTGCATGAAGGCGGCGATCGCTGCCGAACCGATCACTGAGCCGACGGTACGCGTGGTGTTGTAGATTCCCGCCCCGGCGCCGGCTTCCCGCGGCGAGAGGCTGTTGGTCGCGGCGGTCGCGAGCGGCCCCCACATTCCCGCGTTGCCGATTCCCATCAGCGCGGAGGGAAGCAGGAACATCCAGATCGGGGTGTCCACGCTCAACAGGGCGGCGTACCACCACAGCGACACCGAGACCAGAAGGATGCCGGGAACCAGCAGGAATCGGGCGTCAGTGCGGTCCAGCCAGCGGCCGGCCAGCGGAGCGAGCACACCCGACAGCACCGCCATCGGGATCAACAGCAGGGCGGAGTCGGTCGGCGTGAGGCCGCGAGCGAGCTGCAGGAAGAACATCAGAGGAAGCGCCATCGTGGTCACCGCGAAGCCGACTGCCGCGATCGCGAGGTTCGCGAGCGAGAAGTTGCGGTCACGGAAGAGGGGCAGCGGCACGAGCGGTTCGCTGCGGGTGCGCGACTGCGTCCAGATGAAGACGCCGAGCAGGATGACGCCGACGATGATGAGTCCCCACACCGAGATCGGGCCCCAGATCACGCCCCAGTCGTAGGCCTCGCCCTCTTGCAGTCCGAAGACGATGCAGAACAGCGCCGCGGCGCTCAGGACGACACCCACGATGTCGAACCGGTGACGATGCGTCTCGAGCCGAGGCACGAGGATCGCCGCGAGCACGAACGCGATGACACCGACGGGCACGTTGATGAAGAAGATCCACTCCCAGCCCAGACCGTCGACGAGAAGCCCGCCCGCGAGCGGCCCGACGAGGGTCGCGACACCTGCTGTCGCACCCCAGAGGCCCATCGCAGCGCCACGGCGGTGCGGGGGAAAGGTGCGCGTGATGACCGCCATGGTCTGCGGGGTCATCAGCGCGGCGCCGAGCCCCTGCACCGCTCGCCACGCGATGAGCGCGCCGAGGGTCGGCGAGAGGCCGCAGGCCAGGGACGCGCCGGTGAAGATGACCAGCCCGATGAGGTAGATGGTCTTGGGTCCGAACCGGTCCCCCAGGCGGCCGGTGATCAGGAGCGGCACGGCGTAGGCCAGCAGGTAGGAGGAGGTGACCCACACGACGTTGTCGAGGTTGGTGGTGTTGGGGTCCAGGGCCGCCTTGATGGCGGGGTTGGCGACCGCGACGATCGTCGTGTCGACCAGGATCATGAAGAAGCCGATGACCAGCGCGAACAGCGCGGGCCACGGGCTCCGGGTCGGTGCGGCGGATGCCGGTGGCGCCGCGGGGCTGGTGGTTTCGGTCATGAGCGGGCAGCTTCTCTCTGTGCGCGGTAAACAGTTTCGTGGGGCTTCGGATCTCCACCCCAGGCGTAGCCCGGGCCGGAGAGGCGATCGATGATCTGGTGGAGCCAGCGGGTTTCCGCAGCAAGCAGCGCTTCCTGCCGTTCAACCTCGATCAGGTACTGCTCGGGCACCTCGTCGGCACGGGCAGCGGCCAGGCCGGTGTGATGCTCCGCGTAGTCGGCGTCGAGCTGGGCGACGCGCTCGCGGAGGAGGGCGATCACCTCGTCCCGTTCGAGGTTGTGCGCCTCGGCCAGGGCGACGCGGAACTCGATCGGGTGATCGACGCGCGGCAACTCGGCACGGAGCCACTCACGCACCGCCTCGGCGCCCGCGGGAAGCAGGGTGTACGTGGTGCGCTCGGGCCGGTTGCCGTCGCGGTCACTGCCCACCTCGTCGATGAGGCCCGCCCGCTGGAGGCGCGCGATCGTGTGATAGAACGTGCCGTTGGTCACGCTGACCATGCGGTCGTCGCGGCGGTGACGAAGCAGTCGCATCATCTCGTAGGGATGCATGTCGTCCTCGCGCAGCAGCGCCAACGCCATGATCGCGATGGGTGTGAGAGAAGGTTGCGCGGTGCTCACCGGGTTCGTCCGTTCTGTTTAGTCCATATCGGCTAGTCCACATGGACTATACGTTGAAAGCGTGGCCCTGAGCAACCCCCGGAACGTGGATCGATCAGCCCGGCGGTAGACACGCGGCGCTTTGACCCGCGAAGATCGGCTCAGCTCCGCCGTCCGCCGCGGATGCCACGGCTCACTGGGGAGGTCACCGATGGTCCGCATCCGTCAGCGCCCGCGCGTGCGCGAGGCTCACGCCGATGACATCGACGGCGTCGTGCGCCTGTGGCAGTCGGTGGCAGGGTCCGGCGGCGCTGTCTACTCCCTCGCCGAAGTCATCGCCTCGTGCCGCGAAGACGTGGCCATCGTCGCGGTCGTGGGCGAGGAGGTCGTCGGCGCTGCCGTCGGCCGGGCCGCGCACGCCCAGGGCTGGCTCGTCTTCTTCGCTCTGGACGACGAGGTGGACCCGGGAGTCGCGGGCGAGCTGCTCGACGCGCTCGAGCGGCGGATGGCACCTCTGGGTCTGGGAACCCTGTCGGCCCTCGTCTCCGAGGAAGGCGGCGGGGCATCCCACCTGGAGCACAACGGCTTCCATGAGCAGCGTCACCTGCGCTATTTCGAGCGACGCCTCCCCGTACAGCGGCGGGAGCTGGATCTGCTCAAAGAGGTCGGCGGGCGCGTCCTCCCCCGGGACCTGTGGAACGCGGTGGCGGGGATGCGACAGGAGAAGAATCTGCTCGAAGAGCGACTCGTCGCCCCGCTCGCGCAACCCGAGCTCGCCGCCCGATTCGGTGTTGTCGCGCCGCGAGCTGTCATGCTCTTTGGCCCGCCCGGAACCGGAAAGACCACGTTCGCTCGCGCGGTTGCCTCCCGCCTCGACTGGCCCTTTGTCGAACTGTTCCCCTCGCGACTGGGTGATGCCCCCGGCGGGATGGCCAGCGCCCTGCGCACCTCGTTCGAGAAGATCGGCGAGCTCGAGCACGCCGTCGTGTTCATCGATGAGGTCGAAGAGATCGCGTCCCGGCGCGGCGGCACGCCGCCGTCGCCGACGCAGGGCGTGACGAACGAGCTGCTCAAGCTCATCGCCGAGTTCCGTGACCGCCCGGGCCGGCTGCTGGTGTGCGCCACCAACTTCGTGCGTGCGCTCGATGCTGCCTTCCTCCGGCACGGGCGCTTCGACTACGTGCTGCCGATCGGCCTGCCGGATGCCGAGGCTCGGGAAGCGATCTGGACGCGGTACATCCCGACCGACTCGCTCGGTGATCTCGACCTGCCGCGACTCGTCGAGGCAAGCGAAGGTCTGACCCCGGCAGATATCGAGTACGCGGCGCGGCGCGCATCGCAAGAAGCGCTGGGGCGGGCGATGCGCGACGGGGAGTCGGCAGCGGGGCTGGAAACCGATGACTACCTCTCGGCTCTCGAGTCCACCCGCGCGACAGTCTCACCGGAGGCGGCGGCGGAGTTCAGCGAAGACATCGCGTCGCTCGCGCGCCTGTAACCGGGCGGGGGCGCGGGCCGCCGACCTGCGAGAATGCTCGGGTGACAGATCACGGCGCTCCCGTCTCGCTGCCCGGATGGCATCGCGTCTACTCGGGCAAAGTCCGTGACCTCTACCTTCCCGACGACGAGGCCGACGCCCGGATGCTGGTGGTCGCGAGTGACCGGGTCAGCGCCTTCGACCACGTGCTCGAGCCCGGCATCCCCGGCAAGGGAGCGCTGCTGACCGCGCTCAGCCTGTGGTGGTTCGAACAACTCGGCGGCGCTGACGGCGGGGAACCGGTGCCGAATCACCTCGCGGGCGACCAGAGCGAGATCCCGGATGCCGTCCAGGGCCGCGCCATGCTCGTGCACCGGCTCGAGATGCTGCCGGTCGAGTGCGTCGTGCGGGGATATCTCACCGGTTCGGGGTGGGCCGAGTACACCGCGAGCGGGACGGTCTGCGGCATCGCGCTGCCGGCGGGGCTCAGCAACGGGGACCGACTTCCCGAGCCGCTGTTCACCCCGGCATACAAGGCACCGCTGGGCGAACACGACGAGAACATCACGTTCGACCAGACCGTTGAGCTCGTCGGCGCCGACCGGGCGGCACAGCTGCGCGACCTCTCGCTCTCGACCTACCGGCGCGCGGCCGAGACCGCTGCGGCGCGCGGGCTGATCCTCGCCGACACGAAGTTCGAGTTCGGCATCCGCAACGGCGAGCTCGTCCTTGCCGACGAGGTTCTCACCAGCGACTCATCCCGGTACTGGGATGTCGAGGCGTGGCGCACCGGCACGACCCCGTCCGAGCGCATGGCGAGCTTTGACAAGCAGATCGTGCGCGACTGGCTCGTGGCAGCCTGGGACAAGACCGGAACGCCGCCCGAGCTGCCGGCGGAGATCGTCGAGCGGACTGCCGCGAAGTACCGCGAACTCATCGACCGGCTCACCCTCGCCTGACCGGCGCCGCGACGTCAGGACGCGCTCCCGGCGTTGGCGCTGCGAGCTAGGACTCGCTCCCGGCGTTGGCGCCGCGAGCTAAGAACTCTCTCGAACGATCAGTTCCGTCTCGAGGATCGTCGCGTGCGGCGGGGTTCCGCCCGCGAGCAGGTCGAGCAGCACGGTCACCATCTGTTCGCCCTGCTCGAAGGACGGCTGCCGAATGGTCGTCAACGGCGGGCTCACCGTCTCGGCGACGGGTGAATCATCGAAGCCGATGATCGCGACATCCGTCGGCACCTTCAGGCCCGCCCCCGCAAGCACAGAGATCGCCCCCTGAGCCATCAGGTCGCTCGCGATGAAGAGGGCACGCGGCGGGGGTCCGGCATCCAGGATGCGGCGCATCGCGGTGGCCCCGCCGTCTGTCGTGAACCCGCCATCGGCGAGCGCACCCTCGGGGAGTCCCGCCTCGGCGAGTGCCTGTCGGAAGCCGGTGAGGCGGTCAACGCCACCGGGCATCGTCAGGGGTCCGGTGATCGTGCCGATGTCGGCATATCTCTGCTCGATCAGATAGCGGGTCGCGTCGTAGCCGGCGCGGACGTTGTCGACGTCGACGTAGTAGTCGGTTCCACGCTCGCGCACCGGCCGCCCACCATAGACGACGGGAACGGCGGCGGCGATCCGGTCGATGAACGTATCGCTCGTGTGGTGCGAGGCGATGAGCGCCCCATCGACACTGCCGCTGCGCAGGTAGCTCGTCGTCTTATCGCCCGGGTCGTCGCTGGCAATGAAGAGGTTGAGCACGTAGTCCGACGAACGCAGCCCGGCGTTGATCCCCGAGACGATCGACGCGAAGAACGGGTCGCCGAAGAAGCGCGTCGTGTCTTCGGGGACGACCAGCGCCAGGGCGCGGGTCTGCCGACTGGCCAGCGAGCGGGCAGCACGATTGGGCACGTAGTTCAGTTCCGCGATCGCGCGGTTGACGGCATCCAGGGCCGCGGGACTCACGGCCGTGGAGCCGTTGACGACCCGCGACACGGTCGAGCGCGAGACACCGGCCGCGGCCGCGACCTCCTCGATCGTCGCGGCACCGCGGAACGGGATCTCCCGGACGAACCCATCGCCCGCGACGGCGTCGCTCATCGTTCCACCGTCCACGTGGGTACCTTCCTTGCGCGGAGCCTCGCCTAGGGCGATTCGGGCAGCGTCCGCGCTGCGATGATCTCGCGGTACCGGGCACCGCTGTCTTTGACGACCCGCTCCTGCGTGTCGTACTCGACTCGTACGATACCGAACCGCTTCTCGTATCCCCACGCCCACTCGTAGTTGTCCATGAGTGACCAGTAGAAATACCCGCGCACATCCACGCCGGATTCCGCCGCGTCGAGGATCGCCGCGAGGTGGTCCTCGAGGAAGGCTGCGCGCGCGGCGTCGTGCACGCGCGGGATGCCGTTTTCGTCCACCCGGACGTCGTCGAAGGCAGCGCCGTTCTCGGTCACGTACAGCGTGACACCGGCCGCCTGGGCGTACTCGTCCCAGACCCGGCGGAGCAGAGTCGTCAAACCCGAGGGCTGGATCTCCCAGTTCATGGCGGTGCGAGGCAGGCCCCGGTCGTGCCAGAAGATGCCGTCGTGCGAGGGGAACGGGGATGCCGTCGCCCGGTCGGTCGGCGCTTCGCCGCCTCCGGGGCTGACCAGGGGTGGCGTGCCACCGACCAGTTCACCGTGGTAATAGTTCACCCCGAGGCTGTCGATGGGAGCCGAGATCACGGCGAGGTCGGCGTCCGAAACTGCGCCCTCCCATTCGGCCACCGCGGCAGCGTCGACGGCACGGATGTCGTCCACGATGTCTGCGGGGTACGCGCCACGGAAGATCGGATCGAGGAACCACCGGTTGAACTGACCATCGATCCGACGGGCAGCGTCCAGGTCAGCCGGAGCGTCAGTCACCGGGTCGGCAACCGTGAGGTTCAGGGTGATCCCGAGGTTCAGCGACTCGTCGCGAGCACGCAGCTCGCGCACGACCTGGCCGTGGCCGAGAAGCAGGTGGTGCGAGGCGAGCATGCCCTCCGCGATGCTGAACCGTCCGGGTGCATGGATCCCGGCGGTGTAGCTGAGGAACGACGAGCACCACGGTTCGTTGAGCGTCGTCCAGACCTTGACCCGGTCGCCGAGGGCATCGTGCACATCGAGGGCGTACTCGGTGAACAGGTCGGCAGTGTCGCGCACCGCCCACCCGCCGCGCTCCTGCAGCGCCTGCGGCAGGTCCCAGTGGTACAGCGTGAGCCACGGCAGGATGTCGGCATCCAGCAGCTCGTCGACCAGGCGCTTGTAGAAGTCGATGCCCTTCGGGTTGAGCGGGCCGCCGTCGGGGCGGATCCGCGACCACGAGGTCGAGAAGCGGTAGGTCTGCAGCCCGAGGTCGCGCATGAGCGCGACATCCTCGCGATACCGGTGGTAGTGGTCGCAGGCGACGTCGCCGTTGTCGGCGTTGATCACCGCTCCGGGAACGCGGCTGAAGGCATCCCAGATCGAATCGCGCCGTCCGTCTTCGTGGGCCGCACCCTCGATCTGGTAGGCCGCAGTCGCCGCGCCGAACAGGAAGTTCGTCGGGAACGGCCGCGCCGGCACGGATGCCGTAGCCACGGTTTCGGTCGAGAAGTCGGTGGTCATTTCAGCCTTTCACTGCTCCTGCCATGATGCCGCTCACGAGCTGCTTGCCGGCAAAGATGAACAGGATCAGCAGCGGGATCGTGGCGAGGATCACCCCGGCGAGCACGATCGAATAGTCGACGAAGTAGTTGGACTGCAGGAGCGACAGCGACACGGGAAGCGTCGGGTTCTGTCGGTCCAGCACGATGAACGGCCAGAAGAAGTTGTTCCACGCCGTCACGAAGGTGAACAGTCCCAGCATTGCGGCGGCGGGACGAGCCGCCGGCATCCCGATGGTCCAGAACGTGCGGAACGAGCTTGCGCCGTCGACACGGGCCGCCTCGATCAGTTCGTCGGGCACCGCCTGCTGCAGGTACTGCGTCATCCAGAACACACCGAACGCCGTGACGAGGGCCGGAACGATGATCGCGCCGATCTGTCCGGTCCAGCCGAGGTCAGCGAACAGGATGTACAGCGGCACGACACCGAGCTGGGTCGGAACAGCCATCGTGGCGATCACGAAGATCAGCAGCCACCGGCTTCCCGCGAAGCGCAGCTTCGCGAAGGCCCATCCGGCCAGCGTCGAGAAGAACACGACGGATGCCGCGATGACCACCGAGCTCCAGATGCTGTTCCACAGGGCCAGCCAGAAGTTCACTGCCGGGTTGGAGACGACGGCTGCGGCGTTCGCGAAGAAGTTGCCGCCGGGGATCCACGACATGTTGGGGTCGCGGATCGTGCTCGAGTCACCGGACCCGATGAGGAACGACCAGTAGTAGGGGAAGAAGCAGCCGAGGAGGAACACGCCCAGCACCGCGTAGGTGACCCATCCGGGGCGTTGCCCCCGGATGCCGCGACGGCGGCGCGGTTTCCGTTCCTCGGGCGGGAACTCGTCGTGGGGAGCGACAGGAATCGGCTCGACGGCGGTCATCGCACGTCCTCCTTGGGTGTCGAGGCTGCGACGGAGTCTGCAGCCAGCCGTTCGCGGGCCGCGCGGCTCTGCTCCCTGCGCTGTCGGCGCGTGAGTTGGCCGCGGCTGCCTTCGGTGCGCACGACGCCCTGCGTGACGACCAGGTTGATCACACCGATCACGAGGATGATGAGGAACAGGATCCAGGCCAGCGCCGCAGCGCGACCGAAGTTCCACTCTCCCCACCCGATGTTGTAGAGCCAGAGGGTGATCGTGAGCCACTGCGAGTTCGGCCCACCGGTGCCGTACTGGTCGTACATGCGCGGCTCATCGAAGATCTGCAGGCCACCGATCGTCGAGGTGATGATGACGAAGATCAGGGTGGGCCGCAGGCTCGGGACCGTGATGGAGAAGAACTGACGGATGCGTCCGGCACCGTCCACGGTCGCGGCTTCGTAGTAGTCGCGCGGGATCGCCTGCATGGCAGCAAGCAAGATGAGGGTGTTGTACCCGGTCCAGCGGAAGTTGACCATCGTGGCGATCGCGATGTGGCTGGCGAAGGCATCCGAGTGCCACGGAACCGCGGGGATCCCGATCGAGGCGAGGAAGTTGTTCACGAGGCCGTACTGGTCGGCGAACATGTTGCTGAAGATCAGGGCTACCGCAACCGGTGCCATGACGTAGGGGACCAGGACGCCCATGCGCCAGAAGGTCTTGGCGCGGATGTTCTGGTCGAGCATCGCGGCGATGAAGATCGCGATGATCAGCTGCGGCACGCTCGAGAGCAAGAAGATGCTGAAGGTGTTGCGCAGGGCGATCCAGAACTTCGGGTTCGACAGAACCCAGGTGTACTGCTCGAAGCCGATGAACTCGCCGGAGTTGCGGACCAGGTCCCAGTCCATGAACGAGATCACGGCGGTGTAGGCGATCGGGAAGAGCCCGACCACGAAGAAGAGGAGGAAGAACGGCGAGATGTAGAGGTAGGGCGAGAGCTTCAGGTCCCACCGGCTGAGCCGGTGCCCGAAGCCGATTCGCCGGGGCGAGCGGCCGGGGGTCTGCGCCGGGGCATCGGATGCCGGGCGGGCGAGTGTGCTGGTCACGAGAGCTTCCTGAGATCGAGGGGGATGCTGCGGGCCCGGCGGAAACCGCCGAGCCCGCAGCCGGGTTATCAGCCGATCAGGTCGACTTCAGACACCCACTGGTCCCACGACTGCTGCGGGTTCTGCGTGCCGTCTTCGACACGGGTCAGCGCCTGCTGCATGGCGTCGTTGATCTGGAAGTAGTACTGGCCCTTGAACGGCACGACGTCCACCGCGTTCGCACGATCCGTGAAGATCGCACCGACGGGAGCGTTGTTGAAGTACTCGTTCGTGGAGTCCAGCAGCACCGGGTCAGCAAGAGCCTCGACCTGGCTCGGGAAGGTTCCCGCGCTCTCGAAAGCCTGGATCTGCTGGTCGGGAGCGGTCAGCCAGTCAGCAAGCTGCTGAGCTGCCGCGACGTTGGCGCCGTTGGCAGGAACGGTCAGGTACGAACCGCCCCAGTTGCCACCGCCACCGGGGAAGACGTTTGCGACGTTCCACGTGGTGACGTCAGGCGCGTTGCCCGAGATGACACCGAGCATCCAGCCGGGGCAGAGCATCGTGGCGTAGTCACCGTTGGCAAGGCCGGCGAACCAGTCGTCGCCCCACTGCTGGAGGTGAGCGGACTGCGTGGCGCTCGCGTCGAGCACGGCGTTGTAGATGTCCTCGACCTCGGGGTTCGTGGTCGCGATGATCTCACCGGTCGCGGGGTCTTCGTAAGCCGCTTCGACCTGGTTGATCATGCCCTGGTAGGTGGCGCCGGCCGAGTCGAACCAGGCCTTGCCGGTGGAGTCGACGTACTGCTGACCGACCGAGAAGTAGGTGTCCCAGTCACCGGTGAGCAGTTCTGCGACGGCGTCGGGGTCGGTGGGCATACCGGCGGCTTCGAGCAGGTCGGTTCGGTAGCACACGGCCTCGGGCCCGATGTCGGTGCCGTACCCAATGAGGTTGCCATCGGGGTCGGTCGCCATCTCGACCTTCCAGTCGAGCCAGCGGCTCGTGAGGTCGGCGGGAACCGGCGCGAGCAGGTCGGAGTACTCCATGACCTCGGGCAGCCAGTCGACCTCGATTGCTTCGATGTCGGCGAGGCCGGTGTTGCCGAGCTTCTGGAAGTAGTTCGCGCGCGCATCGTTCGAGGTTGCGGCGATGTTGTGGACGATCGTGACGTTCGGGTTCTCATCCATGTACTCCTGCAGGAGTGCATCGGTGTAGCCGAAGTCGTTGAAGGTGGAGACGGTGAGGGTGATCGGCTCGTCGGGGTTGACGGTTTCCGATCCCCCGCCGTCGCCCGAGCAGCCGGCGAGGACGAGCGCGGAAGCGCCGAAGGCGGCGGCCACGATCGCGCTGCGACGGAAGGCACGTGATGACACAGTCACTCCTTTGTGTGATGGATGCCCGATAGACACCCGTTGGCTTGTGCCTGGGTACCGAGGGAGGGCGGAACCCTGGCAGTTGTGGGAACGCTCCCACGACTGCGGATTACGGTACGGGAGCGCTCCCACGGCGTCAAGGGAGCGCTCCCACGAATTCGGATAACGTTTTGATCACGCACCGTCCGCGGCGGCTTCGAACGCCTCGGTAGACTGGTCCAGCCCCTCCCTCGACATCCGGAGCTCCCCATGCCGACCATCGTCGTCGACGTCATGCCCAAGGCCGAGCTGCTCGACCCGCAGGGAAAGGCTGTTGCCGGTGCCCTGAACCGCCTCGGAATCGACGGCTTCGCCGGCGTCCGCATCGGCAAGCGTTTCGAGTTGACGGTCGAGGGCGAGGTCGATGACGCACTCCTCGAGACGGCGCAGCGCATCGCCGACGAGATCCTCTCCAACTCCGTGATCGAGGATGTCGTGGGCATCGAGGTCATCGAGTGACCGTCCGCATCGGGGTCATCACCTTCCCCGGTTCGCTCGACGATCGCGACGCACAGCGCGCCATCCGTGTCGCCGGTGCCGAACCGGTGGCGCTGTGGCACGGCGACCACGACCTGGGCGGCGTCGACGCCCTCGTCCTTCCCGGCGGGTTCAGCTACGGGGATTACCTGCGCGCCGGAGCGATCGCTGCCCACGCGCCGATCATGCGTGAGGTCGCGGATGCTGCCGCGAAGGGGATGCCGATTCTGGGCATCTGCAACGGCTTCCAGATGCTCGTCGAAGCACACCTCCTGCCCGGTGGCCTGATCCGAAACGCCCACCAGCAGTTCATCCGGCGCGATCAGCGTCTGCGCGTCGAGAACGCCGACACGGCGTGGACGAGCGGCTTCGAGGCCGGGCAAGAGATCGTCATCCCGCTGAAGAACGCGGATGGCGGCTACATCTGCTCGACCGAGACGCTGGAGCGGATCGAGGGCGAGGGACTCGTCGCGTTCCGCTACCTGGGCCTCAACCCGAACGGCTCGCTCGATGACATCGCCGGGCTCACGAACGAGCGCGGCAACGTTGTCGGTTTGATGCCGCATCCCGAGCACGCCGTCGAGGCCGGCTTCGGCCCCGACACCCGGCAGGCGATGCGCTCAGGGACCGATGGCCTGGCCTTCTTCACCTCGGCGATCTCCGCCGTCGTCAGCGCCGCCGCCTGACCTGCCGTTTCGCCCTGTCGCTGCGCTACTAACGCGCTGTGAAGCGGGCGGCGGTCAGTATCGGCATTCGCTGGGTAGCGTGAAGGGGTGGACTCCGACGCGCGCACTCTGGTGATCTCCGTTCCCGACGACATGCTCGAGGAAGACCTCACGGGGCTTCCGGGCGTCGAGGTCGTGCGGTGGGACATGGGCGATACGGCGCCGCGCACGGCGTTCGACATCGTGGTTCAGCCGTACCTCCGCAGTCCCCGCGTGCTGGCGCGGCTCGAGGGCATCGAGGTGCGTCTGGTGCAGAGCCAGTCGATCGGCTATGAAGCTGCCGCCCGCTTTCTGCCGCCCGGGATCGTGTACGCGAACGCCGCATCCGTGCACGAGGGGTCGACCGCGGAGCTCGCGGTCGCGCTGACCCTGGCATCCCAGCGGGATATTCCGCGCTTCGTCGCGGCGCAGAGCGAAGGCCGCTGGGCCGGGCCTCGGGAGGGTGACGCGCCCATCCCGAGCCTCGCGGACCGGCGCGTCCTGATCATCGGGTTCGGCGGCGTGGGCAAGGCCATCGCGACGCGGCTCCGCGGGTTTGAGGCCCACGTTGAGGCGGTGGCGACACACGCCAGAACCGAGGACGACACCATCGTCCACGCGTTGGAAGACCTGCCGGCACTCCTCCCGAACACCGACATCGTCATCCTCGCGCTGCCCGGTGGCGACGAGACGGCAAAGCTCGTCGACGACGCGTTCCTGTCCGCGCTTCCGGATGCCGCGCTGCTGGTCAACGTTGGTCGTGGCAGCCTCGTGGACACCGACGCGCTGCTGCGCCACCTGCACGCTGGCCGCATTCGCGCGGCGCTGGACGTGGTCGACCCCGAACCGGTGCCGGCCGATCACCCGCTGTGGGCGGCTCCGGGCCTGTTGCTCACCCCGCACGTGGGAGGCGCGTCGACTGCCATGCGGCCGCGCATCGCCGCGCTCGTCCGCACACAGGCTGAACGGATGCGCCGCGGCGAGGACCCGATCAACGTCGTTCTCCGCACCTGAGTCGCCCGTCCCATTCGACCACCGACCGGTCCGGCGGCCCGAACGCAGGAGCAAACACCAGTCCGACCCGCGAAACCAGGCCACCACCGCAATCCATCCTGCAATCGGCACGAACACCGGCCGCTACCGGTCACGGCTTCCTCCCGGCATTGCCCGGCCTGCCGCGGCCCGAACGCAGGAGCAAACACCAATCCGGCGCCCGCAGGCGGGCCGCCACCCGAATCCATCCTGCGATCGGCACGATGCCGCCACTGCGCGATCGCGGACTCTTCTTGCCCCGTCCCCGGCCCATCCCGGACCGAACGCAGGAGCAAACGCCAATCCGGCGCCCGAAACCAGGCCGCCACCCCAATCCATCCTGCGATCGGGACGGATGCCGCCGCTATCGGGTGTCGAGATCCGCGCCGTCCCAGAGGTCGGCGCACTCGACCGCAACGGCCGCGTGCGTCGACAGGTAGCGGTTCGCGCCCGAATCCCCGTGAACGGATGCCGACACCGGCGCCCAGTGCTCGCGCCCGATGGCGACCGGATGACCGGGCCGGCCGTCGTAGGTTGCCCGCGCGAGAGAGCCAGGCCCGACCGCGGCCTGCAGAACCCGCGCCACGACCGACGCGGGCATCCCGGGAACGTCGACCGGGGCGATCACCGCGAGGTCGGCATCGGTCGCGGCTACCGCCGCAAGCCCGGCGCGAACGGATGCTGACAGCCCGGTGTCCCAGTCTGTGGCGACCACGGGCCGGGCGCCGTCGACGGTGGCAACCAGGCGTTGCGCCCGAACTGCTTCGGCGCCGATGACGACCAGCACCTCGTCGCACCCGCCGTCCCGGAGCGCGGCGACCACCGACACGAGCCACGGCGTCCCGACCGCATCGCGGGCGAACACCTTCGGCTGTCCGTAGCGGGTTCCCGCACCAGCGGCCAGCACGATTCCGCACGCCGTCATGCCGGCGAGCGTACCGGGGGTCTTGCCGCAGCGAGAAACAGCCGCGAAACAGCGCGTGGGTAGGCTCGCTCGCAGAGCACGTCCTATCAACCATGGCTCTGGCGCCAGGGCGGGGACTGCGACGACCCGATCGTCTCAGAACCCAGGAGGTCCTATGTCCGTCGTCGACAAGTCAGCAGCAGGGCTCGACGCCCGCCAGTATCACATCGCGATTGCGCCCGGCGAGGTCTCCAGCGTCGCGTTGCTTCCCGGGGATCCGTTCCGGGTGCCGCTGGTTGCCGAGTTCCTCACCGACGTGAAGGAAGTCGCGCACAACCGCGAGCACCGCACCATGACTGGCTGGTACAAGGGCCGCCACATCACGGCGACCTCGACCGGTATGGGATGCCCCTCCACCGCGATCGCGGTCGAAGAGCTCGCCCGCGTCGGCGTGACCTCGTTCATCCGCGTCGGCAGCTCGGCGGGCCTGCAGCCGGGCATTGCGCCGGGCGACCTGCTCGTGAGTGAAGGCAGCTTCCGCAACGACGGGACGACGGATGCCTATCTTCCGAAGGGTTTCCCCGCGGTCCCCGACCTGGAGCTCACCACCGCGCTGGCCCGTCACGCGGAGCGCATTGCGGGCGCCGCGGGAACCAACTCCTTCCGCGGGATCAGCGTGAGCGATGACGCGTTCTACGCCGAGACCCCGGAGTGGATCGCACAGCTGAACACAATGGGGATCCTGAACGTCGAGATGGAGGCATCCGCGCTCTACATCGTCGCGCGCCTCCGCGGCCTGCGCGCGGGCATGGTGTGCGCGTGCTCGAGCAACCTCGTCGATGGCGCATCGCTCTATTCGGGCACGAAGGCAGACCTGCAGGCGGGCTGGATGCGGTCGATCGAGGCTGCGCTCGAGACCGCCGTCGAGCTCGAACTCTGACACCGACCCGAAAGCCAAACGACACCCCGGATGCAGACGTGAGGCCGCCGTCGAGTTCGAACTCGGCGGCGGCCTCACCTCAGCCAGCCTTACGGGCGCAGGAGGACCTTGCCGACGCGGCCGGGCTCGAAGTTGGCGCGCGAGGCGTCGGCGATCTGCTCCAGCGAGAAGATCTGCGACACCGGCAGGTCGAGGTTTCCCTGCGCGACGCGCTGGACGATCTCGCCGATGAGCTCGACGCGGTGCGCGGGGTCCATCGCGGCGCTGACCTTGCTGCCCCAGAATCCGCGGATGGTCAGCTGACGGAAGATGACGTCGCCCGAGGCGATCTCCATCGTCGGCGACGCCATCGCGCCGAACACGACGAGCAGACCGTTCTCGCCCAGGAGCGAGGTGACCTCACCACTGGCGGCACCGCCGACCGAGTCAACACCGGCGCGGATGGATGCGCCGCCGGTGATCTCGGCGGCGCGCTCACGCCAGTTCTCGTCATCCGTCGCGACGACATCGTGGATGCCGACAGCAGCCAACTCCTCCACGCCTGCGGCGCGACGCACGAGGCCCAGCACGCGGACGCCCCGGCCCGCGGCCAGCTGCGCGACGATGCGGCCGACCGCGCCATTGGCGGCGTTCTGCACGATCCAGTCGCCCTCGTTCACGTCGAGGTACTCGAGGAGGCTGATGGCGCTGACCGGCATGGAGACCAGCTGCGCGGCTGCCTCGTCGGTGACGGCATCCGGCACGGGAACCACGGCGCGTGCGGGCACGACAACGTATTCGGCCCAGACCCCGAAGGTGCTGGCGCTGACCACGCGCTGACCGACGGTCAGTCCGTCGACGCCCTCACCGAGCGCGTCGACGGTGCCGAGCGCTTCGGTACCGGCGCGGGCGGGCATCTCGGGCTTGAAGCCGTAGTTTCCGCTGACGGTCCACAGGTCGTGGTTGTGGATGGGGCTGAGCACGACCTTCAGGCGCACCTGTCCGGGTCCCGGTTCGGGGAGGTCGACCTCCTCGACTGCCAAGACCTCTGCCGGGTCGCCGAACTGGTGCTGCACGAGTGCGCGCATGATTCTCCTTTGTACGGATGTCGGGTGCGGCGCTCTTCGAGGATCACCCGGGACGAGCGCACCCGAACCACAACGTCGAGAGTGTCGCGTTTTAGTCCCGCGTCAGCCGATCACCAGGGCGATCACCAGGCTGATGACGGCCAGCAGCGGGAAGAGCCCCTGCGTGGTCGCGGCGCGACGCTTGTCGGGCGACGTGACGAACAGGACGAGGGCGGCGGCCAGCATCGACCCGGTTCCCACGAGCATGAGGGTCACGCCGACTGCCACCGATCCGGCGGCGGCGACCACGATGCCGAGGATCGCGGCGATCGCCAGGAACAGGTTGTAGAAGCCCTGGTTGAACGCGAAGGCGCGGGTGATCTCGACCTCGGCGTCATTACGCACCCCGAAGGTCGCCCGACTGCGAGCGCTGCCCCACGCGAGGGATTCGAGCCAGAAGATGTAGACGTGCAGCAGCCCCGCCAGCGCGGCGAAGACCATTCCGGTGATGAGCATCCGGGTTCCTCTCGACTCGCTTAGCCTGGCACGAGCCGCGGCGAAACACTCGCGAAATCCTCGCCTGATTCACTCGGAGTGTTCGCTGAGTCAACATCGGCTGCTGGAGGGAGGGCGCGATGGACGTCACGTCTGTCACCTCCTACCGCTTCGCCCACACCCGAGCAGACCTCGCGCTCGCGCCGGGGGAGAGGATCCTCGCGGGCGGGACGTGGCTCATGAGCGAACCGCAGCCCGAGGTGACCGGTTTCGTCGACATCACCCGGATGGGCTGGCCGGATGTCGAGATCACGGATGCCGGGCTTCGCATCGCCGCGACCTGCACGATCGCGCGCTTCGTCGCGTGGTCTCGAGGAGAGCTCGATGCACCGGTTCCTGACGGCTGGAGCGCGGCGGCGGCGATCCCGGATGCGGCGCACGCCCTGCTCATGTCGTTCAAGGTATGGAACACCGCGACGGTCGGCGGCAACGTCTGTCAGTCGTTTACCGCGGCAGCGATGGTGTCCCTGCTGGCTGCGCTCGACGGAGAAGCAGTGATCTGGACACCGGACGGCGGTGAGCGCCGGCAGCCGGTCGCAGAGTTCGTGACGGGGCAGGCGCGCAACACGCTGCAGCCCGGCGAGGTGCTGCGCGCACTCGAGGTGCCCACCGAGGCGATGCGGGCCCGGGTCAGTCTGCACAAGATGGCGCTGGCCGAGCTCGGCCGCTCTGGCATCGTCGTGAGCGGGCGCCGCGAACGCGACGGTTCGACCGTGGTCGCCGTGACGGCATCCACCCTCGTCCCCCATGTCTTCCGGTACGACGATCTTCCCGACCCCGCGCAGCTGCGCACGGATGTCACGAGCCCGACCGACTTCTTCACCGACGCGCTCGGAGAGGCGGATTGGCGACGCGCGGTCACCGCCGTGCTCGCCGAACGCCTGGTCGCCGACCTCGCGAAGGAGGCCGACGCATGAGACTCACCGTCGACGGCACCGAGCTCGAGGGCGACCCGGCTCCGGGTCAGTGCCTGCGCACATTCCTTCGCGAGCATGGGCACACCGAGGTCAAGAAGGGCTGCGACGCCGGCGACTGTGGTGCGTGCGCCGTGATCGTGGATGGCGAGCCCGTCCACTCCTGCATCGTGCCGGCCCAGCGCCTCGATGGGGCGACCGTCACGACTGCGGGCGGCCTCGCGCCCGGCGATGACCTGCATCCGGTTCAGGAGCAGCTCGTCGAACACTTCGGGTTCCAGTGCGGCTTCTGCACGCCCGGTATGGCCGTGACGGCATCCACCCTCACCGCCGACGATCTGCCCGAGCTCGACCGCCGCATGAAGGGGAGCCTGTGCCGCTGCACCGGCTACCGCCCGATCCGCGAGGCGATCACGGAAGCCGTCCTCGGACCGGTGCGCGAGACCGGGAGCGCCGCTGCATCCACCGCCGGTGGCATCGGCACGTCGGTGATCCCCGAGGCCGCGCGCCGAATCGTGCAGGGCCGCGAGCCGTACACGCTCGACGAACCCGTCACCGGCACTCTCGTGCTGCGCGTCGTCGGCTCGCCTCACGCCCACGCCCGCATCGTGTCGATCGACACGGATGCCGCCCTCGCCATCCCTGGTGTGGTCGCGGTCCTTACCCACGAGGATGCTCCCGCCACCCGGTTCTCGACCGCGCGCCACGAGCACCGCACCGACGATCCCGACGACACCCGCGTGCTCGATGACACCGTGCGTTTCATCGGTCAGCGGGTCGCGGCGGTCGTCGCCGAGACCACCGCCGCAGCCGACGCTGCTGCCCGGCTCGTGCACGTCGAGTACGACATCCTGCCCGCCGTCTTCGATCCCGAACAAGCCCGCACCCCGGGCGCTCCCCTGCTGCATCCCGACCGCACGCCCGAAGACCGCGTGACGGATGCGTCGCGCAACGTCGTCGCGGCAGCGCACGAGCGCCATGGCGGTGACGTCGATGCGGCGCTGGCGGCGAGCGCCGTGACCGTCAACGGCACGTGGCAGACCTCCCGCGTCACGCACGCGCAGCTTGAGACGCACGGCGCGGTCGGCTGGCTCGACGAGGACGGCAGGCTCGTCATCCGGTCGAGCACGCAGGTGCCGTTCCTCACCCGCGACGAACTCGCGCACGTGTTCGATCTGCCGCGCGAGAAGGTCCGCGTGTTCGCCGCGCGCGTGGGCGGCGGATTCGGTGGCAAGCAAGAGATCTTCACCGAAGACCTCGTCGCCCTCGCCGTGCTGCGCACTGGACGCCCCGTGACCTACGAATTCAGCCGCACCGAGCAGTTCACGCGGGCATCTCTCCGGCATCCGATGCGGGTGTCGGTGGCGCTCGGAGCGGATGCCGACGGCACCCTGACCGCGATGAAGCTCGACGTGCTCAGCGACACGGGCGCCTACGGCAACCACGCGATCGGCGTGATGTTCCACGGGGTCGCCGAATCGACCACGGTCTACCGAGCGCCGGTGCGTCGGGTCGATGCCGAGGCCGTCTACACGAACAATGTGCCCTCGGGCGCGTTCCGCGGGTACGGGCTCGGGCAGGTGATGCTCGGCGTCGAGTCGGCGATGGACATGCTCGCCGAGAAGCTCGACCTCGACCCGTTCGAGCTGCGGCGGCGCAATGTCGTGCGCGCCGACGATCCGCTGCATCCGGATGGCGACCCCGCCGACGACGACCTCATCGTCGGCAGCTACGGCCTCGACCAGTGCCTCGACCTCGCGCAGAACGCGCTGCGCCGCGGCAACGGGGTGGCAGCTCCCGCGGGCTGGGCGGTCGGCGAGGGCATGGCCATCGCGATGATCGCGACCATCGCGCCGCGCGGCCACTTCTCCCGCTCGCGGGTCGCGCTCCGCCCCGACGGCACCTACCTCGTGCGCACCGGCACCGCCGAGTTCGGCAACGGCACCACCACCGTGCTGCGCCAGATCGCGGCATCCGTGCTCGAGGCGCCGCTCGAGCGCTTGCAGTTGTGGACTGCCGACACGGATGCCGTCGCCCACGACACCGGCGCGTTCGCCTCGACCGGCATCACCGTGGCGGGCAAGGCACTCGCGGCCGCGTGCCAGGCGCTGCGGACACGGATGCTGGCACTCGCCGCCGCGCAGACGGGCACCGACGCAGATGCGGGGCTGCTGACGGATGCCGGGGTCGCAACGCCCGCGGGAATCGTTCCGTTCGCCGACCTGGTCGCCGCAGCCGATGCGTCGGAACGCGACGAGAACGGCCTGTTCGCCACGGGCGGCGAGGATGGCGCGCTGCGATCCGTGGCGTTCAACGTGCACGCGGTGCGCGTTGCCGTCGAGCCCGAGACCGGCGTCGTGAGGATTCTGCAGTCGGTGCAGTCGGCGGATGCCGGAACGGTCATGAACCCCGCCCAGCTGCGGGGACAGATCGAGGGTGGCGCGGCGCAGGCTGTGGGCAGCGCACTGTACGAAGAGGTGCTCGTCGAAGACGGCGCCGTGCAGAACGCGGTGTTCCGCACCTACCGGGTGCCGCAGTTCGCCGACGTACCCGAGACCGAGCTGTACCTCGCCGACACCTCCGACACGGTCGGACCGTTCGGGGCGAAGTCGATGAGCGAATCACCCTACAACCCCGTCGCGCCCGCGATCGGCAACGCTATCGCCCGAGCGCTCGGCCGCAGACCCTTCCACCAGCCGTTCACCCGCCAGCGCGTGTGGCGCTTGGCGCAGCATCCCGACCTGTCCCCGACCCCGCCCACGGAGTAAGCCATGCCGATCGCGACATCCTTCACCATGACCCTGCCCACCTGGCTCGTCGACGAGGCAGATGAGCTGCCCGCTGTGCTGCCCACGCTCGAGGAGCGAATGGCGCTCGTGAATCGCCTCGCCGACCGCAACTGGCGCGAGGGCAACGGGGGTCCTTTCGCGGCGATCGTCGTGGATGACGCCACCGGCGAGCTCGTGTCGGCGGGCGTGAACGTCGTGCTCTCGACCGAAAAGTCGTCGGGGCACGCCGAGGTGATGGCGCTCGGCCTCGCGCAGCAGCGCCTCGGCCGCTGGGACCTCGGCGCTGATGGCGCGACCCTCTCGCTCGTCGTCAACTGGCGCCCGTGCGTGCAGTGCTACGGCGCGACGATGTGGAGCGGCGTGCGGTCGCTGGTCGTCGCCGGATCCGGCCCCGAGCTCGAGGAGCTCTCGGGGTTCGACGAGGGCCCGATGGTTGCTGACTGGGCCGAGCAGTTCGAGGCCCGCGGCATCCGGGTGACCCAGAATGTCGGCCGCGACGAGGCCCTGGAGGTCTACCGCGCCTACGGTTCCAGCGACGCCCTCGTCTACAACGCCCGGGGCGAGTGAGGTCCGGGGCACGGCCACTCCAGGCAGAAGCGTGCTGACGGGGATCTAGCCCCGCGCCGCCGCACGCACGGCCTCGACGGCGGCGGCCGGTGAGCCGTGGAACGCCGGGCCGTGTCCGGGCAGCACCCAGTCGACATCCAGCTCTGCGATGCGGTCGAGCGAGGCGAGGGCCTCAGCGGGCTCGTCGGTGAACGGCGCCGGTCCGGGCCCCGTGCGTCCGGTCAACACGTGACGCGTCGTGAGCGCGTCGCCCACGAAGACGGCGCGCACCTCGGGCGAGAAGACGGCGATGCTGCCCGGCGAGTGGCCGGGCGTTCCGATGACGTGCGGGCGTCCGGGAAGGTCGAGCGTGTCACCGTCGGCGATCTCGCGCACCTCGGTGAGCCAGTGCGGCCGCATGCCTTTGCGGATGCCGTAGGCGGCGAACTGCAGCAGGGGGCCGATCCGGGTCGGGCCCACGGGGTCTTGGGCTTGTCGCCACCGCGAGCGCGGTCGGCGTCGGCGGCGTGGACGAACACGGGGATGCCGCGCTCGGCGCGCAGGCGTTCGGCGAACCCGACGTGGTCGCTGTCACCGTGGGTGAGCACGATGCCGCGGATGTCGTCGGGGGAGCGCCCGAGGGCATCCAGCTCGCGCGTGAGGTCGCTGTACATGCCCGGAAGGCCAGCGTCGATGAGCGTGATGCCGTCGGGGGTGACGATGAGGTAGGCGGCGACGATGTCATTGCCGATGCGGTGGAGCGAGGGGAGAGTTTCACAGCGGGCCTTTCCCGAGGATAGCTACGAATGTTAGCCATGATAGCTTATGTTCGTAGCCTTGGAGGTTCGATGCCGACACCGGAGAGAACATCGCTCGACGAGATCGTCAGCGCGGCAGCGCGTCTGCTCGAAACCGGAGGTGTTACCGCGGTCACGATGCAGGCCGTCGCGCAGGACGTGGGCGTCAAAGCGCCCTCGCTCTATAAGCGCGTGCGGGATCGCGAAACACTGCTCGCGCTCGTCGGCGGTGCGGCCGCAGATGACCTCACGGGGCTGCTGGATGCGGCATCCGGGCGCATCGAAGACCTGCTGCTCGTCTTCCGCCGTTTCGCCCACGAGCGTCCCGAGGCCTTTCGGCTGCTGTTCAGCGCGACGGTGGATGCCGAGAAGCTCGCCGCCACGAGCGCGCCCGTCCTGCGCGCGACCACCGCGGCCGTCGGCCCGGAGCACGCACTCGACGCCGCGCGGCTGCTGACGGCGTGGGCTACCGGGTTCGTCACGATGGAGCTCGCCGGCGCCTTCCGCCTCGGCGGTGATCTCGACGACGCCTACGACTATGGCATCGCCCATCTCGTGGGCTCCCTCACCTCCGAGTAGCCACGCGGGGCGGATGCGGGCCGCGCCGTATCCTGGAGCCGTGTCCACTCCCGCTCGCACGTCCGCCGACGGGCCGAGTGCGGCATCCGATGAGACGCAGATCGGTGTCGGCATCGGGCGACAGGTGCGGCAAGCGCGCACCGAGAAGAAGCTGTCGATGCGGGCGCTCGCGTCGGCAGCCGAGATCAGCCAGCCGTTTCTGAGCCAGATCGAGTCGGGCCAGACGATGCCGTCGCTGCTGACCCTGTACCGGATCGCGAACGCCCTGGACATCTCGCCCTCCGCGCTCCTCCCCACTGACCCCGACCCGAGGTCGTCCACGTCTCGCGGGCAGCGGATGCCACGTGGGTGCCGGTCTCTGAGGCATCCGACACCGCCCACACCCGCGTCATCCACGCCGGTGAGACCTCGCTGCAGGAGTACGTCATCCGCCCCGGCGAGCAGGTCGGGGACTGGTTCGAGACGGATGGCGAAGTCATCCACTACGTCATCGAAGGCACCATCGCGCTCGAGATCGAAGGACTCGGGATCTGGGAACTCGGCGCCGGGGATGCCGTGGCGCATCCCGGTGCGCTGCGGAACCGGTGGCACCTTCGCGGGATGGGTCGGCCCGGGTCGCGTTCGTCTACACCGGCGGGGCGTAGGAGACTCTCGTCAGTTCCTTGCTCCTTTGTGCGAATCTTCCTGCATGGAGCTTGATGAGATCCGGCGTGCGGAAATCGAACTGCTGACATCAGCCGTGCGGCGCGACTCGGCACTCTTGGGTGAACTCTTGCATCCAGAGTTCGTCGAAGTCGGCCGCTCAGGGAGGTTGTGGTCGCGCGACGAGACGATCGCCGCGCTGGCTCATGAACCGGACCGCGACACTCCGGCTACGAGTGAGTGGGCCTTTCAGTCGGTGGCTCCTGGGTTCACCCTCGTCACCTACGTCATTTCGAGGCCAGAGGGCGACAGTCGCCATTCCTCTCTCTGGACCATGCGCGACGGAGAACTCCAGATCCGATTCCACCAAGGAACCTTCATCTCGCCCTCCGGCTAGGAGGCAGGCCGAGGCACCGGCTTGTGCGAAACGGCTGGCGGAAGTCATCCACCCGTCACCATCGAGCACCGACAGGGCGTCTACCACCCGCGTCGAGAGTGTCAACGATCAGATTGATCGACGAGCAAGAATCGTGCTGTGCGGCCGTGGCTGCGGCTGCGGGACGGACCGAGTATGCGTCTCGATGACCTCGAAGCCCGCCGCGGCAAGGCGTTCCCCCAAGGCATCGGGTGACCAATGCCAAGCACGGACAACGGCGTGGTCGAACGGCTCAACGTCGGCGCCGACGAAGAATCCGATAAGGAGCGCTCCGCCAGGCTCGAGAACGCGCGCGAACTCATCGAGTGCGCGGTGAATGGTGTCGGGATCGTGGTGGATCAGCGAGTACCAGGCGAGCACGCCGGCGACACTGCCATCTGCGAGAGGCAGCTCGTCGATGCTGCCTTCAAGGAAGGAGACGCCTTCGTGTGCGGCGCGAGCGTGTTCGAGGAACGCTGCGACCTGGTCGATACCAAGCACGCGGACGCCCTGCGCTGCGAGATGGCCCGCCCAGTGGCCCGGACCGCAGCCTGCATCGAGAACGAGGCCTTCGACCTGGGCCGACCACCCGGAAACCAGGTGCTCGTCCGAAGGATGCACGCTCTGCATCGAGCCGAGGAGCGCGATGTACTCATCGGCGCGGTCCGCGTACGCCGCCTGAACGTTCATGGCCATCGTCCAGATCCTAGGTCTCACCTGGTACCGCGGCGGTCGCGCGGGGCGCGACGCGGGTCGGTATCGCGCACACCGGCGTCAACCACTGCAAACGTTCCCCAAAATGGGGGCTGGAGCGTCGTGGTGAGAGACCGAGACTGCTTGCGCAGGCTTCAGTCGTACGTAGAAGCTGTACTTGAAGCGCGGAGTCTGAAGCTGACGACACCTGGGGAGGTCATTGATGGCGAGACGACGGGGGTTCTTCGCTGAGATTCAGCACCAGGCGCGGCTGGCCGAGCAGCGTCAACGCGCGGCCCAGCGCGCCTACGAAGCAGATCTGAGGCGAGCGCAGGCGGCGCAACGAAGCGCAGAACGAGCGCAGGTCGCCGCGGCGCGCGCGTCAGAGGCTGACAGGAAACGTCTCGAGAAGGAAGCAGCGGCTGCGTACGTCGCCGCCCGGCAGGCCGAGGCCTCCGCCCTCACGGAGGAGGTCGCACATCGCGTCGCCGAACTCGACGAGTTACTGAGTGCAACGCTCGCTGTCGACGACTTCGTCGATCTTGAGACTTTGCGGACGACGGCCGAGCATCCGCCCTTCCCTCACGTCGCGCTTCGGGTGCCAACCCGCGAACCGGCGCCAATCCCCGAGCCACCGCTGCCTGTCAAGCAGGAGCCAACGCCAGTCAAGGGGCTCTTCGGCCGTAAGCAGAAAGCCGCGGAAGCTGCGGCCGCAGCTGAGCAGCAGTACGCAACTGACTACTACGCGTGGAAGGACGCTACAGAGACCCTCCCGGCTCGACGAGCCGCGCAAGCCGCAGCCTACGAGGAAGCCGAACGCACCCGTCTCGCACAGCTTGCCGAGGCAACGGCTCAGTACGAGGAAGAGTGCGCGGAGCGCGAGAAGCAAGCCGCGGAGCAGAACGCGGAGCTTGATGAACTCATCAACGGACTCGCATACGGCACAGTCGAGGCCGTCCAGGAGTACGTAGGCATCGTTCTTGCGAATTCGGTCTACCCCGAGTGGTTCGAGGTTGAGCATCAAGCCAGCTTCGAGCCCTCAACGGCGGAACTAGGCCTCCGCGTCCGCATCCCAGGACCCGACATCGTTCCGACCGCGAAACACTACCGATACGTCAAGGCATCGGATGAGGTGTCGCCGGTGGCTGCTTCGCAGAAGGAACTCAAGGAGCGCTACGCGGCCATTGTCCACAACATTGCTCTTCGCTCCCTGCACGAGGTATTCGAGGCCGACAGGCGAGGGATCATCCGGAACATCTCTCTCGAGGTCGGCACGGAGACTACAAGTCCAGCGACGGGCCAGCTGACCTATGTCCCGTTCGTCGTCGCGACGGTCTCTCGAGACGGGTTCGCCGAACTGGACCTCACAGGCGTCGTTCCGGCTGCGACCCTTGAACACTTGGGGGCAGTCGTATCAAAGAACCCGATGGGGCTAGTGCCCGTCGCCACGACCGGCGTGCGCCGTGCGTGAGGTGTCCTGACGTGGAGTTCAATCCGCCTCCAGGTTGGCCGAAGCCACCAGCTGGGTGGGTTCCTCCCGCTGGATGGGAACCCGACCCGTCCTGGCCGGAGCCTCCCGCGGGATGGCAGCTATGGCTACCCGAGACGCCACCCCTCACCAATGACCCGGAGCGGAGCAATCTGTCGGTCTCTGATGAGCCGGAGCCCGATGCCGACGGCTCCGAGCAATCCGACCGCGAGCGCCTGGCAGCGCTCGACACCGAGGTTGCGGCCCTCAGAGCACGGCTTAGCGTCAATGCTGCCGAACCCTCACCGAGGGAGAGCGATCTCGACATTCTTCAAGATGTCGGCATCTACCGATACAACCACCCCCTCGACACAGCCGCCGCGTATAAGGAGCGCCTCGACGACATCTCTGCCGAGACACTGCAGTTCATAAAGTCAGGCAAGGCAATCGAGAAGTCTGAGCTGTTCACCTTCAACAACTCGCTCGCGCAGGGCAAGAAGCTGTCAGGCGACCTGTCGAAGCTGATGCTCAGGGCTTACAACGCCGAGGTCGACAACGCGCTGAGAGCGCTGCGCGCAGGGAATCTCGCGCGCGCGAAGCGCCGCGTCGAGGCCTCACGAGACGCGATCGCTCGGTTTGCGGCGCTCATGGAGATGGAGATCAGCCGGGAATATCACTCGCTCCGGATGCGCGAGCTTGAGCTTACGTCGGACTGGCTCATGAAGAAGCAGGAGGAGCGTGAAGCCGAGCGGGACCGCCGCGCCGAACTACGGGAGCAGGCGAAGGTCGAACAAGAACTCGCCGCTGAACGCGCACTCCTCGACAAGGAGCGAGCACACCTGGTGAACACGCTCGCCGCTTTGGCGAGGCAAGGTCAGACGAACGCTGAACTTGAGGCCCGCCTGCTCGAGATCGACGACGCGATTGCGTTCAACGACTTCCGCGCCGCGAACATCCGGGCCGGTTACGTGTATGTCATCTCCAACCCTGGCGCCTTCGGACCTGACGTCGTCAAGATCGGCCTCACCCGACGGCTCGAACCGAGAGACCGCATCGCCGAACTGAGCGGCGCAGCGGTGCCCTTCAAGTTCGAAGTGCACGCGCTCTTCTTCTCGGAAGACGCCGTGACTCTTGAGAACGAACTGCACCGGCACTTCAGCGACCGCGCACTCAACCGCATCAATGCGCGCAAGGAGTTCTTCTTTGCCTCGCCCTCCGAGGTGAGGGAGGTCCTCCTCGACAAAGTCGGCGACATCCTCGAGTTCAACGCTGAGGCTGAGGGCATCGAGTTCATGCAGTCGCTCGCAGAATGGCCCGAGCACGCTCAACAGTTGCGCTTGGGTCCGGCCGATGGAAAGCGGGCGCGGGGGGACCACCCCGTGCTTCCTTGACAGCGCGAGGTGCATACTGGTCATCCTGCTCGAAAGCGAAACTCGCGAGTTGCATTGTCAGCCGTTCTGCTCGACACGAAGTGCGTGATATCGAACGACGCTGGCACCACTCGGTATACGACTCCTCAGGATCGCGGATAAGGGACAGGATCTCGCGCCCTTGGCTGAGGCGCCATGCGCTAGCTATGGATTGAAGTCGAGGCACGATAGTCGGCCCCGGCCGTGATGACGACTCGGGCGATACAGGATGCAGAGGACCCCGCCCCGGGTGGATCTCGCGCTGAGGGCTCCCGAGGTCCGGGTCGTGGGGCGGCTACCAGTCCGCCTCACGACCCGACTCTCGAGCACCGGATACAACGTGGGCACCCGGCTTTGAAGCCGCCGGCGAACAAACGGGCATCATCGATGTCGGCTGACCCCGTACCATCACCTCCATGAGCAGAGTCGAATCCGAATCCGAGCCTCAGCTAGCGCCGCTCGCCGAATGGGCGATTCCGCTTCCTCCCGGTGGCACGATTCGGATCGATGCGTTCTCCGGTCACGCCGTCACCATTGTTGGCGCCAACGGGGCGGGCAAGTCCGCGCTCGCAACCTGGATGGTGGCACGTCGACCTGCGGGGACGGTCAAGCGGCTGATCGCCCACCGCAGAATTTGGTTCTCGTCATCGGGGCCCGAGATAAGCCCGGCTCAACGTGAGTCCCAGAGCAAGAACGCGGACATATGGGACCGCCAGAATGAGTCGAGATACCTGGACCACTTGGACGGTCAACGTGCGAGCATCGCGCTCTTCGACCTGCTCGGCATGATCAACGATCAGAATCGGCAGGCGGTTGAGCTCTATGACGACGGCAGCTCGACTGAGGTCGTGCGCAGCGTTACCGGCGAGCGCTTGCTTCCAAGGCTGAACCGAATACTCGCAAACGCTGGCCTGCACGTGGCTATGAGCGTGACGCCGGTACAAACCTTCTCGGCCCGTCATGCCGGTCTAGGTGTCGAGTATCCGATCTATCAGATGTCGGACGGCGAGAAGAGCGCTCTCCTACTCGCTGCGGAGGTGCTGACTGCTGCGAGGGGATGACGATCATCGTCGATGAACCCGAGCGCCACCTGCATCGCTCAATCTCCGCAGGGCTTGTGGAGGCGGTCATTGCGGCACGCCCTGATTGCGCCTTTGTGGTTCTCACTCACGATCTAGATCTTGCCGCGACACTCGCAGCGCGAGGTGACGTGTATTCCCTTTCTGGGTGCACTTGGAAGGAGAGCGCCGTTTTCTCCTGGGATTTGCGCGAAGTCCCCCGAGGAGAATCGCTACCGGAGGTGACGCGTCGTGCCCTCTTGGGTGGACGAAGAGAGGTCATGTTCATAGAGGGAGACGCGGCGAGCATCGATCTCTCGCTCTACCGTCTGCTCTTTCCAGAATGGACTTGCTCACCGGTCGGTGGATGCGAGGCCGTAATCAAGTCTGTGACTGGCATAAGGGCGAGCGAGGGCTTTCACTGGGTGCATGCCGTGGGCCTGGTTGACGGGGATGGCAGATCCCCGGAAGAGCGGGATTCGCTTTACAGGCGAGGCGTTCTCTCATTGCCGGTGAACGAGATAGAGAGCCTCTACTACCTTCCTGCCGTCGTCCAGTCAGTCGCACGGGCCCAGGCCGATCTGCTGGGGGAGTCCTCTGAGGCGCTTGCTAGTCGAGGGAAGGCCGCCTTCCTAAAGGCGCTGGGGGAAGCGGGGACGCTTGAGCGGCTGGCTCGAAAGATGGCCAGGGATGAGGTGAATCGCAAGCTGGCCGACCACATCCCTGGCGCGATCGGCGATGAGAACATCGAGATCTCGATTCCCTCGCCGTACCCGAAGGTCCTTTCCAATCTGCAGGAAATGCTTGCCAGACGCGACTACGAGGGCATGGTCAAGACGGTCTCTATCCGGGATAGCGCGGCGCGAGTGCTCACCGCGCGAGCCATGGAATTCGCGTCAATTGTCATGTACGAACGCGCAGCTCGGGCCCGGATCGCTGAGGACGATGATCTGCGTGCTGTCGTACGCGCCACGCTGGGGACGCTCCCGGTTTAGTCGTGCTGATTTCTGTGCGAGCGGCAACAGCGGGACTTCGGTCTGGGCCGTGAAGCCAATACGTTCAGAGGACCAAACGCGTAGCTCTGTCTAGGCGCGCCGGGGGTCAAATGGAGCATTGCGCTTCGGTCCCGACGCGCCCCGAAACACCCTCGAAACGTGATAGCCATGAGCTATCAATGATTGCCGTCTAGCATCGCGGTGTGACGAAGACTGACGACTTCACCCTGCGTCCGCGCGTGCAGGCGTTTCTGGCGTCGGGGCGCACGGATCTGCTGATCGACGGCGACTGGCTCCCGGCATCCGACGGCTCGACGTTCACCACGATCGACCCGGCCACCGGCACCGCCATCGCCGAGGTCGCCCGCGCCACCGCTCCCGATGTCGACAAGGCCGTCCGGGCCGCGAAGGGCGCGCTGCGCTCCTCGGCCTGGCGTGAGATGCGGCCCGCCGAGCGCGGCGCGCTGCTGTGGCGCATCGCCGATCTCATGACCGAACACCTCGACGACCTCGCGCAACTCGAGACGCTCGATCAGGGCAAGTCGCTGCGCACCTCGCGGTTCGGCGAGGTGCCCGCGGCCATCAACCAGTTCCGCTACTACGCAGGCTGGCCCACCAAGATCCTCGGCGACACCATCCCCACGTCACTCTCGCGCACCCCACCCGGCAAAGAGGTCTTCGCGTACACGCGCCGCGAACCAGTCGGCGTCGTCGGGGCGATCGTGCCCTGGAACTCGCCGCTCATCATGACGGCCATGAAGCTCGCCCCCGCCCTCGCGGCCGGCTGCACGATCGTGCTCAAACCCGCCGAGAACACGCCCCTCACCGCGATCTACCTCGGCCAGCTCCTGCAAGAAGCGGGCCTGCCCGACGGCGTCGTGAACATCGTGACCGGCTACGGCCACGATGCCGGGCAGGCCCTGGCGGAGCATCCGGATGTCGACAAGATCGCCTTCACCGGCTCGACCGCCGTCGGCAAGCGCCTCGTGCAATCCGCTGGCACGCGCCTTGCCCGTCTCACCCTCGAACTGGGAGGCAAGTCACCGTCGATCATCATGCCCGACGCCGACCTGCCCTCCGCGATCGAAGGCGTCTCGCGCGGCATCTTCGACAACGGCGGCCAGGTGTGCGTCGCGAGCGCCCGCATCTACGCGCACCGGGATGTCTACGAAGAGGTCATCGCCGGCATGGCCGCTACGGGAGAGGGCCTCGCGATGGGCCACGGCCTGGCCGCCGGCACCGACCTCGGGCCGCTCGTCAGCAAAGCGCAAACCGACCGCGTCGCCGGGTTCATCGACGAAGGACGTTCCGAGGGAGTTCGCGTCGTCAGCGGCGGCACGCGCTCCGGCGACACCTTCTATACGCCGACCGTCCTCACCGACGTCACCCCCGAGATGCGCCTCATGCGCGAAGAGATCTTCGGCCCCGTCGCGGTGGTGACCCCCTTCGACGACCTCGATGAGGTGGTCGGGTGGGCCAACGACTCGCCCTACGGGCTGGCCGCGAGCGTCTGGACCGAAGGCCTCAGCAACGGACACCGCATCGCCGCGCAGCTCGAAGCCGGCACCGTGTGGGTCAACTGCCACTCCTTCCTTGGCCCCGAACTGCCCAAGGGCGGCCACAAGGAGTCGGGCTGGGGCTACGAAAACGGCCCGCAGGGCCTCGAGAACTATCTAGAGACGAAGACGGTGGTGATGGTGCTGTGAGCGACAGGTCCCCGAAGCGCATCCTCTTGGGTGCGTTCGAAATGATGAACCCAACAACGGGATGCCGACCTGGACCGACCCGCGCGGCCGCGGCGACGACTGGGACAACCTCGACTACTGGCTGGGGCTCGCTCGCACGCTGGATGCCGCGGGCTTCGACTTCCTCTTCTTCGCCGACACCTACGGCTACGCCACCCTCGAGGGACGGATGCCCGACGAGGTCGCCGCCCACGGCATCCAGTTCCCCGCGCTTGACCCGATGCTCGCGATCCCGGCCCTCGCCCACGCGACCAGCCAGCTCGGGTTCGTCGTCACCTCGCCGACGACGGTCGAAAAGCCCTACGGCACGGCGCGCCGGTTCGCGACCCTCGACCGGTTCACCGCCGGCCGCATCGGCTGGAACGTCGTGACCGGCAGCTCGCAGGCCACCACCGACGAGCTGTTCGGGGTCACGCAGAAGCTCTCGCACGACGAGCGCTATGACGCGGCCGACGAGTTTCTCGACACGTGCCTGCGGTTCTGGGAGCACTCCTGGGACGAGGATGCCGAACGCCGCGACCGCACCGCGGGCGTCTATGCCGATCCGAGCATGCTGCACCGGGTCGAGGTCGACGGCACCTACCAGCGGGCCCGCGGCATCTTCGCGGTGCCCCCGACGCCGCAGCGCACACCCGTGCTGTTTCAGGCCGGAACCTCCGACCGCGGCCGCGCCTACGCCGCCCGCAACGCCGAAGCCGTCTTCATCCAGGGCCAGACGATCGCGACCGCCGCAGCCCACGTCGCCGACATCCGCGCCCAGGCCGTCGCGCAGGGTCGGAACCCCGACGACGTCAAGGTGATCACCGGCATGACGGTCACCGTCGCGCCCACCGAGACCGAGGCCCGCGCCCTGCGCGCCGAGTACGAGGCCGTGTTGGGGCTGGATGACGCGGCGGTCATGTTCGCCGGCATCACGGGCATCGACCTCACCGGCATTGACCCCGACACCCGTGTCGCGGACCTCAAGACCGACCTCGGGCAGACGCTCATCAACCGGTACGCACGGACCGATCCCGACATCCGGGTGCGCGCCGTGCTCGACCAGTTCCGCACGAAGGCGATCCGCGGCTTCCAGATCACCGGCTCGCCCGAGCAGGTCGCCGACGAGATCATCGCGACCGTCGACGGATCCGGCATCGACGGCATCATGCTCGAGCCGACCTTCGGCGGACCCGGCGCCTACGAGGCGTTCATCGAACTCGTGCTGCCGATCCTCATCGAGCGCGGACGCGCGGGAACCCCGGATGGCGCGACCCTGCGCGAACGCTTCTCGGGCTCGCCGCGCCTCGCCCCCACCCACCGCGCGCACCGACTGACCGCGAGCGCCGCGGATGCGTCACCCGAGGCATCCGTCACCGCGCCCGCCCTCGCCGCGTCATGACCCCCACCCGCCCCCGCTCCGCTGTCACACACTGCACTTCACGGCGCCCGAACGCCGCGTTCTGTGACAGCGGAGCGGTAAGCCCCACGTCGAACGGGCACCGCCACCACGAAGGAGCCACCGTATGAAAGCCGAAGCCGTCGAGGCGGTGATCCGCGGCCTCAAACGCGCCGGGGTCTCCGTGGCGACCTACCTGCCCGACTCGCTCCTGAAGGAGCTCTATCCCGCGCTGGATGCCGACCCCGACATCCGCACCATCCCCGTCACCAACGAGGGCGAGGGCGCCGCGATCGCCGGCGGCGTGTTCCTCTCAGGCAAGCGCGCCGTGCTCGTCATGGAGAACTCGGGCCTGCGCGCCGCGACCGAACACCTCGCGCGCCTGGGCCTGGGTGCCGGCATCCCCGTCGTCATGATCATGAGCTACCGCGGCGAACTCGGCGAGAACAACTGGTGGGCGATTCCGCACGGCATCACGATGGAGCCACTCCTCGGGGCCCTCCGCACCCCGTACCGCATCGTGCGCGAGGTCGACGAAGTCGAACAGGCCGTCGTGGATGCCTACGAAACCGCCTACTCGTCGTACTACCACGCCGCCGTCGTCCTGGGAGGAGGGCTCGTCCGATGAGCTACAGCAGATTCGAGGCCATGGAGCTTCTCGGCAAGCGCCTCACCGAGGACGCTCTCGTCATCCTTTCCCTCGGCGGCGCCGTCGACGAGTGGTACAACGCGGCCCCGCACATGCGCGAGGCAAGCCTGTTCCAGCAGCAACTCGGATGCGTCAGCGGCGAAGCGTTTGGACTCGCGGTCGGCCTGCCCCACCGCCAGATCGTCTCGCTCGACACCGACGGCGGACTGCTGTTCAACCTCGGCATCCTCGCCACCCTCGGCAATGAACAGCCCGAGAACCTCTTCATCGTCGTGTGGGACAACGAGCAGTACCAGTCCATCGGCGGCCCCGCGACCCACACGGCCAAGGGACGCGTCGACCTCGCCGCCATCGCCCGCGGTGCCGGCGTCGAGAAGGCCTTCACGGCCGAGACTCTCGAAGAGTTCGACGCGCACTGCGCCGCGGGCCTGGCCGCATCCGAGCCCTACATCGTCGTCGCGAAGACCGACGGCATCCTGCAGCCGGGCATCAAGCGCAAGCACTCCGACGGCCGCGAAGACAAGTACATCTTCGTGCGGCACGTCGAGAAGATCGAGGGCACCACGATCATGGGCCCCAGCGAGCACAACTGATGGGCGTGGTCCGCGTCCCGGCGGCGCACTACGACCTGATCGTCGTCGGCGCCGGGGCTGCCGGATGCGTCCTCGCGGCGCGCCTGAGTGAGAACCCCGACGCGCGCGTGCTGCTGATCGAAGCGGGGCCGGATCATCGCGGCATCCGGGAGATCCTGGAGGCCGCGCACTGGGACGCGCTCATCGGCGGACGGTTCGACTACGGCTACCGGTCGGCTCCGACCCCGCACGTGCTGGGGCGGTCGATCGCGATGCCCCGCGGCAGGGTTCTCGGGGAAGCTCGAGTACGAACGCGATGCTCTGGTACCGGGGCGCGCGCGCCGACTACGACGCGTGGGCGGATGCCGGCGCCACCGGCTGGGGCTACGACGACCTGCTGCCCTACTTCCGTCGATCCGAGGCGCGGCCGGGCGGCGACCCGGAATACCGGGGCCTCGACGGGCCGGTCCGCGTCGCGCCGCTCTCGCGCGTGCATCCGATCGCGACCGCGCTCCTGGATGCTGCCGCCGCCCGCGGGCTGCCGGTGCTCGATGACGCCAACGGCCCCTCGAACGAAGGCGCGGTGCTCGCCGACTACAACGCGGTGGAGGGTCCCGGCGGATCGTTCGAACGATGGAGCACCGCCCGCGCCTACCTCGAACCGGCGCTGGGGCGACCGAACCTCGACATCCTCGTGGACAGCTCCGTTCACCGCCTCGACTTCACCGGCACTCGCGTCACCGGTGTCACGCACCTCATCGACGGACGCGAAGCGACCACCACTGCGGACCGCGTCGTGCTCGCCGCCGGCGCCATGGATACCCCGCGACTGCTGCAGCTGTCGGGGATCGGCGATGCCGACCGGTTGGCTGGTGTCGGCATCCGTGCCCGGCACGACCTGCCGGGCGTCGGCGAGAACTTCCAAGACCACCCGCTCGTGCTCGGGGTGAACTTCCGTGCCCGCGACGGGCTCGGACCGGTCATCGGCAACGGCGGCGGGACGATGCTCAACTGGCGGAGCTCCTACGCGGAACGCGGGCCCGACCTGCACACTGTCATCGCGCACGGCTCCCGCGGCGACGAGGCGCTGCACGCCCGCTACGACCTCGGCGGCGATCGGATGTTCGCCCTCGTGCCAGGGCTCTACGGCTCCCGCTCGATCGGGTGGGTGCGGGTGCAATCGGCCGACCCGACGGTGCCGCCGGAGTTTCAACCGAACTACCTCGCCGACCCGAAAGACCTCGTCGCGATGGTCGAGGCCATGGATGTCGCACAAGAGCTCGTCGCGGGTCCCGCGTACGCCGACCTGCATCCGGAACCGCTCACTCCGCCGCCCGCGATGACCGATCGCGCCGAACGCGTGCAGTTCGTGCGCGAGAACGTCGGGAGCTTCTTCCACGGCGTCGGCACCGCGCGCATCGGTACGGACGAGCTCGCTGTCGTTGACCCGACCCTGCGGGTGCGAGGGCTGGAGGGGCTCTGGGTCGCGGATGCCTCGGTCATGCCGATCATTCCGACTGCGAACACGCAAGCCCCGACCGTCGCGATCGCCGAGCGCGCCGCCGAGCTCATCGCCGCTGACTGACCACCGACGTTCGGCCAAGCCGCGCACCCAGCGGTCGGCGCTACGCCCCTCGTGCGCGAGCGCACACTCCGCGAAACACCGAGGCGCTACCGTTCCTTCATGATCCCGATCGAGAACCTTCTGGCGTTCATGCTCACGTCGTTTGTGATCATCGTCATTCCGGGGCCGAGCGTGCTGTTCGTCATCGGCCGCGCTATCGCGCTCGGCCGTCGCGCTGGCATTCTCAGCGTCGTCGGAAACGCCCTCGGCACACTTCCCGCGCTCATCGCGGTGGCAGCCGGCGTCGGTGTGATCATCGCGTCATCGGTCGTCGCGTTCACCGTCATCAAGATCGCCGGGGCGCTCTATCTCGTCTACCTGGGCGTGCAGGCGATCCGCCATCGCCACGCACACATCCCCGGCATCCAGCAGCGACCCACGCGAACCCGCAGACTCCTCGCTGAGGGCTTCATCGTCGGGCTCACCAACCCGAAGACGATCGCGTTCTTCGTGGCAGTGCTCCCGCAGTTCGTCGACCCCGCGGCAGGACCGGTCTGGGCTCAGCTCCTTCTCCTCGGACTCATCTTCGAAGCGATCGCCCTCGCATCCGACAGCATCTGGGCGCTCGCGGCCGGCACGGCACGCGCATGGTTCGCGCGCTCCCCTCGTCGCATCTCGACCCTGTCGGCAACGGGCGGCGTGATGATGATCGGCCTGGGCGGCGCGCTCGCGCTCACCGGATCGAAGTCCTGACCACCGGTCGATCAGTCAGGCGGGCGAAGTCCGAGGTCGTCGCAGGTGACGCCGGCGGTCTGGGGGAAGACGGCAAGCGTGTCATCGCGCTGCACGCACGCGAACAGATCTGGCACCGGATACGCCTGACCATCGTTCGGAGGCGGGCCATCGAGGTCGGCGCCGAGCAGCCCGACACTCCAGACCGACGCGCACAGATCGGTCGCCCGCGCGACCCTGTCGCCGTCGTCCGCCGACGGGTCACCCACCTGCTGCACGACACTGTCGAGGGATGCCGCCTCGAAACAGGATGCCGAGTTCTGGCGCAGCTCCGTCGAGGCAAGCACCAGGAGCGTCCCCGCGGTCGTCGCGGCAACGAGAACCCCCGCGCCCAGGAAGACCCCGACCTTCCTTCGCGCCCGGGACCGCGCCCGTAAGCGCTCTACGTCACGCAGGAGTGTCGTCCGCATGCGGTCGAAGTCCGGCTCCGTTGCCGTCACCGCACCCTCCGCTCTGCCTCGATATCCACCACGCGGCGGACGGCCTCACGATAGCTGAGGCCCTCGTCAGCGCAGAGCCGGAACACCTCCCGATCTGCCCACATGAAGGTCGAGACGATTCGCTCGACCTCACGCCATCCGGCTGACCGGCAACCGTGGGCGCCGGGATCCGAGCCCCCACCTCCCGCGCTCGCGCTCTTCTTTCGGCGTTGCCGGTCGCCGCGCGAGAGGTCCCGCGCCAGAGAGTCGGCGGTGATCACCAGCCACGGCAGGCAGGAGGTGCCCGCGAGCTTGATGCGCCGGGCTTTGCGCCAGAGCACCAAGAAGACATCGTGGGTGACGTCCACGGCGACGGGCTGCGCTCCCAGGCGGTCGGTGACGACGCCGTACACGGCGCGCACGTGTCGCTCATGCAGCGCGCTCAGCGCCGAGTCATCACCCGCCCGCAGCCGATCGAGAAGGGCAGTGTCATGGCGGGGGTAGTCCCCTGTCGGGTGTCGCCCCGGGCTGCGGAACGTCTGCGTGGAATCACCCACCCGACACTCCCTTCGACGCGTACCTGCCAAACGCGTCCCATTCTGCCCTGGGAGCGGTTCCTACGCGGACTCGGTCACCGGCTCGAGCACGGCATCCAGCGCCGCGAATGCGGCTCGGAACTCGGCACGCAGGCGGGCCTTCTGCTCGTCGTCGCAGAAGGAAGCGTCGATGCCGTTCAGCGAGATCTGCTTGGCCTCGTCGGCACTCACGCCCATCAGCCGCAGCCCGTCGGTGTACTCGCGGCCGATATCGGTGCGGAAGAACATCGCGTCGTCGGTCGACACGTTCACCGCGAGCCCGGCGTCGATCATGCGGCGGATGCGGTGAGCGGCATCGATCTGCCAGCCGGAGCAGATCGTCGTCGACAGCGGCGTCGCGGCGAAACCGATGCCCCGTTCGCGGGCCAGCTCCACGATCGCGGGGTCGTCGACGATGCGGTATCCGTGGTCGAGCCGGTCGCAGCCGAGTTCCTCGATGGCGACACGGACGGCATCCGGGATCGCGTGGTCGGTCTCACCTACATGGGCCGTCAGGAGGAACCCGTGCTCCCGCGCGAGCGCGTAGGCCTCAACGAACCGACCCGGGTCCTCCGTGTTCTCGGGCGTCAGATCATCCTGGCCAAGCCCAACGACCTCGGGACGCGGATGCGCGATCATCTCGCGCACGAGCGAGACCGCCTCGGCTGCACCGGCCCGGCGATTGATCGCGACGACGACGCGAAACCCCACGCCGAAGTCACGCTCGGCGCGTGCGAGCCCCGCAATGATCGGATCGATCACGTCGGGGTACGACAGACCGCGGTCGGCGAAGTACTGCGGGTTGACGTAGTACTCGCGGTACCGCAGGTTCCCCTCCGCGACGGCGGCGGCGACCCCGTCGTAGGCGACCCGTTCGAAGTCCGACGGCTCGCGCAGCACATCATGCGCGTAACGGAATGCGACCAGAAAGTCGACCAGATCGGCGAAGTCGAACAGCTCCTCCGGATCGGTCGTCGGCAACTCCACGCCGTACTTGGCGGCCAGCTCGATGAACAGCTCGGCACTCATCGTCGACGCGAAGTGACAGTGCAGCTCGGTCTTCGGCAGCAGACGCAAGTAGTCGACGTACGAGATCACGCGTTCGCCCCTCCTGGAGCTTGGGGCGCCGTGCGCCCGGGAACCTGTTTCACCACGAGCAGCCGGTACGGATTCCCGTCAGCCGACCACCATCGGTGCGTGGTGCCGCCCGTGTAGTAGACGGATGCTCCGGGATCGAGGTCGCACGTCTGGTCGCCCAGTTCGATACGCACGCGCCCCTCGATCACATAGAGGAACTCGTCCTCCGCGTGAACGAAGGGTTCACCCGGCTCGAGGCTGTCAGAGACGACCTCGAGGGGGTGGAAGGTGCGCGCGCGCTGGGCCAGCATCCGCGCCGTTCCCGAGGCGAAACCCTCGGGGATCTCCCCCTCACCGGGGCGGCTGACCTCGACGAAGGACCCCGACTCGTCGGGCTCGTCCGTCGCGGCGATGAGCTCGATCGGGCTGGTCTCCAGCGCGAGCGCGATGCGCCGCAGCGACCCCAGGCTCGGCTGCGCGAGCCCCCGTTCGAGCTGACTGAGGAACGGATGCGAGAGTTCGGTGCGCTCGGCCAGTTGCACGAGTGTCAGCCCGCGCGTCTTGCGCAGCATCCGGATGTGGCTTCCCAGCCGAGCGCCTGCGGCACGCTCGTCGAGACCGTCGGGCACGCTCATGCGCCCGAGCGTACCCCTCCCGCGCGGGCGTACTCGTCGACCTGCGCGAGGTAGGCGGACCGGCGCGCGGGCGTGAGCCACGAGGCATGGAACGAGTTTCGGGCAAGCTCTGCGAGGTCGGATGCCGAGAGCCCTGCCTGCTCGGCCAGCGCGACATAGTTGTCAGCGACGTAGCCGCCGAAGTACGCCGGGTCGTCGGAGTTGATGGTCACTCGCACGCCGGAACGCAGCAGCGACACGATCTCGTCGGATTTCATCTGCTCGGTGACGAACGAGTTCGACACGGGGCAGCAGGTGAGCCCGATGCCGCGCTCGAGCACGGTGGCGACGAGTTCGGGATCTTCGACGATGTTGGTGCCGTGGTCGATGCGGTCGACACCAAACTCCAGCGCCTGACGGATGTGATCGATCGAGCCGGGTTGGTCGATGTCGCAGTGCATCGTGACCAGGAACCCTTCGGCGCGCGCCCTCTCGAACACGGCAGCGAACTTCGTCGGCGGGTTGTCGCGCTCGTCGGAGTCGAGCCCCACCCCGACGATCCAGTGCCGATAGGGCAGCGCCTCAAGCAGCGTCGACATCGCGTGTTCGGCCGAGAGGTCGCGCAGAAAGCACAGGATCAGTTCCGCCGAAATCCCCAGCTCAGCCTGAGCCCGCACGATCGCCCGACGATAGCCACCGACCACTGTCGCGAAGGGGACGCCCCGACCGGTGTGAGCCTGCGGATCGAAGAACAGCTCGGCGTGGACGACGCCCTGCTCCTTCGCCCGAAGCAGGTACGCCCAGGCGAGATCGTGGAAGTCATCGGCGGTCTGCAACACAGACATCGCCGGGTAGTACACGGCGAGAAAGCTCGTCAGGTCGGTGAAGTCGTATGCCGCCTTCACCTCCGCGACATCGCTGTAGGGCAGCGGCAGGCCGTTGCGCTGCGCGAGCGTGAACATCATCTCGGGCTCGAGCGTGCCCTCCAGGTGCAGGTGAAGCTCGGCCTTCGGAAGCCCGCGGGCAAAGCTCGCCAGCTCGGTCGGTGCCATCGGGCGATCACACGCCCTTCTGGGGGTGCATCGCCATGCGCGCCAGCACGACATCCTCGACGATCTGGATGAGGTTGTAGAGCACGAGTGATGCGCCAGTGACGGCGACGACGGATGCCCAGAGTGCCGCGAACTGCGCCTGCGGGATGTATCCGCCGATCGACCCTCCGATGCCGCCGCCGACAGCGAGCCATTCGGCCAGCAGCGCTCCGGTGATCGCGCCGGGAACGGAGATGCGAACTGCCGCGAAGAACGCGGGAAGCGAGGAGGGGAAGGCGACCTTGCGGAGCTTGGTGAGAGCCCCGCCGCCGTACACATCGACGAGGTCGTTCATCTGGGGCGGTGCGGACTTGAGTCCGAACGAGATGTTCACGAGCGCCGGGAAGAGCACGACGATCCCGCCGATGACGGCGACGGTCCAGAAGTCGCGACCGAAGATCAGGATGATGACCGGCGCCATGGCGATCAGCGGCACCGACCGCAGGAGCATAGCCACCGGCATCAGGGCGTGTTCGATGCCCTTGTTCAACTCGAACGCGAGGGCGGCAAGGAGAGCGACGACCAGGCCCGCGACGAAGCCGATCGCGGCATCGCCCAGGGTGACCATGAGGTTGCCGAGGAGCATCGTACGGTTGGCCTCGGCAGCCGGAACGATGAACAGCCAGTTCCAGACGTCGATGGGTCCCTTGGCGATCAAGGGCGAGAGCTGAAGCGCCCACAGCAGGCCCACCCAGATCACCAGAACGGCGACGATGGTGAGCACAAGGGTGAGCGTCGACCAGCCGAGCGCCCGAAGCACGGCCCGGCTGGACTGGGCGCGCAGCTTCTGGCTGAGCGCGTTCATCTCCGCGAACTGCGTGGTTCCGGTCGCGACGGAGGGTGTCTGCAGAGCCATCGTCACCGTCCCTTCGACCAGGGGGCGATCGCCTTGGCGATCCACCCGACGAGCGCGAAACCGAGAAGGGCGACACCGCCAGAAAGAAGCGCGAGCGCCCACACCTGCGGCCCGTTCGAGGCCTGCTGCGCGAGGATCATCGCCAGGCCCACACCGACCTCGATCTTGCCGAAGAACTCTCCCAGCACGGCCCCGAGGAAGGCTGCCGGAACAGCGATCTGCAGCGCGCTGAGCGTTGCGGGAAGCGCCGCGATCAGTCGCACCTTCATGAGCTGGGTGAATTTCGAGCCACCGTAGACGGTCACCAGGTCAAGGCTCGACTTGTCTGCGGACTTGAGGCCGAGAAGCGCTCCAACGACAGTCGTGAAGAACACCGACAGGGCAGCCAGGAGGATGGCGGTGCCACTCGGCTCGCCCACCTTGGGGGGCGTGATGACGACGACCGCGAGCATGCCGATCGCAACGATCGGGATGCAGTAGGTGAGGATCGCGAGTTGCATCGCGACTCCCTCCAGCCGAGGCACGAGCAGCACGAATCCCGACAGCAGAAGCGCAAGGCCGTTGCCCCAGAGATAGCCGATGCCCGCCTCGGCGAGGGTGACGGCGAAGTTGTTCAGGTAGTACTGCGGACCCGTCTCGACCATGATCTGGATGACCTGGAACGGCGTGGGGATTGCGCTGGCACCGGAGGGCCCGACGTTGGAGAAGACCGTAGCTGCCAGGATCCACCACAGCAGGACGATGCCGATGCCGCCGATGACGCCGATGAGCCACGGGGGAAGACGGAAGTCCTCCCACTCGATCGCGCGCCCGCGCGTGGGGTTCTCAGTGGTCATCCGCCGCTGCTCCCCGGCACCGAACAGCAACTCGGATGCCTGGTCGACGTACGCGTGGAACTCGGGGGTCCGCATCATCTCGGGGGTCCGCGGACGAGGAAGGTCAATGGTCATGACCTCCTTGACCCGGCCGGGGCGCGGGCTCATCACGGCCACCTGGTCGGAGAGGAAGATCGCCTCCGAGATGCCGTGGGTCACGAGCAGCGTGGTCGCCGGCTTCTCCGTCCAGATGCGCAGCAGCTCGAGGTTGAGCTTCTGCCGGGTCATGTCATCAAGAGCGCCGAAGGGCTCATCGAAGAGCAGCACCTCGGGCTTCATGATCAGCGACCGGGCGATCGAGACGCGCTGGCGCATCCCGCCCGACAGCTGTGCGGGCTTGGCCTTCTCGAAACCCTTGAGGCCGACCAGGGCGATCATCTCGTCGACGTAGGCCTTGTCGACGGACGCTCCCGCGATCTCGAAGGGGAGACGGATGTTGGACAGGACGCTGCGCCAGGGCAGCAGCGCCGAGTCCTGGAACGCGATGCCGAGCTTGTTCTCCTTGCGGAGTTCCTTCGGGCTCTTGCCGTCCACGCGGGTCGTGCCGCTGGTGGGCTGTTCCAGGCCCGCGAGGATGCGCAGGATCGTCGACTTTCCGCATCCTGACGGACCGAGGAGGGACAGGAAGGTCCCCTGCTCGGTATGAAGATTGGCGTCTTGGAGCGCCGTGACGGACTTTCTTCCCGTCGTGAAGACCTTGTTCAGTCCGGAGATCTGCAGGCCGGTGCCCAGGGACTCGCCCTGGGCACCGGTCTCTACAGAGCCCGTCGTGAGTACAGAACCGGATGCGGTGGGTTCGGTCACGATGGATTCTCCTTGTGTGTTTCTGATCAGCCCGCGTAGGCGACCAGGTCGGGGTTTTCGTCGTAGACCTCTTCGAGCAGCGACAGGTCGAACAGGTCGGCTGCCGTGAGCTCGATGCCGGCACCGGCGAGGCTCGCGAGGGTCGCTTCCTGCAGTTCCGGTGTGATCCAGAAGAGACCGAACTCCTCGGTGTCGGCCGAGACGACGAGCTCCTCGGACTGCGCGATCGAGCCGGCGATCGAGTTCTCCGGGTTCAGGTCGAGGTCGGCGCCGTAGACCTCGTAGGCCAGGCGTGCTCCCTCTTCGGGGTCGTTGACCGCGTCAGTCCAGCCCTTGATCTCGGCAACCAGGTACGCCTTGAGCTTCTCGCGGTCGTTCGCGATCATGTCGTCGGTCGTCGTGATCGTCTCGGCCACGAACGGCAGACCGTTGTCAGCGAACGGCAGGTTCGCGACGTCGAAGCCGGCTGCGGCGACGGTGATGGACTCGTTGGTGAGGTACGCCATGAAGCCGTCGACCTCGCCGTTGGTCAGCGGTGCCGGGTCGTACTGCACGGGCACGATCTCGAGTTCGGACTCCTCGATGCCGTTGGCTGCCAGCAGCGCCTTGAACAGGGCGGTGTTGGAGTCCTGCACACCGATCTTCTTGCCCTTGAGGTCTTCGGGCGTCGTGATGTTGCCGCCGTCTGCCAGCGAGAGGATCGTGAACGGGTTCTTCTGGTAGACCGAACCGATGATCTTCAGCGGCGCGCCTTCGGCTGCCACGACCGAGCCGATCGAGACCGCGTCGGAGAACGCGACATCAGCCGTTCCCGAGATGAGCTCGGCAGCACCGGTCGTCGGACCCGGCGTGAGGGTGACCTCGTCGAAGCCGGCCTCGGTGTAGTAGCCGTTCTCCATGGCGAAGAAGTCGCCGGCGAACTCTTCGTTCTTGATCCAGCTGAGCTGAACGGCGAGGCTGCCGAAGCCCTCCATGGCTTCGCCACTGGTGGATTCGGCCGGGGTGGATTCGCCACCGCTGGCGCAGGCGCTCAGCGCGAGCGCCGACACGGCGACGGCGGCGACGGTCATGGCAGACCGGCGCACGATTCGAGAGGAAAGAGATGTCATGGTTGCTGCGTCTCCTGATTGCGGGTGAATGGGACACTCGGTGACGCACGACTGCGGGACTCGTCGGTTCGTCGAGTCCGACGCTACGAGATGTAGATTTCATGAACACTCGCCGGACTGTTTCGTCCGCGTTACCGAATTGCCGGATGCGTCGATAGACGCCGTCTCGGCGAACGGCGCGCCGGACTCAGCGCGGCTGTCGCGCGGAGGAGACGATCGTGCGGGCGCTGGGCGCGCACGCGATGCCCTCGTCGGCGCCCGGCCGACGCTCCGGCTCCTCAGGACTTGTCAGCGCCGGATGCACCGGACCCGTCGCGTCCCGCAACGGTCCGCCACGGCCGCCGGATCGCACCATGACGATCTCGGCAAGGATCGACAGAGCCGTCTGTTCGGGAGTGCGTCCGCCGAGCGCCAGCCCGATCGGGGAGCGCAGTCGCTCGGTCTCGGCATCCGTCACGCCCGCCTCCGCAAGCCGGCGAGCGCGGTCATCGTGCGTGCGTCGGCTGCCCATCGCGCCGACATACCCGGCCGGGCTGCGCAACGCCAGCGCCAGCGCCGGCACGTCGAACCGGGGGTCGTGGGTGAGGACGCAGATCGCGGTGCGCTCATCGATCGGGGTGTGCGCGAGGTAGTCGTTCGGCCAGGCGTGGACGATCTCGTGAGCGCCGGGGAAGCGCGCCGGCGTCGCGAAGGCATCACGCGGGTCGCAGACAGTGACCTCGAAACCGGATGCCGCGCCGAGCCTCGTCAGGGCCACCGAGAACTCGACGGCGCCGATGATGATCAGCCGCGGAGCGTGCGGGAAGGGCAGGCCGAGGATCTCGATCGCGTCGACGTCAGTCCCGTAGCGCAGGGTGAGGGCGTGAGCGTCAGTGCGGAGGCGCTCGAGATCGGAGGCGAGGGCTGCGCGGATGCCGGGATCGGTGAGCGCCAGGGCGTGGTCGGCCGGCGGGTCGACATCCTCGCCCTCACGAGCGAACAGGAGGGCACCACTGGCGGATCCGGCGGTGACGACACCGAGGGAGCAGGGCTCGCGGCGCAGGATCGCGGCGTGCAGGTCGCTGATCGCGGAGGCCGCTGGCGTGCCGGGGAGGACGGGGAGCACGAGCACCTCGATGATGCCGCCGCAGCTGAGTCCCGCCTCGAAGGCGGTCTCATCCGAGATGCCGTAGCGGACGCGGGTCGCCTCTCCCGTGTCGATCGACCGGAGGCACAGACCGTGCACGTCGCCGTCGACGCAGCCGGCCGAGACGTTTCCGAAGACGACGCCCTCGGCATCCACGATCATCGCCGCGCCGAGTTCGCGGGGCGAGCTCGCCTGCGACGACACGAGCACCGCGAGCGCGAACCGTCGCTCCTGGGCGACCCAGGTCGCTGCCGGATCGACGATCTCTCGCATGCGCACCTCCCGGGCTCCTGCCTATCATCCGGGTGTTTCTTCGAGATTGCGACAGCACGCTGCCCATCGCCAGGCGGCCGGATGTCGCGGGCGCGGCGTAGCCTCGGGGCGTGGACCGCACCGTGCTGACCGAGCGCCTGCGCGCGCTGGATGATCAGCTCGCACGGTTGGACGCGGATGCCGCGTCGTTGCGCGCCGATCGCGCGGACGCGACGGCCGACGATGAGCACGACCCCGAGGGATCGACGCTGTCGGGCGAGTGGCAGCGGGTCGAGGCGCTCCGGGGCGCGGCGCTGCGCGACCGTGCGGCGGTCAGTGACGCGTTGGACCGCATCGACGCTGGCACGTACGGCATCTGCATTCGGTGCGGGCAGCCGATCCCGGCCGCCCGGCTGGAGGTCGTGCCGACGGCGACGATGTGCGTGCCCTGCGCCTCGCGCTAACCTGCGCCTCGATCTAACCCGGACACCCGGCTCGGGTCAGCGCGGGTGGCCGAACTCGGCGGCGCGTGCCGGCAGATCGGTGTGGATGCGCGCGGAGGCCTCGGTAGCCAGCGGGTTCGTCGAGACGCCGTCCTGGCTCGCGAGCACCCCGCCGACGTAGACCTGGCGGAGGTTTCGCAGGCTCATGGACAGTACGTAGGTGCGCACCGGATGCCACAGCGGCCCGACATCCGGGGTCCGCGGGTCGACGACGACGAAGTCGGCGAACTTACCGACCTCGAGGCTGCCGACGCGGTCGGCGACGCCCAGGATCTCGGCGCCCCCGAGGGTGTGCAGCCGCAGCACCGTCTCGGGCGTCATCGACAGCGGGTCCTTCTTGCGGGCGCGCTGCATAAAGATGCCCGCGCGCATGTTGCCCCACGGGTCGGCGAGGTCGGTGCAGGCCTGGTCGTCCAGGCCCATCCCCACCCGGATGCCGAGATCGAGCATCTCGGGAACGAGTGCGACCCCCGAGGCCAGGCGTCCGTTGGACGCCGGCTGCCACGACATCGACGCCCCGCCCTCGGCGGTGGCGGCGATGATCTCGGGCGTGGTCTGGATGAAGTGCCCGAACATCATGTCGGGACCGAGAGCCCCGGCATCCTGGTACAGCGCGAACTTCGCCTGCTGCACCGGCACGGCCTCGGGAGACTCGAGGAAGTGTGCCTGGTTGGTCACGCCGAACCGGCGCATGGCCTCGACCTCGAGCTCGGCCGCCTCGGGGCGCGGAGACCACTGCACCTGGCCCATGATCGAGGCGCCGAGGGCGAGCGCAGAGTCCATGCTGCGGGTGTGGGCGACCTCGGCGGCGAAGCGGGCGAAGATCTCGTCATCCGTGCCGGTGGAGACATCCATCCCGATCGCGTCGACGAACCGGATGCCGGCATCGCGGCATCCATCGGCCTGACGCGTGTGGTACTCGACGGGCCGCAGCGGCGCGTTGCCCCGAGGCGCTTGCCGTCGACCATCGACTCCCAGGCCTGCAGCGGGTCGGTGAAGTTGTAGGCGGTCGTGACACCGTTGGCGAGGAAATCGAGCGAGCCGTGCAGCGTCGACCAGTACATGTCGTCGGGGCGGAGGTTCGCGGTGAACCCGAGCATGGAGTCGCACCAGCCGTAGAGCGTCTCGTTCGCGCCGAGGCCCCGCAGGCCGCTCGTGAACAGGTGGCTGTGGCTCGAGACGAACCCAGGGGCGACGAACGCGCCGGCGACATCGAGGGTCTCGTCGGCCGTCGTGCCCGCGGGCGGCTGGCCGGCGCCGGTCGCGGCGATGATGCCGTCCTCGACGAGCATCCAGCCCTCGTCGAGGTAGCCGAGGTCGGCGGCGCCGACGGCGACCGTGATCAGGCGGGCGTTCGTCACGAGCAGCGAGGTCATCGGGGTCTTCTTTCTCAGGCGCGGTCGGCGGCCAGGTGCAGCACGGACTCGGTGAGGGCACGGATGCCGAGGGAGACGTCAGCGGCGGAGACTGCCTCGTCGGGGTGGTGACTGATTCCATCGGGGTTGCGCAGGAACAGCATCCCGACGTCGGTGATCGCCCCGATCGACATGCCGTCGTGCCCCGCGGGGCTGAACAGGCTCGTGGGGTCGTCGGCGGTGTGGGGGGTGGTGGAACGGATGCCTTCGCGCACGACGTCTTGCAGAAGCGGCGCGCACATGACGGCGGGCGCGGAGTGCACCTCGCGGGCGCGCCACCGCAGGTGACGACGACCCATGATCTCGTCGAGCTCACGGGAGATCGCCTCCCACACCCTGTCGCGTTCACCGTCGTACTCGCCGCGCAGGTCGAGGGAGAAGCGGGTCTCGCCCGGGACGACGTTGACCGCCCCCGGAAAGGCTTCGAACTGGCCGACGGTGCCGATGATGTGGTGCTCGCTCTCGCAGATGCGCTCGACCGCGAGCGCGGCCTCGCTCGCGCCGAGCAGGGCGTCGCGACGGATGTCGTAGGGGGTGCCGCCGGCGTGACGGGCCTCTCCCTCCACGACGAGCTGGAAGCGGCGTGCCGCAGCGATCGAGGAGACGACGGCGAGCGGCTGCTCGCGACGGTCGAGCTCGGGGCCCTGCTCGATGTGGGCTTCTAAGTAGCCGACGAGCTCATCGGGTTGCCGGGCGGCCTCGCCCACGCGGGCGGGGTCGAGCCCGAACTCGCGGAAGGCTTCCCGCAGGCTCACGCCGTCGGCATCCGTCAGCGTCCACCAGTCCTCGCGCCACTGCCCCGCCACGGCGCTGGATCCGAGCAGAGCCTTGCCGAAGCGCGTGCCCTCTTCGTCCGAGAACGCGGCGACTTCGAGGGCGAAGGGCAAGGCGACACCGAACTTCTCGCCGACGGGAACCCGCAGCAGGCGCGCGACCTCGAGGCCCATGAGCACCCCGATGATGCCGTCGAACCTGCCGGCATCGAGCACGGTGTCCAGGTGCGAGCCGATCATGAGCGCGGGAGCCTCGGGGTCGAGGGCGTCACCACGGACGCGTTCGAGCCGGCCGACCTGGTTGCCCGCGGCATCCTGGTGGCTGCGCATGCCGATCTCGCGCATCCACTCGGCCGCGAGCCGGTTCACGCGGGCGTGCTCGGGCGAGAGGTAGACACGTTCGATCTGCCCGGGCGTCGCGGTGACACGGGCGAGCTCGTCGCAGCGCGCCATCACGCGCCGCGCGGCGGCGGCGACGCGGTCGGGGGAAACCTCTAGCAGGGCGGCTGTCACGCGCTCGCCCCCGATAGACCTCGGATGCCGCCTCGGCACCCGCTCCCGCGGGGACGGCGGCGCCGAACCGGCGCAGCACGTATTCGAGGGCGACGAGGGTCGTGAGCACGGCATCCTTGCGGGCGTTGTAGCCCATCGTGCCGATGCGCCAGACCTTGCCGTGCAGGGGCCCGAAGGAGGTGCCGATCTCGATGCCGAAGTCTTCGAGCATCGCCGCGCGGGCCGCGTCTCCGGGGACACCCTCGGGGATGTAGACGGCGACGACGTTGTTCATCTTGTGGGCGGTGTCGCCGAAGACGGTCAGTCCCAGCGCCTCGACGCCGGCGAGCATGGCCGCGCCGGCGACCCGGTGGCGGTCGATGACGCTCTCGCGTCCCTCGGTCAGCAGGAGCCGGGCGCACTCGCGCGCGCCGTAGAGCATCGAGGTGGCCTCGGTGTGGTGGTTCAGACGGCGCGGACCCCAGTAGTCGAGGATCATGCCGAGGTCGAAGTAGTTGGAGCGCACGAAGTCGGGCGCCGACGGGTCGCCGGGCTCGCGGATGCCCGCCTCGATCTTCTTGCGCGCCGAGATCACCTCGACAGCCCTCTCGCTGAGGGTGATGGGCGCCGAGCCCGACGGGCCACCGAGGCACTTCTGGAGGCCGGCGGTGGCGGCATCCAGTCCCCAGGCGTCGGCCTCGAAGGCATTGCCGCCGAGTGACGCTGTCGCGTCCGTGTAGAAGAGCACGCCGTGGCGGGCGCAGATCTCGCCGACCTCGTCGAGCGGCTGGAGCATCGTCGTCGACGTGTCGCCCTGCACGAGCGCGAGCAGGTGCGGTTTGACGCGGACGATGGCTTCTTCGATGGCGGTGGGGGTGAAGACCTGCCCCCACTCGACCTCGATCGTGTGCACCTCGGCGAGGGCGCGTTCGGCGATCTCGGCCAGCAGATGACCGAACCGGCCGAAGACGGGTACGAGCACGCGGTCTCCCGGACGCACGAGCGAGACGATCGCCGCCTCGATGCCGGCGCGCGAGGTGCCGTCGATCAGCAGCGTCGCGTCGTTCTCCGTCGCCCACACCCGGCGGTAGAGATCCTGGGTCTCGGCCATCGTGTCGGTCATGAACGGGTCGTACTGCCCGACGAGCGCGCCCGACATGGCCGTGAGCACGCTGGGGTACGCGGAGATGGGCCCGGGGCCCATGAGCAGGCGGGCGGGCGGGGCGATCGGTCCGGGCAGGGCGGTCATGCAGCATCCGTTTCAGCGAGGAGGTCGGCGAGCTTTCGAGCCAGCCGGACGAGGGCGATGTCGGTGCCGGCGCGCGAGACGAGGCACACGCCGACGGGCGCGGGGCCGAGGGAGGAGGGGACGGTCAACAGCGGCACCGAGACGGCGGGGAGGCCGCCGATGGCGGCGGGCGTCGTCATTCGCAACGTCGCGGCGCGCACCTGGTCGATCTTCTCGCCGCGGTGCGTGCGCAGCGGCGCGGGCCCCGGGACAGTAGGCAGGATCAGGACGTGGTCGCGGACGAGGTCGTTCAGGTTCTCGCGCAGGGGCTCGAGCGCGGCGCGGGCGGCACGTTCGGCATCCGTCGAGATCTCGGATGCCCCGCGGAACCGCTCCGCGACCGCCGGGCCGGTCGAGCCGGGGTGCTCGCGCAGCCAGTCGCGGTTGTTGCGCCACGCCTCGGCTCCCTGCACGGTGCGGAACGGCGTGAAGTAGTCGTCGAGGTCTCCGATGCTGACCTCGCTCAGCTCGGGGGCGTTCGCCAGGCCCGCGAGCGTCGCGCACAACGTCTCGAACGCCGCGCGGGTCTCGGGCTCGGCGGCCTCGACGATCTCCTGGGGGACGCGGAACCGCCAAGGGAGATCGTCGCCGGATTCGCCGAACACGCTCTCGGTGGATTCGGATCCGTCGTAGCTGAGGCACCAATCGGCGACCCGCTGCAGGGTCTGGCCGTCGCGGGTGATCCACCCGATCGTGTCGAACGACTGGGCCAGCGGCAGCAGGCCCTGCCGGGGGACGAGGTCGTGGGTCGTGCGCAGACCCCAGAGCCCCTGGTAGGAGGCGGGGACGCGGATGGACCCGGCGGTGTCGGTCGCCAGGCCGATCTCGGCTTGGCCGGTGGCGACGGCGGTGGCGGGGCCGCTGGAGGAGCCCCGGGAAGCGCCCCGGGAAGAGCGCCGTTGGGAGGGGTGCCGTAGTGGGCGTTGTCGCCGGCGATCGAGTACGCGAACTCGTCGGTGCGGGCGATGCCGCGCAGCGACGCCCCTGCGCGGAGCAGGTCGCTGACGGCGGGAGCGGTGTGGGGCTCGGGACGGGAGGACTCCAGATAGGTGGGGTTTCCCGCGCCGATCCGGTAGCCCTTGATCGCGAAGAGGTCTTTCACGGCGACCGTGAGCCCCTCGAGCGGCCCCTCCCACGCGCCCTGCCACAGCGGGTCGCCGACGGTGCGCCACACCGACCGGTCGAGGGCCTGGGCCCGGCCGGTCACGTGAGCTGCGGTGATCTTCCACGTGCCGTCGATGCGCTGCCAGACCTGGGTCTGCAGGCCCGATCCGCCGATCCGGTAGCGCGAGATCGAGACGAGCAGTGCCGTGTCGGGAGTGAGCGGACGGTATTCGACGCGCGTGATCTCGCGAGCCGGAACACCGCCGCGGACGCCCCGGAAAGCACTGATCGCGTCGTGGCCGACCAGCAGGCCCGCGGCATCTCCCCGCATCGTCTCGGCGCCGGGTGCGAACGCGGCATCGAGCACGTCGAGGTCGTTCGCGACGATCGCGCGTTCGTACGCGCAGAACGCGTCCCACAGGTCGGCGGGAACGGCATCCGCTCCCCGGATCTCACCCACGGTCTACCTCCGCGAAGTCGGCCTCCCGGATGCGGGCATGGACGCCGCAGACGATGTCGACCACCTGGGAGATGTCGAAGTCGGTCGCGGCCGACAGATACGCGTACGCGAGGTGCTCGTCGAGGCCCCAGCGCGCCTGGATGAGGTCGATCGCGGCCCGCACGCACGCCCGCATCGCGACGTTGAGGTCGGGGTCCATCCCCGTCGGCACGAGGTACTCGTCGGTGCGGACGAGCGGGCCGCTGACGGCACCGAAGGCGCGGCGCGCCTCCTCCCGGGGCACGACGTCAAACCGCAGGGTCGCGCGCAGCGGCGCCTCCAGCGCGGTGAGCGCGACCTCGCCATCACCCTGCGCGAAGTGCGGATCGCCGACGTAAGCGAGGGCTCCGGCGACCTGCACGGGCAGGTAGAGGCTCGCGCCCTCGGTCATGAGGTTGATGTCGATGTTGCCGCCGTGGATGCCGGGCGGCACCGAGTGCGGCCGCTCGGACCCGGCGACCGCGACCCCCATCGTGCCGAGGAACGGCGCAAGCGGGAACGCGACGATCCGCTCGCCGCCCTCGACGACCGGGAGCACCCCGCACAGGGTGCCGTCACGCTCTTCGACGGGCGCGAAGACGCTGACGTTCCCTTCGGCACGCGGCAGCTCACCGACGAGCGCTCCCTTGCCGTGACGGTTGGAGATGACCCCGTACGGTGCGCGCAGCGCGAGCTCGACGACGGTGATCTTCAGCAGGTCGCCGGGCTCGGCACCCGCCACGTGAATGGGGCCGGTGACGACGTGCGGCCCGTCGGCAGCGGGGTCACGGGACAGGGACGCCGCGATCTCGACGGCATCCGTCAGCACGTCGTCGTCGGCGACGCCGTGACCGCCGAAGTAGGCGCGCGGGTCCTTGCCCTGGTCTTCGAGGATGCCCTCGTGGCTGACGGTGTCGATCGTGACGGTCTCACCCGGCTGGATGCGCAGCACCGCGGCATCCGTCTCGCACGGCAGCCGCCCCCACAGCACCGTGTCGGGGCGAGAGGGCAGGTAGTGGTCACCGGGCAGAGGCCCGGTGCCAGGCTGAAGGATCGGGACGCTCATACAGACTCCTGTGTCCGAATCGGGGTGGGGGCAAGGATCTCACGGCCGTACCGCCCCGTGATCCCCCGATCGGCGGTGTAGGCAGTTTCGCCATGGACCCAGGTCGTGCGCACGGCACCGCGCAGGGTCGCACCGTCCCAGGGCGAGAGCTTGTTGCGGTACTCGAGGTCGGCGGCGCGCACGACGGATGCCGCATCCGGCGCGAACGAGACCAGGTGCGCGGGCGCTCCCTCTCGAATCACGCCGCGGCCGGGGATCCCGGCAATCCCCGCGGGTCCGGTTGTGAACCACGGGATCACGGTTTCGAGCGGGATGCCGCGACGCGAGGCCTCGGTCCACACGGCCCGCAGCCCGGTCTGGACCCCTGAGATCCCACCCCACGCGAGGCCGAGGTCGCCGTCTTCGCGTTCCTTCAGATCGCGGGTCGCCGGGGAGTGGTCGCTCACGACGGCGTCGATGGTGCCGTCGAGCAGCCCCTCCCAGAGGAGGTCCTGGTTGTGACCGTCCCGCACCGGCGGGCAGCACTTCACGGTGCCCGATCCGTCGGGCAGGTCCTCGGCCCGGAGGGTCAGGTAGTGCGGGCAGGTTTCAGCGGTGAGACGGATGCCGGCAGCTTTCGCCTCGCGGATGACCTCCAGCGCGTGCCCGTCCGACACGTGCACGATGTGGGCGCGCGCTCCGGTGCGGCTGGCGGCAGCGGCGACGGCCGCGATCGCCGATTCCTCGCTGATCGGGGGCCGGCTCGCAAGGAATCGGGCATAGCTGCGACCGATGGCGGGGTCATCGTGCAGGTGGGCGGGGTCTTCGGCGTGAGCGATGAGCAGTCCGTCGAAGGCGGCGAGTTCTGTCAGCGCGGACTCAAGAGCTGCGGCATCCAGGTGCCCGAACTCATCGATCCCCGAGGGCGAGAGGAAGCACTTCACGCCCACGACCCCGGCCGCAAACAGCTGACGCAGCGACCCGAGGTTCTCGGGAACGGCGCCGCCCCAGTACGCGACGTCCACCGCGAGCTTGCCTACGGTTGCGGCCCGCTTGGCGGCGAGCGCGTCGACGGTCGTCGTGACGGGGAGCGAATTCAACGGCATGTCGACGACTGTCGCGATGCCGCCCGCGGCGGCCGCTGCCGTGCCGGTCTCAAACCCCTCCCAGTCGGTGCGTCCCGGCTCGTTGAGGTGCACGTGGGAGTCGACGAGTCCGGGCAGCAGCACCTCGTCCGCGGGGAGGACGAGGTCGGCATCCGGGTCGAACGGAGCGAGGCCGGCGATGCGACCGTCACGGACGAGAACTGTCGCGGCAGAGAAGCCGCCATCGAGAAACACCCGGCGTGACGCGAGGGCGAGGGCCGGGGACATGCCGTCACCGTATGATTCGCGCATTTCTCGCATGTTACCTGTACCAACATTTCGGATCACGTCTGCCGTCGCCCGGAGTCAAGCGCGTTACGGTGGCCGCATGGAGCTGACGCAGTTCAATGCCCTGCCCCCGGCCGAGGCGATCGAGGTCGTGTCGGTCTGGGCGCGCGTTCCGGCGTGGGCCGAGGCCGTCGTCGCCGCGCGGCCGTTCGGGTCGGTCGAGGACCTCGAAGCCGCGGCGGACCGGCTCGCGCGCGCCTGGCGCCGACCCGAGTTGGATGCCGCACTCGCCCACCACCCGCGCATCGGCGAGCGCCCGCGCGGCGAGGGCGCGGAGGCCAACGCCTCGCGGCGCGAGCAATCCGCGATGACGGATGCCGCGGCATCCGTGGCAGAGCAGATCGCCGCCGGCAACGCATCCTACGAAGAGCGGTTCGGGCGCGTGTTCCTCATCCGTGCCGCCGGACGAGCGCCCGAGGAGATCCTGGCGGAGTTGCAGCGGCGTCTGAACAACACCGCCGACGCCGAGGTCGACGAGGCCCTCGACCAGCTGCGGCAGATCGCGATGCTGCGCCTGCGCGGCGACATCGATTCCGACACGTCGACGGGAGAGCCCGCATGACCGCCCACCTGACAACCCACATCCTGGACACCACGACCGGAACCCCGGCTCCGGGCGTGGCGGTGACGCTGCGCGATGCATCCGGCGCGGGCATCGCCGACGCCGTGACCGATGCCGACGGTCGCGCGGGCCTCGGACCTGAGCTGCTGCCTGCGGGCACCTACACGCTCACCTTCGACACCGGCACCTACTTCGCCGACCAGGGCACCGACTGCTTCTACCCGAGCGTGACGGTGACCTTCACGATCTCGGGCACCCGCCACTACCACGTGCCGTTGCTGCTGAGCCCGTTCGCCTACTCGACGTATCGGGGCAGCTGAGGCCCGCGTAACGCGGCCGTGACACACGCTCCCTAATGTTCGTCACATGAAGATCATCATCATCGGCGCGGGAATCGGCGGCGCCAGCGCCGGCATCGCGCTGTCACGACTGGGCCATGACGTCGTCATCTATGACCGGATGCGCGAGAACAAGCCGGTCGGTGCGGCACTGTCCCTCTGGTCCAACGGGGTGAAGGTCCTCAACTGGCTCGGCCTTGCCGACGAGGTCGCGGCGCTCGGCGGCCGGATGGATGACATGGCCTACCTCGAGGGGCGCACCGGTGACACGATGTGCCAGTTCAGCCTCGCCCCGGTCACCGAGCAGACCGGCCAGCGCCCGTATCCGGTGGCGCGCGCCGACCTCCAGGCACTGCTCATGGAGACCGTCGGCATGGACCGCATCCATCTGGGTCGCAAGGCGGTGTCGGTGGCCCAGGACGGCCAGACCGTGACGGTGACCTTCGACGACGGCTCCACCGACACCGGCGATCTGCTGATCGGCGCCGACGGTGCCAGGTCGATGGTGCGCGATCACGTCACCGGCGGTGGCATCGAACGCACCTACTCGGGCTACACGAACTTCAACGGACTCGTCCCGCAGGATGCCGAGATCGGCCCGGCGAACCAGTGGACGACCTACGTGGGCGACGGCAAGCGGTGCGCCGTCATGCCGGTCGCCGGAGACCGCTTCTACTTCTTCGTCGACATCCCGCAGCCGGCGGGGCGTGCCACCGACGCTGACGATCCCGTCGCGCAGCTGCGCGAGGCCTTCGATGGCTGGGCGCCCGGCGTGCAGACGCTGCTGGACGCCATCGATCCCGCGGCCTCCCTCAATCGCGTCGAGATCTGGGACATCGACCCCTTCGACACGTGGGTCACGGGGCGCGTCGCGATCCTCGGAGATGCCGCCCACAACACGGCGCCCGACATCGGCCAGGGCGCGTGCTCGGCGCTGGAAGACACCTTCGCGCTGGCGATCTCGCTGGCCACGAACACGATCTCGGTCGAAGACGCTCTGCTGCGCTACGAGCGCTCGCGCACCGACCGGGCCGGTGACCTCGTGAACCGCGCTCGCAAGCGTGCCGCCGAGACGCACGGGTTCGTCCCGGGAGCGACCGAGGCCTGGTACGAGAGCCTGCGCGGCACCGACGGGTCAGACATCATCCGCGGCATCGTCGGCAACATCGAGGGCAGCCCCATCAACCTCGGCGTCGGAGCCCTCTGATCCGCGGGCACGCGCGCTAGATGACGACCCGCTAGATGACGAAGAGGGCGTGAACGTCGCCCGCGAGCGCACGGCCGTTCAGTGCCTCAAGCTCCATGAGCACCGTCGTACCGACAACCTCGGCGCCGAGAGTCGTCATCAGCTCGCGTGCCGCGGCGATGGTCCCGCCGGTGGCGAGCACGTCATCCACGAGCAGAATCCGCGTTCCCGGGGCGAGGTCGTCGTGTGCCTCGATGGCCGCCTCGCCGTATTCGAGGGCATACGAAACGGATGCCGCAGGTCGAGGCAGTTTTCCCGCCTTGCGAATCGGCACAAGGCCCACCCCGGCCTCGGCGGCGATCGCCCCGGCAAGCAGGAACCCCCGGGCTTCGATCCCGCCGACGACATCGAACGCCGCGGCGAACGGCTCGATGAGCGCGCGCGTCACGGCGCGCAGCGCCGCAGCATCCGCCAGCAGCGGCGTGATGTCTCGGAACTGGATGCCCGGACTCGGGTAGTCGGGGATCGTCCGGATCAGGGACTCGGCGCGGGCGAGGGCGGCGGTGTCGGGCACGCGGACAGACTACGGCGTGCGCGTAACCGGCGCGTGTCGTAACAACTCGGCAGCAGATCCACCCGGCGGCCCATCCTCATGTAAGCGCTTGCACACCGGTGCAGTATCGTGTGCTCCATGACTTCTGCAGACTCCGTCACTGCTCCCGTGATCTCACGCGAGGACGCGCCCGGCGGCGAGTGGTGGCGCACGGCCGTTATTTACCAGATCTACCCCCGCTCGTTCGCCGACCAGTCGGGCGATGGCATCGGCGACCTGCGCGGTGTGACGAGCCACCTCGGCGACCTGGCGGCGCTCGGCGTCGACGCGATCTGGCTCAGCCCGTTCCAGCGCTCGCCCCAGAAGGATGCCGGATACGACGTCGCGGACTACTGCGATGTCGACCCGATCTTCGGCACGCTGGCCGACTTCGACGAGATGCTCGCGCAGGCGCACGCCCGCGGCATCCGGATCATCGTCGACCTCGTCCCCAACCACTCGTCCGATCAGCATGAGTGGTTCCAGAAAGCGATCGCGTCTCCCGCCGGCAGCCCCGAGCGTGCGCGGTACATCTTCCGTGATGGCACCGGCGCCGGGGGCGACCTACCGCCCAATAACTGGGAGTCGGTCTTCGGCGGTGGCGCCTGGACGCGCCTGACCGAACCCGACGGCACCCCCGGTCAGTGGTACCTGCACCTGTTCGATGCCTCGCAACCGGATTTCGACTGGTCCAACCCCGAGGTGCGCGAGGAGTTCCGCCGCATCCTGCGCTTCTGGCTCGATCGCGGCGTCGACGGTTTCCGTGTGGACGTCGCCCACGGGCTCGTGAAGGCGGAGGGCCTGCCCGACTACACGCCGCCGAAGGACGCGGGCTCGATGGGGGGCGGCGAGGCCGCCGTCCCGTACTGGGGGCAGGAGGGCGTGCACGAGATCTACCGCGACTGGCATGCGCTGCTCGCCGAGTATGACGGCGACCGTGCGCTGTGCGCGGAGGCGTGGCTCCCCACGATCGCCCAGACCGCCCTCTGGGTGCGGCCCGACGAGATGCACCAGGCCTTCAACTTCGAGTACCTCGAGACTCCCTGGGATGCCGAGAAGCTGCGCGCCGTGATCGCCGACTCGCTCGAGAGCTACGGCGCGGTTGGGGCCCCCAGCACCTGGGTGCTCTCCAACCACGACGTCGTCCGCCATGCATCTCGTCTTGCGCTGACCGCCGAGAACCCGCAGGGGGCGGGGATCGGGCCGAAGTCCCCGGCAAGCCGATCCCCGAGGTCGGACTGCGCCGTGCCCGCGCCGCGACGACGCTGATGCTTGCGCTCCCCGGATCTGCCTACCTCTACCAGGGAGAAGAGCTCGGCCTGCCCGAGGTGATCGATCTTCCCGACGAGGCGCGCCAGGATCCGACCTGGTTCCGCACCAAGGGTGAGCGGTATGGCCGAGACGGATGCCGCGTGCCGCTGCCGTGGACCTCGGAAGGACCCGCCTACGGCTTCAACACCACCGGCGAGTCCTGGCTGCCGCAGCCCACGGAGTGGGCGGGCCTGGCTCGCGACGCCCAGCGCGACGATCCGGAATCGACCCTCACTCTCTACAAGAACCTCCTCGCCGAGCGTCGCGCACGCGGCCTGGGTGCAGGGGTTCTCGACTGGGTCGACGGTTTCGGCCCCGATGTCATCGCGTTCCGCAACGGGTCCATCACTGCCGTGGCCAACCTGAGCGACGAGCCCATCGAGCTTCCGTCGGGCAGGATCGTCGTCTCCAGCGGCCCGCTCGCCGACAGGATGCTGCCGGTCGACCAGGCGGTGTGGCTCACCGGCGAGTGAGTCGCGGGGGTCGCCATGGTCGGAATCGATGAGGTAGCCCGCGAGGCGGGCGTCTCCACGGCGACCGTTTCGCGCGCGCTGAGCGGGAAGCACAACGTCTCGGAACCCACCCGTGAGCGGGTCCAGGAGGCTGCCCGCCGACTCGGCTACGTCGTATCCTCGTCGGCGTCGAGCCTGGCATCCGGACGCACCCGCAACATCGGTGTCGTCATCCCCCACATCGACAGGTGGTTCTTCAGCACGCTGCTCAGCGGCATCGCCACCGAAGTGACTCGTGCCGGATACGACATCACGCTCTACAACGTGACCCCGGACCTCGAGCACCGACGGCAGGTCTTCGACACGTTCCTGCGCCGGCAACGCGTCGACGGGGTCATCGCCGTCGCGCTGGAGCTCGGCGAGTACGAGTCGCGGGCGCTGCTGTCGCTCGGGATGCCGGTGATCGCGATCGGCGGACCCAACGCCCTGCTTCCGACACTATCGATCGACGATGTCGGGTTGGGGCGTCTGGCCACCGAGCACCTGCTGGCGATGGGTCACCGCGACATCGGCCATATCGGCGCCGACCCCGAGTTCGACATCGACTTCCACATCCCGTCCAGCCGCCGGCACGGGTTCGAGTTAGCGCTGCGCGCGGCGGGAGTCGACCCGCGACCGGAACTGTTCGAACCCGGCGACTTCACGATCGAAGGCGGATTCCGCGCTGCGAAGCAGCTCCTCGGCCGCCCCGGAGCAACCCCGACAGCGATCTTCGCAGCATCCGACGAGATGGCCATCGGGGCGATGTTGGCCGCGCGCGACCTCGGGTATCGCGTGCCCGAAGACCTGTCGGTGGCCGGCATCGACGGCCACGAGCTCGGCCGCTTCTTCCAGCTCACGACGGTTGACCAGTTCCCGTCGGGCCAGGGCGCTCGGGCCGCCGCCGCGATCCTGCACGAACTCGAACGGCCCGCCGGCGCCGTGCCCGACCGCGAGGAGTTGCCGTACGAGCTGGTCGTACGCGGCAGCACCGCTCGACGTCGGGACTGATCAGGGATATTCGCCGCTTGCGCTCCCGCGCGCGCAGGCGTAATCTCGCCCGCCGTGACACTTGACGCGCCCGAGCCGGGCGTACCCGAGACGCCCGTCGCGAAGCGCATCCTGCTGGGCCAGCCGCTGTCGTCCGACGCCATGGACGAGCACCTGCTCCCCAAGAAGATGGCGCTGCCCATCTTCGCCTCCGACGCTCTGTCGTCCGTGGCGTATGCGCCGCAGGAACTGCTCATGATCCTGTTGACCGGTGGGCTCGCATTCCTGGCGTTCTCTCCCTGGATCGCTGCAGCCGTCGTCGTCTTGTTGAGCGTCGTCGTTCTCAGCTACCGGCAGCTGATCAAGGCGTACCCGTCGGGCGGCGGAGACTACGAGGTCGCCCGCAAGAACCTCGGCGAGGTGCCCGGCGTCGTCGTGGCGGCCGCGCTCTTGGTCGACTATGTCCTCACTGTCGCCGTGTCAGTGGCTTCCGGGGTCGACAACATCATCTCGGCGCTGCCGGGGCTCGATCCGGCGCGGGTCGAGCTGGCCATCGGCTTCGTCGTGGTCATCGTGCTGATCAACCTCCGGGGCGTGCGCGAGGCATCCCTCGTCTTCGCGATCCCCACCTATGTGTTCATCGGGTCGGTGGTCTTCATGATCGGCACCGGTCTCGTGCGCACGGCGCTGGGGGATCCGCCGGTCGCGTCGTCGGCAGAGTTCGCGGTGCAGGCCGAGAGCCTGTCGCAGGCCGCCGTCATCCTGCTCGTGTTGCGCGCGTTCTCGAGTGGATGCTCCGCCCTGACCGGCGTTGAAGCAGTCTCCAACGGTGTGCCCGCCTTCCGCCGCCCCAAGGTGCGCAACGCTCAGACGACCCTCACGATGATGGGCGGGGTCGCGATTCTGCTGTTCGCGGGACTCACGGTGCTGGCCCTGGTCTCCGGTGTGCACTACGCCGAAGACCCGTGCACGCTCGTCGGCTTCGACTGTGAGAACCAGCCGCAGCCGAGCCTCATGGCGCAGGTCGCGGCGGCGACATTCGGCATGGGCTCGATCCCCTTCTACCTCATCCAGGGCGCGACCGCCCTCGTGCTGCTGCTGGCAGCCAACACCGCGTTCAACGGATTCCCGCTGCTCGGGGCTGTGCTCGCTCGCGACGGATACGCACCGAAAGCCCTCAACACCCGCGGTGACCGGCTCGTCTTTTCCAACGGGATGCTCGTGCTCGGGCTCATCGCGATCGCCGTGCTCGTGATCTATCAGGCCAACCTCACGACCCTCATTCAGCTGTACATCATCGGCGTCTTCGTCTCGTTCTCGCTGGGGCAGCTCGGGATGGTACGCCACTGGCGTCGCATCATCCGCGCCACCACACGGATCGAAGCGCGGCGAGACCCGGCATCCGGAATCGAGCGACGTGGGGCGATCACGGGGCTCGTGATCAACACGACCGGCGCGACCTTCACCGCGACGGTGCTGGTCATCGTGACCATCACGAAGTTCACGCACGGCGCGTGGCTCGTCTTCCTGGCGATCCCGATCCTGGCGATGCTCATGCTCGGCGTGAACCGGTACTACCGGGACGTCGAGCACGAGATCCGGATGGATGACGAGATCCACTTCGGCTCGGACGGCGATGTCGCACTCGTGATGGTCAGTCGGCTGCAAAAGCCCGTGCTCAAGGCGCTCGACTATGCGGTTGCCGCCCGCCACGACAAGACGATCGCCCTGCACGTGGCCACCGACCACGAGGATGCTGACGCCCTGCAGGAGGAGTGGAAGGCCCACGGGATCCCGCTTCCGCTTGTCATCATCGACTCGCCGTATCGCACGTACGCGGGCCCGATCGGTGAGTTCATCCGGCGCTACCGGGAGAAGAACGGGCCCGCCGTGATGACCGTGTACCTGCCGCAGTACATCGTCGGGCACTGGTGGGAGACCCTGCTGCACAACCGCCGCTCACGTCGGCTCGCTCAGCAGCTCATGCTCATTCACGGGGTCACGATCACGCTCGTGCCGTGGCTGCTGGACTCGTCGGAGCTGATCTACGGTCGTCGGTCACGCCCCGTCCCCGGCCAGGAGCGCGCCGGACGTCCCTACGATCCCGTCGAGAACTTCGAACACGCGGAGCACTCGAGCCTCGAACGTCCCGAGCTGTAGGCGGCATCCGAACTCGAACCGCCCACCCCTGCGGCGCGTACGCTGGAGTAGTGACCGTTCCTGCCGTGACCCCGCTGGATCTCGACGCCATCCGCGCCGATTTCCCCCTGCTCGCGCAGGAGGTCAACGGCCACCCGCTCGCGTATCTCGACTCCGCCGCCACGAGCCAGAAGCCGCAGCAGGTGATTGACGCCGAGGTCGAATTCCTCACGCACACCAACGCTGCCGTCCACCGCGGGGCGCACACCCTCGCCGCGGAGTCCACTGACGCCTTCGAGGATGCCCGCGACGCCGTCGCCGCGTTCGTCGGCGCTGGCGAGGGCGAACTTGTGTGGACATCCGGAGCAACCGCCGGCATCAATCTGATCGCATACGCCATCGGGAATGCGACGCTCGGTCGCGGCGGACCGGCCGCCCGGCGCTTCGCGCTGCACCCGGATGACGAGATCGTGCTCACCGAGTCCGAGCACCACGCGAACCTCATCCCGTGGCAGGAGCTCGCCGCACGGACGGGCGCGCGACTTCGTCACATCCCGGTGCTCGACGACGGACAGCTCGACATGGCAGCGGCGACCGAACTGATCGGCGACCGGACCCGGATCGTCGCGTTCCCGCACGTGTCGAACGTGCTCGGCATCATCAACCCGATCGACGACCTCGTGGCTCTCGCGCGCGGGGTCGACGCGATCACGGTGATGGATGCCTGTCAGTCGGTACCGCACCTGAGCATCGACCTGCCCGCGACGGGCGTGGATTTCGCCGTGTTCTCGGGGCACAAGATGCTCGGCCCGTACGGCATCGGCGGGCTCTACGGAAAGCACGAGCTGCTAAACGCCCTGCCGCCGTTCCTCACCGGCGGTTCGATGATCACGACCGTCACGCTCGACGAGGCCCAGTATCTGCCCTCTCCGCAGCGGTTCGAGGCGGGCACCCAGCCGGTCTCGCAGGCTGTCGGGCTCGCCGCTGCGGCCCGCTACCTGCGTTCCCTCGGCATGGACGCCGTTCACGCCCACGAGGTCGATCTCGAGCGGCGCATGCGCGACGGACTGAGCGAGATTCCCGGCATCCGTCTGCTCGGCGATACGGATGCCGCACCCCGTGTCGGGCTCGCATCCTTCGCCGTCGAGGGCGTCCACGCCCACGACGTCGGACAGTTCCTGGATTCGCGGGGGGTGGCCGTGCGCGTGGGGCACCATTGCGCGCAGCCGCTGCATCGCCGGTTCGGGCTTACGGCGTCGGTACGAGCCTCGGCATCCGTGTACACGACCCCCGACGAGGTCGATCGATTCCTGGACGCAACCCGCGGCGTCCGCGCTTTCTTCGGAGCATCCTGATGAGTCTTGAATCCCTGTACCAGGAACTGATCCTGGACCACTCCAAGCGTCCGCACGGCTTCGGTTTGGCCGAGGCCGACGACCACTCCGGCACGAGCTACCAGCGCAACCCGATCTGCGGCGACGAAGTCACCCTGCGGGTGCGCGTCTCGGATGACGGGCAGACGATCCGCGATGTGACGTGGGAAGGTCAGGGCTGCTCGATCTCGCAGGCCTCGGCATCCATGCTCGTCGACCTCGTCAACGGCGTCCCGCGCGAGAAGGCGACCGAGCTGATCGATGGCTTCCGCGAGGCGTTGCGCTCACGCGGCACGATCGACCTCGATGAGGAGATCTACGAGGACGCCGCAGCCCTCTCGGGCGTCTCGAAGTTCAGCGCCCGCGTGAAGTGCGCCATGCTCGCCTGGGTCGCCCTGGAAGAGGGCCTCGCCCAGACCGCCTGACGCCCCCGCACCCGCCGCATCCGCCGCAGCCGCATCCGCCATCCGCGTGAGACACAACCTCGCGCGACGGACGGACCCGCGCCTCACGCGCCAGGTTGTGTCTCAGCGGCCAGACCGGCGGCCAGACCGGCCATCCGCGGGCCGGGCCGGGCTCAGCGGGTGCGGCGACGGTAGCGCAGCATCGCCAGCGCGTACCCGACGATCAGGATGCCGAGCATCCAGGCCAGCGCGATCCAGATGTCGGCGCCGACGGGCTGGCCCGCGAGCAGAGCCCGGATCGTATCGACGATCGGCGTCACGGGCTGATACTCGGCGAACCAGGCCACCGGCCCAGGCATCGTGTCGGTCGGCACGAACGCCGAGCTGATGAACGGCAGGAAGATCAGCGGGTAGGAGAACGCGATCGCGCCGTCTGCGGACTTCGCGGCGAGACCCGCGAACACCGCGAGCCACGTGAGACTCAGGGTGAACAGCAGCAGGATGCCGACGACGGCGAGCCACGCGAGTACTCCGGCACCGGAGCGGAAGCCGAGGAGGAACGCCACCCCGATGACGATCGCCAGCGACACCAGGTTCGCCGCGAGCGAGGTCAGGACGTGCGCCCACAGGGCACTGGAGCGGGCGATCGGCATCGACTGGAACCGCTCGAACATCCCGCCCTGCAGGTCAAGGAACAGCCGATAGGCGGTGTACGACACCCCCGAGGCGATCGTGATGAGCAGGATGCCGGGGAGCAGGTAGTCGATATAGGACTGACTGCCGGTATCGATCGCGCCTCCGAGGACGAACACGAACAGCAGCAGGATGCCGATCGGCATGACTGCTGTCGTGATGATCGTGTCGGGGCTTCGCAGGATGTGCCGGAGCGACCGGGTGGTCAACGCCGTCGTATCGGCGATCACGTGCGTGGTCATTTCGCCTCCTCGGGCGCGGGGGTGTCGGCATCCGTTGCGCCTGCGCGGGCGCCTGCGGGTGTGCCGACGATGGCGAGGAACACCTCTTCGAGCGTCGGCTGCTTCTCGACGTACTCGACGGTGGCGGGCGGAAGAAGTGCCTTGAGTTCTGCGAGCGTGCCGTCGGCGATGATCCGTCCCTCGTGCAGGATCGCGATCCGGTCGGCGAGGTGCTCGGCCTCGTCGAGGTACTGGGTCGTCAACAAGACAGTGGTTCCGCCGGCGGCGAGCTCACGCACCGCATCCCACACCTCGATCCGCGCCTGGGGATCGAGGCCCGTGGTGGGTTCGTCGAGGAAGATCACCGGCGGGTTGCCGATCAGACTCATCGCGATGTCGAGGCGCCGTTTCATGCCGCCCGAGTAGGTGCCAGCGGGGCGAGTTCCGGCATCCGTCAATCCGAAACGGGCCAGCAACGCATCGGCGATCCCCCGCGGATCGGGGAGGTGACGCAGCCGCGCCACGAGCGCCAGATTCTCGCGACCGGTCAACACATCGTCGACAGCGGTGAACTGTCCGGTGAGGCTGATCGTCTCGCGCACCCGGGCGGGATCGGCGGTGACATCGGCGCCCGCGACCACGGCGGCGCCGGCATCCTGGTGCGTGAGGGTCGCGAGGATCCGCACGAGCGTCGTCTTGCCCGCGCCGTTGGAGCCGAGCAGAGCGACGATCGACCCGGTCGGCACGTCGAGGTCGACGCCGCGGAGCACGTCGAGTGGGCCGAAGGACTTCGTGAGGCCCGAGACGCGAATCGCGGATGCCGGGGCAGCTGTTGCGGCGGTCATGGCGTATCCCCCGCGCCGGTGGAGGCGGCAGCTTCTGCCTCGGCGATCGCGTCGATGAGCCGTCGCTGTTCCTTCGTGATCCACGATCCGAGTCCGTAGTTCGCTTTGAAGTCCTCGACGAAGGCGACCGGGTCGTCGCCGACGATCTCGCGCACGGGCGTTCCGTCGACGGCGGCGCGCTCGAAGAGGTCGGCAAGGTCGTCGACCATTGCGAGCATTAGGGGCCCGCCGTCGGCCGTTCCTCCGACGTACATCAGATAGCGCTCGATGCCGTCGACTGCCGTGCGATACGGGGCCGGCAACTGCTTCACGCGTTCCTTGTACGCGCGCCAGCGGCGCTTGTCATCCAGTGAGCCCGTCACGAGCTCGATCCACTTCGCGGCCATGGTTAGTCGCTCCCTTCGGTGTGGTCCTCGGTGGTGTGGAGCTGATCGAGGCGTTCCGAGAGGAAGCTCCAGGTGCGCCAGAACTCCTCGAGGTCGTCGCGCCCGCGATCGTTGAGGGAGTACACCTTGCGGGGAGGTCCCTTCTCGGACGGCACCTTCTCGACATCCACGAGCCCGCGCTGCTCGATCCGCACCAGCAGTGCGTAGATCGTGCCCTCCGCGATGTCGGTGAAGCCGCGCTCGCGCAGCCGCGCCGTGATCTCGTATCCGTACGCCGGCCCGACGGCGAGAAGTGCGAGAACGATGCCCTCGAGCGTGCCCTTGAGCATCTCGGTCATCTGCTTGCCCATCGGCATCCTCACTACTCAGCATTACTTACTACTGGTAGATAGTAACACTGAGTACTGAGTCCGCAAGCCCTCGTCCAACGCCGAAGGGTCACAACACGCCGCACCCTGCCGGTTGGCAACGGCGTGTCATGACCCTTCGCGTGAAACACCACCTCGCGCGACGGACGGACCCGCGGCTCACGCGCCAGGTTGTGTCTCGGCGGCCACGCCAGGGCGGGGACCGGGGCCGGGCTCAGCGGGGCGGGCGCAGCGGATGCCGCGGGCGGCGACTCAGGCCGGCAAAAGCTCCCTCTCGAGGCGGGCGTAGCTGGTTTCCATGCCGTCAGTCATGCCGGTGGCGAGAACCATGTCGCGGGTGTCCTTGTCGGGATACTCGATGAGCACCGTGATGAGCGTCGCGCCGTCCTCTTCATAGAGCGAGAGGTCGTTGAGCGTCGGCGGGAAGTCGGTGCCGGTCATGTGCTCGGTCGTGACCGCGCGCTTCGGAGCCTCGCTCACCAACGTCTCGCCATCGAACCCGAATGCCTCACCCTCGACACCGTCGTCGGGCGTCCACTCGTACTGGTAGCGACCACCGACGGTGGGGTCGATCTCGCACACCGTCATTCGCCATCCGTCGGGACCGAGCAGCCACTTCTTCATCAGCTCGGGCTCGGTGTGGGCGCGCCAGACGAGCTCGCGCGGTCCGTCGATCAGCCGGGTGATCCGCACATGGGTGTCGCTGAGAATCTCGGTCCGCGTGCCCGTGCCCTGTGCGTGCTCGCGCAGGCCCTGCAGCACGGCGTCGAGCTGGTTGATCGCGAGCGTCGAGCCCTCAACGGCACCGAACTCGACGATCTGCTCGAGCGCATCGAGAGAATCGAAGTAGGTGATGTTCGTGAGCCGCGAGCCCTCAGCGGTGCCCTCGAAGAGGAACTCGACGCGCATCGTGGGGGTGCCCTCGAGCACCTCTCCGTCGCCGTTGAGGAACGAGTCGAGCACCTCGAACCGCCGTGGTTCGTCAACGGCGATGAACTCCCAGCCGCCCCGCGAGACCTCGCCCTGCGGGCTGGTCATCTGGTACTGCGCCCGTCCACCCGGAGTGAGGTCGAACGCGGTGAAGGTCGCGGGCCAGCCGGGCGGCCCCCAGAACCGCTCCAGCTGCGCGGGCTCGGTGAACGCGCGCCAGAGCCTCTCGACGGGCGCGGCGAAGTCGCCCACGAGCGTCATCGTGAGCGCTTCCGGATCGGTGGTGACAGAGGTGACGGGCATGGTCAGTTCCCTTTCGTGGTGGCGGATGTCGGGGGTCCGGCTGGCTCGGCGAGGAGATCATCGAGCCGTCGGATGCGGGCGCGCCAGAGGTCTTCGTATCGTGCAAGAAGCGCGCGAGCCCGGGCGATCATGGTCGGATCGGCGCGAACCAGACGCTCGCGCCCCTCCGCCCGTTTGATGATGAGGCCGGCCTCTTCGAGGACGGCGACGTGCTTTTGCACCGCGGCGAACGACATGTCGTAGTCGCCCGCGAGCGCCGACACGGAGTGCTCTGACTCGATCGTCCGCCGCAGGATGTCGCGTCGCGTCGCGGCCGCGAGCGCATGGAACAGGCGGTCGATCTCGTCATCGGTGAGGTCCTTTTGTACAACCATTTGATTGTACGTTACGACGCCCAGAGACCGTCGTCAACCCCTGCGATCTTGCGCAAGCCCGGCGCACACCGCTAGCTACCATCCCCCGCGCGGCCCTACGGGCAGGATCAGGGGGCTACCGGCGCCGGCCGCGAGGAGACGGGCCGCCCCCGCTTGGGCCGCCGCGTCTCGATCTCGAGCGCCATCGTCCGGGCCGGATGGGCGATCAGCTGGTCCTCGACATGATCGAGCCACCGCACCTCCGCCTCGGCGGCGAAGACCGTCGACTCGGTGACCAGTGCCCAGGCGAGTTCTTCGGGACCGCCGCCAGTGTCGCCGCGGAAGGTTGCACGGCGCAGGGATTCGAGATGCGCCATCGACGTTCGCCGCTGCGCGCGGATGAGGTCGATGACGTCCACGCCCGGCAGCGTCGCGGCCAGGGCGAGCTTGATCGCGAGCTCATCCCGCGTCCCGAGGCTACGGCTGACCGGCGACGCCAGCCACGCGGCAGCCTCGGCCCGGCCGGCATCCGTGATCTCCCAGTAGGTGTGGCCGTCCTTGTCGACCTCGCCCCGCGATACGAAGCCGTCGCGCTCAAGCCGCTCGAGGGTGCTGTAGATCTGGCCGACGTTGAGGGATGTACTCGAGCCGGTGCGACGCTCGAACTCCGACCGCAGCTGGTAGCCGTAGCACGGCCCCTGGGCCAGGATCGCCAACAGGCTCTGTCTCACCGACATACGTGTCTCCCTGCGCGCGATATGCATACCGGGTATTGCCGCGCTCCCTCATGGATACCGCCACTGCGGCGCTCTTCTGGGGTGCCGGCCGCGCGTTTGGCGGAATCCACCATATGGTCTGACCACATTCGAGCTCGGTGTCGTAGGTCTCGCTGAACGATTGGCGGCGCTCGGCCTCGCGGCGTAGAACAGCATCGTGTTCGGTTCGCCTCGGCACCGCGTCGTCGGATGCCTCGCCCTCCTCCCCGTCGTCGCGGTCGCCGCCGTCGCGTGCGCGCCCGCAGCAGCGACGTCGCCCACGCCCGCATCCATGGACCCGGTCGCGGGAATCGTCGTCGGCGACGGCGCGGTCGACATCCAGCTGTGGAGCGACCCGTCATGCCCGCACTGCATGAGCCTCGACGAGGCGATCGGCGACCAGCTGGCGGACTTCGTCTCCGACGGCACGGTGACGTGGACGCTGCATCCGATGACGTACGTGAGCGCCAAGCGCGGCGATACGACCGACTACTCGACTCGCGCCGCCGCGCTTCTCTTTGGGCTGGCAGCTGCCGGCGAGACCGATGCCATCGCGCCGCTGTACGGTCTGATCCAGCGGCACCAGGTCACCGCCGAACACTCGCCGAGCGACGAGGAACTCCTCGGCTACGCGGCAGACGCCGGCGCGACATCCGATCTCTCGACGGCGATCACCGACGACGCGAGCCTGGCCAGCGCGGCAAACGACGCCTGGCTGGGCGCGCCCATCCCCGGCACCGATCAGGTGGTCGACCACGTCCCGCTGCTGGTCATTGACGGCACCGTATTCGAGGTGCACGAAGACGGCACGGATGCCGCGCGCTTCGCCGCTGCGGTAGCCGAAGCCGCCTCGGACTGAGCCTCAGCCCAGACCCTCCCGGTGCGGCGCGGAACCGGCGTCGCCGTCCCCGGCCACGGGCTTGCGCGACAGGCCGACCGAGCCGGATGCCGGGTCCGTCGACAGCGCGGCGCCAACGGCGACCGACTCGTCGACGTCCGGGTACTGGGGCCGCAGCTGCACGGCCTGGCGCTTCTTCTGCTCCCGCTTGGCCTTACGTGACGAGTACGTGAGGTTCAGCGCCTCGACGAAGATCGCGAAGGCCATCGGGCCATAGATGAAGGCCTTGTCGATCTTGATGTGAAAGCCCTCGGCGATGAGGAAAACGCCGATCAGCAGGAGGAACGACAGCGCCAGCATCTTCACGGTCGGGTGCGCGTTGACGAAGGCGAAAATGAAGCGCGAGGCGAACAGCATGATGCCGAACGAGAGCACCACGACCGTGATGATGATGACCATGTTCGAGGTCATCCCGACTGCCGTGATGACCGAGTCGAGCGAGAAGACGATGTCCAGCAACAGGATCTGTGCGATCACCGACCCGAAGGTCACTCCCGTGCGGCCACCCGCGCCCTCACCGTGCTCCTCCTCGGCACCTTCGAGCTTGTGGTGGATCTCGGTGACGGCCTTGTAGACCAGGAAGAGCCCACCCGCGATGAGGATGAAGTCTTTCCACGAGAAGTCGATCCCCCACAGCGACACGACCGGTTCGGTGAGGCTGATGATCCAGCCCGCCGCGAAGACCAGGCCGACGCGGATGAGCATGGCCAGGGTCAGGCCGAGGTTGCGCGCCCGGGCCTGCTGCTCTTTCGGAAGCTTGGAGGCAAGGATCGAGATGAAGATGACGTTGTCGACGCCCAGCACGATCTCGAGCACGAAGAGCGTGACGAAGACCGCGATCAGATCGGGGGTGAAGGCGAAGGAGAAGTCCACGCGATCAGCGTAGGGGCAGCGGATCCCGCATCCGTCGCCCCCTCCCACCCCCTCTGCCCGTCGCAACGGCGCACGGATTGCGCGCCACCCCGCGCACAGCATCCATGGCCCGGCGGGTCGGGCAAGACGTGCGCCGTTGCTACCGAACCAGGGAAGCGGGTCGAACGCGTCCGACGCGCTATACCCCCTAGGGTATTATTTGGGCATGGCTCCACCCGCTGCTGACCGCACCGACCGCCCCGTCATCGGCGAGTGGGTCGACGGCATAGACATCCCGGTCATCAATGAGCGCGCCGTGCGCGCCTCGGCCGGCATCCTGTTCCTGCTCGGTTTCGCCGCGTGGCTGTCGGGCGTGATCACCGGTGACCTGCAGTGGATGCGGGCATTCGGCATCCTGTTCGCCGCCGAGATGTTCCTGCGCCTGTTCGTCGGAACCCGCTTTACCCCGACCCACCTGCTCGGAACCCTCATCACCCGTCCGCAGCGACCCGAATGGGTGGATGCCGCACCGAAGCAGTTCGCATGGGGACTCGGCTTCGTCATGGCGCTTCTCGGGTGCCTGTCTCTCGGATGGCTCGGTCTCCCGGCGGTGATCGCGCAGACCATCTGCGCCGGATGCCTGCTGCTGTTGTTCGCGGAGTCGGCCTTCGGCATCTGCGTCGGGTGCGAGCTCGCGCGCCGATTCGGGAGGCACAAGCCCCAGCTGTGCGCCGGCGACACCTGCACCTACACACCCCCGGCACGCGGCGAGCGCCACTCGATCGAGTGATGTCGTCGGGGTCGACGCAGACCGGGCCTGCGCACGTGGGCGCGCAACGGCGCATGGATTGCGCGACACCCCGCCCGCAGCACCCGTCCCCCGGCGTGTCGGGCAAGATCTGCGCCGTTGCGACCGAAGGTGACCGAACGCGGCGACCAAACAACGGCCCGAATCGACACGGATGCCAAGAGCACCCACGGGCGCGCAACGGCGCACGGATTGCGCGACACCCCGCCCGCAGCATCCATCGCCCGGCGGGTCGAGCAAGATCTGCGCCGTTGCGACCGAAGGTGAGCAGCGGGTGACACGGATCCCGAAAGCAGCCGCGGCATAGACTGGATGCGCCCGCACGCTGGCGCCGGTCTCGGCATCCTCGACCACTGGAGTCCCCCCTCGTGAGCACCCCGAACACTCCCGCGCGAGCAGTCGCCGACACCGCCGCGCCGAGAGGCGCAGCAGCAGCCGACACCGTCGACAACGCCGTCGCGACGCCCGAGCGCGAGCAGCCGTACGGCGCTCTCGGCCTCAAGGATGACGAGTACGCCCAGATCCGCGAGATCCTCGGCCGTCGCCCCACGAGCGGCGAGCTCGCCATGTACTCGGTGATGTGGAGCGAGCACTGCTCCTACAAGTCCAGCAAGATCTACCTGCGCCGGTTCGGCCAGAAGGTCTCGGACGAGATGCGCGAGCGCCTCATGGTCGGCATGGGCCAGAACGCCGGCGTCGTCGACATCGGCGAGGGCTGGGCGGTGACCTTCAAGGTCGAGTCACACAACCACCCGAGCTACATCGAGCCCTTCCAGGGAGCTGCGACCGGGGTGGGCGGCATCGTCCGCGACATCATCTCGATGGGCGCGCGTCCCGTCGCCGTCATGGACCAGTTGCGCTTCGGCGCGATCGACAACCCCGACACCGCGCGCGTCGTGCACGGCGTCGTCAGCGGCATCTCGTTCTACGGCAACTGCCTGGGCCTTCCCAACATCGGCGGCGAGACCGTGTTCGACTCCGTCTACCAGGGCAACCCGCTCGTCAACGCCCTCGCCGTGGGCGTGCTGCGCCACGAAGACCTGAAGCTCGCGAACGCCTCGGGCGCCGGCAACAAGGTCGTGCTCTTCGGCGCGCGCACGGGCGGCGACGGCATCGGCGGAGCGTCCATCCTCGCCTCCGACACGTTCGCCGACGGCGGCCCGACCAAGCGCCCCGCCGTGCAGGTCGGCGACCCGTTCGCCGAGAAGGTGCTCATCGAGTGCTGCCTCGAGCTGTACCGCGACGACCTCGTCGAGGCCATCCAAGACCTCGGCGCCGCCGGCATCTCGTGCGCGACGAGCGAGCTTGCGGCCAACGGCGGCAGCGGGATGCGCGTCGACCTCGAGAACGTGCTGCTGCGCGACCCGACCCTGACTCCCGAAGAGATCCTGATGAGCGAGTCTCAGGAACGGATGATGGCCATCGTCGCTCCCGAGAAGCTCGACGCCTTCCTCGAGGTCGTCGGCCGGTGGGAGGTCGAGACGAGCGTGCTCGGCGAGGTCACCGGCGACGGACGCCTGCAGATCTTCTGGCACGGCGAGCAGATCGTGGATGTCGACCCCTCGACGGTCGCGGTCGACGGCCCCGTCTACGAGCGGCCCGTCGCCTACCCGACCTGGATCGACGCCCTCCGCGACGACTCAGCCGCAGCGCTGCAGCGCCCCAGCGAGCCGGACGAGCTGCGCGAGCAGTTCCTCGCCCTGGTCGCAAGCCCCAACCTCGCCGACACGTCCTGGATCACCAACCAGTACGACTACTACGTGCTCGGCAACACCGCTCTCTCGTTCCCCGACGACGCCGGCATGGTGCGCGTCGATGAGGAGTCGGGTCTCGGATTCTCGATCGCGACCGACTGCAACGGCCGCTACTGCCAGCTCGACCCGTACCAGGGCGCGCAGTTGGCCCTGGCCGAGGCCTACCGGAACGTCGCCGTGACGGGCGCCAAGCCGGTCGCCGTGACGGACTGCCTGAACTTCGGCAGCCCGGAGAACCCCGAGGTCATGTGGCAGTTCGGGCAGGCCGTGGATGGCCTCGCCGACGGATGCCTCGAGCTCGGCGTCCCCGTCACCGGCGGCAACGTGTCGTTCTACAACCAGACCGGCGACCAGCCGATCTTCCCCACGCCCGTCGTCGGCGTGCTCGGCATCATCGATGACGTCGCCCGTCGCATCCCGTCGGGCTGGCAGGATGCCGGCGAGAACATCTACCTCCTGGGCGTGACAGCCAATGAGCTCAGCGGCTCGGCGTGGGCGCAGACGGTGCACAATCACCTCGGTGGCCGCCCGCCGGCTGTCGACCTGGGCGCCGAGCGGCGCCTGGCAGACCTCCTTCACGCGGGCGCACTGCAGGGGCTCATCTCCAGCGCGCACGACCTCTCCAGTGGCGGACTCGCGCAGGCCCTCGCCGAGTGCGTCATGCGCTTCGGTGTCGGGGCGCGCGTCTGGCTGAACGAGATCATCGAGCGCGACGGCGTGGATGCGGCATCCGCCCTCTTCTCGGAGTCCACCGGCCGCGTGCTGGTCTCGGTCCCCCGCGAGGATGACGTCAAGTTCCGCGGTCTGTGCGAGGGCCGTGGCTACCCGGTGCTGCGCATCGGCGTGACCGACGCCCCCGGCGACGGCAGCGGCCCGAGCCTCGAGGTGCAGGGGCTGTTCACCGTGTCGGCATCCGAGCTGCGCGACGTGTCGCAGGCGACGTTGCCAGCCGCGTTCGGGCCGACGATCGCCGAACCCGCCCTCTAGACTGATCGCATGTCCGACGACGACACCAACGTCTACAGCGAGACCCGACAGCGCCGCATCAAGATCGTCGCGTGGGTCGTGATCGTCTCGCTCATCCTCGTGGGCGGTGGCGCCACCGTCCTCGCGCTGCTGTTCGGCTGAGCGCTCTTCCGGCTTTCGCCCGTGCCCGGCGGGGGATAGCGCGGTTAGCATGAGGGCGTGGAACCGCTGTTCCAATTCCTCGGCAGCTACTGGTGGCTCGTCTTCCCCTTGATGGGCGTCATGGGGATGATCGGCAGCGCCTGGGAGCGCGGTGCGCGGCGCAGGCACAAGCGCCGACTCGAGATCCTGCAGGCCAAGGGCGAGATCCGCGCCGCACAGGCCGCCGCCCGCGGCCGTCCCCTCATCGGCGTCACCCTTCCCGGGGCGAAGGCACCGAAGGACCCCCTCGCGCAGCGCGTCGAAGATGCGGTTGCCGCCGGCATGGGCGCTGCACCGCGGACGGCGACGGCATCGAGTTCGGCATCCGTGACGCCGCTGCACAAGCTCCTCGCGGCACACGACGCGGTGACCAAGCGGTGGCTGGAGTACGAGCTGGACGTCGCCAAAATCATCGCCTTCCCCGCCATGAGCGATGGCCGTCAGCCGCTGACTGCTGCGTTCCTGCGTGCGAAGAAGGTTGCTGATCGCCTGCGCCCCGAGTCCGAGACAGCGAAGCTCTCGAAGGAGCAGTTCGCCGAGTACCGCAACGCGGTGACCGACTATGAGGTCGCGTTTGATCTGGCCGAGCGCGAGGCCCGCCGCATTCGCGACTCGTCGTTCACCGCCGAGGAACGCAAGCGACTGAACACTGCCCAGCAGCTGTTGAGCGTCGCGATCGACCAAGCCGCCACGCCTGCCGAGCGGCAGCTCGCGTACCGGCGCGTGCGCGAGGAGCTCGACGGCCTGCTCGCCGTGTCGGATGAGGCCATCACCGTCCTCGAGGAGCGCGTGGCGCTCGAACTTCCCGCCTCGTCCCCGGCTCCCGCCGCTGCACAGGGTTCGGCGGCTCCGGCATCCGCGCCCGCCACCGACACCGACGGCCCGACACCCACACCACCCGCAGCCACGTCACCCGCCGTCGAGCCGCCCGCTTCCCCCGCCTCTCCGGGCATCTGGCCCGTTCCCTCCCGCACGCAGCGACCCTGACCCAGCCCCCGCCCGAACCGAGGGGACCCGCCCGCGCGAGCACCCCGCCCGCCGCGAGGAACCCTCGCCTCATCCGCCCACCTCGCCTCGGCCGGGCACAGAGCGAGGACAGGCGATCGATGCCGCGCTTGACGCATCCTCTGTTATGTGGTTACCTACTTGAGTAACTAACCCACTGACACCACCGGAGGCGCGGATGATCGAAGAAGGCAAGGCCCTCTTCCTGCAGATCGCGGAGAGCGTCGAGGACTCGATCGTCGACGGCAGCCTGGCCGAAGAGGCACAGGCCCCATCGACGAACGAGCTCGCCGCCTTCTATCGCATCAACCCCGCCACGGCCGCGAAAGGAGTGACGATGCTCGTCGACAAGGGCGTGCTCTACAAGCGACGGGGCATCGGAATGTTCGTGGCCCCCGGTGCCCGCGAGACGCTGCTGGCCGAACGGCGCGCGGCGTTCCGCGAGCGCTACCTGACCCCCCTGCTCGCCGAGGCCCGCAAGCTCGGGCTCGGCTCCGAAGACCTCGCGCAGTTGCTCCGAGAGCACGCGCAGAACACGACAACGGAAGGCGACCAATGACCATCAACGATGTCGCGCCCCCTCGGGTGCCGGCGAAACCGTGATCGAGGTGAAGAACCTCACCAAGCGCTACCGCGACACCGTCGCGGTCGACGATGTGAGCTTCTCGATCCAGAAAGACACCATCTACGGCCTGCTCGGGCGCAACGGCGCCGGCAAGACCACCGTCATGTCGATCCTCACCGCACAGAACTTCGCGACGTCGGGCGACGTGCGGGTCTTCGGTGAGCATCCCTACGAGAACGCCCGCGTGCTGCGCCGGCTGTGCTTCGTGCGCGAAAGCCAGCGCTACCCCGATGACGCGAAGCCGCTCCACGCGTTCGCGACCGCGAAGCTGTTCTACCCGAACTGGGACCAGAACCTTGCAGATCGCCTCGTCGAGGACTTCCAGCTGCCCCTGAAGCGGCGCATCAAGAAGCTCTCACGCGGACAACTCTCGGCCGTCGGCGTCATCATCGGTCTCGCCTCGCGGGCCGAAGTGACCTTCTTCGACGAGCCGTACCTCGGCCTGGATGCCGTCGCGCGCCAGATCTTCTACGACCGGCTGCTCGAGGACTACAGCGAGCATCCGCGCACGATCATCCTGTCGAGTCACCTGATCGATGAGGTGGCTAACCTCCTCGAGCGCGTGCTCGTCATCGACCGGGGACGGATCGTCCTGGATGAAGAGACTGACGCCGTCCGCAACAGCGCTACCTCGATCGTCGGTAACGCGGCCCGTGTCGATGCCTTCACCGCCGGGCGCGACATTCTCCACCGCGAGGCGCTCGGGCCCATGGTGTCTGTCACAGTGCTCGGCGCGCTGAGCCCTGCCGAGCGGGCTGAACTGGCGGCAGCTGGCCTTGAGGTCGGCCCGGTTTCGCTGCAGCAACTGATCGTTCGCAAGACCCAGCACGAGGCGGAGTCGACGACCACCGCCACCGAAGCTCGCCCCACGTCGAAGGGAGCCCAGCAATGAACCGCATCGGAAATGTCGTGAGGATGCAGTTCGTGAACCGCCAGACCTACGTCTGGCTTCCCCTGATCATCCTGGGCAGCGCATTCCTGGTGACGCTGCTGATCTGGTCGATGCTGCCACTGGAGGCGATGAAGTACGGCGGCGGTGCGCAGGCCCCGATGTGGTACTTCTTCGTGCTCGGCATCCTGTCGCTGACCCAGACCTTCCCGTTCTCGCAAGCCATGAGCGTCACTCGCCGCGAGTTCTTCCTGGGCACGCTGCTCTCGTCTGCGGTCACCGGCTTCATTCTCAGCGCGATCGTCCTGGTCGGCGGATTGATCGAGCAGGCAACGAACGGCTGGGGCATGAACGGCTACTTCTTCGCCCTGGGCTGGCTCGTCAGTGGCGGCCCCCTGGTCGGAGCTGCCGTCGTGTTCGCCCTGACGATGGTGTTCTTCGTCTCGGGCTTCGTGATCGGCACGATCTACCGCCGCTTCGGACCGCTCGTGCTGACCGTCATCCTCGTCGGCCTCGCCCTCCTGCTGCTCGGCGCGCTCTGGGTCATCGGTCAGCTGGATGCCTGGGCGCCGGTCTTCGGGTGGATCGCCACCCAAGGGCCCGGTGGACTTGCGATCGGCCTCGTGATCGCCTTCATCGCACTCAGCGGCATCGGCTACGGTCTGCTGCGGCGCGTCACCTCCTGATCCGCACAACACACGGCAGAGGGGCTCCCGGCCAGATGGTCGGGAGCCCCTCTGCCGTCACTGCACCACGGGCGCGTTGTGGGCTCGGCCGTCGACGCCGTCCTCGCCCCTCGCCGCTCGCTCGTCGTAGGCAATCTCTACTCATCGACGCTGACGTGCCGCGCCCCTACGGTCGGGTCGACGCCCCTGTCGCCATTGAGCCAAGGAGACCCATGCTCGCGCACCGTTCCCCCGCCACCGCCCTCGCCGCCGCTGCCCTGGCCGCGCTACTGCTCGCCGGCTGCACCGCCGGCGACGGTAGCGCGGACGACGCCCCCGCCGCCACGGCCGACGCGATGGCTCCCGTCAGCCAAGAATCTGACGAGGCACCCGCCGAGCCCAAGGCCGAGCCCGAGGGCGAGCGCCCCGAGGGGCTCGACACGAGTCTCCCGGTGCCACCCGGCACCCTGGTGAGCGCCACCCCGGAGTCGAGCGCATGGGAGTACATCTACTCGGGCGTCACGAGCGACGAGGCGCGCGCGTTCGCTGACTCACTGAAAGAGATGGGCTTCGAGCAGAAGGTTGCTGTCGACTCCGACGGCATCGAGCAGTGGTATTTCCAGAGTGCCGAGTGGGCGATCAAGCTCGAAGAGACCCACGCGGACGAGAGTCTGCGCTACTGGGTGGACCCGATCTCCGAATAGTCGACGCGTGCCATCCCTTGACGGATGCCGAAACCACGCAGAGGGGCTCCCGGCCAGATGGCCGGGAGCCCCTCGTCAGTGCGCGTGGATCACTGCACGATGATGGTGCTGAACGCGTTGGGGTTCTCCGAGATCCAGGCCTCAACAGCCTCGGCCTCGCGGCCCTCGCCGTACTCGTTCACGACCATGTCCTCGAGCGAGGCGTAGTCCGCGTCGCTCAGCTGGATGCCGGCGATGAGGTCGGCGGCCTCGGGGCAACGCTCCGAGAATCCGGCGGTGCCGAGGAAGTGCAGAGCCTCGGGCTCGCCCATGGCGCCCTGCGGGTCCTCGAGGTCCTTCAGACCGTAGGCCGCGTTGGCCCAGAACGGACGCCACGAGGTCACGACGATGTCCTCCTGTGCGTCGACGGCGTTGCCGAGCTCGGTGAGCATCGCGGCGGTCGACGAGGTGACGAGCTCGTACTCGCCGTCCAGGCCATATGCGGGCATCATGACGTCCTGGGTCTGAGCGGTCAGGCCCGCGCCCGGCTCGATGCCGACGATGCGGCCGCCGAAACGGTCCGCGTTGCCCGCGAGGTCCTCGATCGAGGTGATGTCGACGTAGTCGGGAACCGCGATCGTGAGCTTGGCGCCCTCGTAGTAGGCGTCCAGGTCCTCGATGTTGTCGCCGTACTCCTCCATGTACGAGGCGTGAGTGAGCTCAGGCCATGCGGAGGGGTAGATGTCGACGTCGCCCTGGGCGAGACCGGCGTAGAGCGGGCCCGCTTCGGTGAGCGTCTGCATCTCGACGTCGATGCCGAGCGCGCCGAGCTGGTTCTGCAGCAGGTACGCGGTGCTCAGGCCGTCCGTCCACGAGGGGAGGAAGCCGAGCGTGACGGTCTCGCAGCTCATGTTGCCGGAGGCGTCGGTCTGGTCGCCACTGGGCTCGGAGGAGCTGCTGCAGCCCGCGAGCGCGAGTGTGGCCACGGCCCCGAGAGCCAATGCTGTGCTGAGGTGTCGCTTGTTCATGTGAAACGCATCCTTCATGTATGTCTCGTTCGTTCCGTATCTTCTTCTCTTGGTGGGAAGCCGCGTGGTGTCCGCGCTCCTCCTCAGCCGGTGGTTACCGGCTGCCCGTGGGCTGGAGTGCCTCCGTTCCCACGTGGTTCTGTGTGTCTTCGTCTCTCGACTGCGCGGCTGCTGTGGCGCGCGCGGTCCGTCGGCGGGCAAGCACGCTCCGTAGCGACGAGGGGTAGTCGGCGCGGTTGCCCAGCGCTGCAGTCACCCGGTCCAGGTAGACGGCGATGATCACGACGCCCAGGCCTGCCTCCACGCCAAGGGCGAGATTGACCGTCGACACCGACTGGACGACGATCTTGCCGAGGCCGTCCGCGCCGACGATTCCGGCGAGAACCGCCATCGACAGTGCCAGCATGATGACCTGGTTGACACCGGCCATGATCGTCGGCGTCGCCAACGGCAGCTGGATGCCGCGCAGGATCTGCGAGGGCGTTGCGCCGAAAGCCTGGCCAGCCTCGACGGTCTCCGAATCGACTCCGCGGATGCCGAGCTCGGTCAGGCGCACGCCCGGAGGCAGCGCGAAGATGACTGTCGCAACCAGGCCCGGCACGACTCCGATGCTGAAGAACGTGATGGCGGGGATCAGGTAGACGAAGGCTGGCATCGTCTGCATGAAGTCCAGCACCGGCTTGAGAATCGTCCGCACCGTGTCGTTGCGTGCCGACCAGATCCCGAGCGGAATGGCAATGGCAAGGGCGACCACGGTCGCCACCAGGACCAGGGAGAGCGTCTGCATGGTCGGGACCCAGAGGTCCATCGCAATGATGAATACAAAGGCCACCACCGTGCCCACAGCCATCTGCCACGACCGCACGAGCCATCCGACGAGCGCGAAGATGACGATCATCGCGGGAATGGGGATGATCAGGAGGATGTCGGTGAGTCCGTCGACGAGGAATCGCACGACGACGGTGATGAAGTCGAACAGACCGCTGAGGTTATCTCGCAGCCAGTCGACGACTGTCTCGACCCACTGGCCGATAGGAATGCGGAAATCCATCAGACAACCTCTTCCGCGTCGCTGGTGTGTTCTTCGTCATGGGGTACCTGCGCGAGCACTTCGTCGATCTCTGCCCCCGAGACAGGAATGACCGGGATGGTGATCTCGCCCGTGGCGCCGGTTCCTGGCCCGAGCGCTGCCAAGAGGGTCACGCGGGGAATGACGCCGGTCAATCTGCCCTGGTCATCGACAACAGCCAAGGGCAGGGGCGACTCGACGGAGGGCACGAACAGGTTGATGAGGACCTCATCCTCCCGAACGCTCTGCGGGGCCCGCTTGATCGCCGAGCCGATCGACTTCTCTCCGTTCTGGACGAGCTTCATCGCATCGCGGTCGGTGACAATCCCCCTGAGCTTGCGGTCGCGTCCCACCACGTACGCCGCGGCGGTGTAGGCGTCGCGCATCTGCCGCAACGCGGTGCGGGGGCCGGCCGTCTCGGTGACGACGGCGCGGGGCCGTTCCATCACGTTCGCCGCGGTCAACACGCGCGCACGGTCCACGTCCTGGACGAACTGCTCCACGTAGTCGTTGGCGGGGTCGGTGAGGATGTCCTCGGGTGTGCCGATCTGCACGATGCGGCCATCGCGCATCACGGCGATGCGGTCGCCGAGGAGCATCGCCTCATTGAGGTCGTGGGTGATGAAGACGATCGTCTTCTGCAGCTTCTCCTGAAGCTCGAGCAGTTGCTCCTGCATTTCCCGTCGGATCAGGGGTCCAGGGCGCTGAAAGCCTCATCCATCAGCAGCACGTCAGGGTCGGCTGCCAACGCGCGAGCGATCCCCACACGCTGCTGCATGCCGCCGGAGAGGGCCGAGGGCAGCTTGTCTCCCCAGCCTTCGAGCCCGACCAGCGCGAGGATCTCTTCCGCCTTCGCCAGCCGCTCGGAGCGCTCGACACCACGGAGCTGCAATGGGTAGGCGACGTTGTCGGCGACGGACCGATGCGGCAGCAGCGCGAAGTGCTGGAAGACCATCGACACGCGATCGCGCCGCAACTCACGCAGCTTGGCGGGCGTCGTGTCAGTGACCGACTCGCCGCGGACGGTGACGGACCCGGCGGTTGCCTCGTACAGTCCGTTGAGCATGCGGATGATCGTTGACTTGCCTGACCCCGACAGGCCCATGATCACGAAGATCTCGCCGGGGGCGACCGCGAAGCTCGCGTCGATGACGGCGGCGGTCCCCTCATCTGCGACGTCAGCGCGCGACTGTCCGGCGCGAAGACGTTTGACGGCCGACTGGGGATTCTTGCCGAAGACCTTGAAAAGGCCTCGCGCTTCTAACGCAGGAGTTGTGGTCACTGTGCACCTTGGCAGCCGCTGCAGCTGGCTGCATCGGTCACGCCCGGGTGGCGATCACGGGCACGCGGAAACGGGCACGCGTGCGCTGGCGTCGAATGTCGGATTCGAGCACGATCACCGACCGTACGCTCGCCGAGATCGAACATCGGCAACCGCGGACTGGGTCGAAGGGTTCGGGAACCCAACGGCCCACGCTAGCAGTCTGCCTATCCGAGTGACAAACCGGCGACGTGCCCGCTCAGCGCCCGTCAGCAGCTTCCGTGTGGTGGCGGATCACCTCGGCGACAACGAAGGAGAACCACTTCTGCGCGAATTCTGGGTCCAGATCCGCGTCCTCGGCGAGGCGGCGCAGCCGCGCTACCTGCTGCTCTTCTCGCGTGGGATCGGAGGCCGGCATGCCGTGCTCGGCCTTCAAGACACCCACCTGCTTCGTGGCCCGGAAACGCTCGGCGAGCATGAAGATCAGCGCCGCGTCGATGTTGTCGATCGTCGCGCGGAGGCGTAGCAGGTCGCTAACGGGGTCGATCGGCTCGGTCATCCCACTCCCTTCGGACTGTGTCGAGAGTATCGCCTCCCCCTCACCGAGAGAGCGGCCCCCTAGAGTGTGACCATGAGCGACGAGAGCCCGACCCCGCCAGCGACAGCGGCACCCGCGAAGGATGCCTCCGCCGACGTCACCTCGGCACCGGCGGATGCAGCCGCTGGCACCCCCGAGCGGCGGCCGTTCTGGGTCGGCCTCGACCAGCCCTTCGCCGTCGGCTTCGCCGTCACCCTGGGGGACTGGCGGCGATTCTGCTCGGCCTGGCGGTATCGAACCTCGCGACCGTCATCATCTACGTCAGCTTCGCGCTGTTCGCTGCGCTCGGCCTGGACCCGATCGTGCGGGCGCTCGAGCGCAAGGGCGTGCGACGGGTCTGGGGGATGGTGATCGTCTACGTCGGCTTCCTCCTGGTCATTGCCGGCGTCATGCTCCTGATCATGCCGACGGTCATCTCACAGGTGGCTCAGTTCATCCGCGACATCCCGACGATGATCAACGACTTCGAGAAGTCGGACGCGTTCGGGTGGATGCAGACGAATTTCGGCGACCAGATCGGCACGATCCTCAACGATGTCGAGAACTTCATCCTCAACCCCGCGAACATCGCCTCGATCACGGGCGGTGTGCTGGCGGTCGGCGCGGGGATCGCGACGGCAATCTCGGGCATCATCATCGTGATCGTCCTGAGCCTGTACTTCCTCGCCTCGCTCAACACGATCAAGGCCAGCTTCGTCCGCCTCACTCCCGCACGGGCGAGAGCGAAGGTCACCGAGATGACCGAGCAGATCACCGACGGTATCGGTGGTTACCTCATGGGGATGGTGATTCTCGCGTTCTTCAACTCGGTCGTCGCCTTCTTCCTGCACCTCTTCCTCGGACTTCCCTTCCCCGCGCTGATGGCCGTGGTCGCTTTCTGCATCACGCTCATCCCCCTCGTCGGTTCCGTGCTGTACTGGGGCATCGCCACGGTGGTCGCACTGTTCACAAACCCGATCACCGCCCTGATTTTTGCCGCGCTGTATCTCATCTACATGCAGCTGGAGGCGTACGTGCTGACACCGCGGGTCATGAACCGCGCGATTTCGGTTCCCGGCTCGCTTGTGGTCATCGGAGCCCTCGTCGGCGGAACTCTCCTGGGACTGCTCGGCGCGCTCGTCGCCATCCCGATCACCGCGTCCATCCTGCTGATCATCAAGCAGGTCGTGATCCCTCGGCAGGACGCGAAACTCTAGGCCATCTGGACGCGGTCAGACCGGTCCAGCAGCCCCAGACGGTAGGCGGCGGGGACCGCATGGTGACGCGAGGTCACCCCGAGCTTTCGGTAGATCCCTGACAACTGCGTCTTAACCGTGCTCTGCGACACCGACAACGCCTTGGCCATGTCGGAGACCGAGCCGTAGCGCTCGAGAGCCTTCAGCACGACAGCTTCTCGCGGTGTCAATCGCGGACGCTCCGTCACCACGAGCGCAGCCGACGCCTTCTCCACGGCAGCTTCGAACGCCGTGCGCATCCCGCGTTCCGACAGGTCGACGATCTCATCCATGAGCCATCCCGGCATGTGGGCGATGATCCGCACGAGTCCCGCTGCGACAACCATCCGGCCAATGATGCCGCCGTCACCCGGAGTCGGTGCGCGTCCGAGTACCGCGTCTGCCCAGACCCTGAGTAGCAGCGCTTCAGCCCGTTCCACGAGGCTGCTCGTCGGCCGGGCGAGAACGCCGGCAGCGAGTTCTCGGGCAGTCGCTGCCTGGCCGGTGAACATGTGCAGATGCGCCATGGCGAGAACGACGAGGGGACCCTCCGGCGCCTCGTCCAGCACCTCCCGAGCGCGGTCGGGCTCCGCGAGCTGGAGCAACGCATGGGCCTTCATCGACGCGACGACATCCTGTGCGAGCAGACTGCGCCCACCCGGATGCGTCGCCTCCGCGAACTCGACGATCTCCAGGGCCCGCATCGGGCTTCGCTCGAGCAGCGCCTGCCGTGCCCGAAGCAGGGCCGTGACCGGCCAGAGGTCATCCGAGGCTTCCACCTCGGGCCATTCCCTGTCCGGGTCGTGAGCGTCGAAGCGCTCAACGAGGATCAGCGCCTCGGCCAGAGCCTGCTCTTCTCGCAGCGCTCGGGTCCAGGTGGCCGGGATCTCGCCACCGACCCGGTCGAAACGCCGCAGTTGACGCCGAGCCTCCACCAGATTCCCGCGCAACGCGTGCACGGTTGCGGACTTAGCGAGGATGCTGCGGTGCAGCGTGCTGCACGTGTCGGCAAGCCGCGCGGCGATCGCGAAATGAGCGAGGGCTGCTGCCGACGACCCGGCGTGAAGGTGCGCAATGGCCAACTGGACGCGCAACAGGGCACGCAGCAGCGGTGGTGAGCCAGGCGCCTCGAGCGTCCCGTCGATATCGCGCCGCGTCATCTCCACGAGAAACTCCGCGTGCGCCTCGGGCTGTGCCCGGCAGCGACTCGCGCTGAGGGCAACGAGCGTCGATTCCACGCGGACGGCGTCGTGCTCGGTCGGGGCACCGGGAGCCAGTTCCGGGACCCCGAGCAGATCGGAGCCTTGATGCGAACGCAACACGACGCGCGCTGCCGCGACACGGACGGCCCAGACTCCGTCGTGCGGAGCCAACGCCGCCAAAGCACGGCTTGCCAAGCGCAGATCCTCGAACAAGAGCCCCCACAGCGCGAACTCGAGGATCGACTCCACCTCGGCTACACGTTCGGCATCGATCGCCGCGCTGAGGTCGTCGCGCAGCTTGTCATCGATGTGGCGGTGCATGGGTTCCTTATAACGAAGGCTGCCTGCACCCGCCAAACGGAGCCTGGGATGGGGCGGAGATCCTGATGAGGTCCGCGCTATCTGCAGTCTAAATGCTGTCTATCGGCGGACGATCTCTCGACGAGAAGGGGATGAAATCCTCTGGGCGCGTCAGGGGCACTCGGCTCCGGCGCGAATAATCGAGGGTGGGGGAAACCGCAGGCCTCTTCGAGCGCCCGCGGCCGTGCTGTTGTCTGGGGGAAGGCTCGTGACCCGCCGTTCTGCTGCTTCTGTCGTGTCCGGATGGATCCGGGCTATCAATGCTGCGGACCTGCCGGGTTTTCTGCGAGACCTCGAAGACGACTGCGTGCTCGTCGAGCCGCAACACACCTATCTCGGCAAGGGCAATCTCACTCGGTGGTTCGAGATGGTGGTCGTCCATCGCTCATCGACGCTTCGACTGATCTCGGCTCACGACGCCGAACCCGATCACCTTCTCGCCTGGGCTGAGTGGCACGCGAAGAGCTTCCATGACGAGGTCACGCTCTGGACTCCGCTCGCGGTACTCACCACGAGCGGGCGAATCCGCGAGATCCACATCTCGCCCCCCATGCGCGTCCCGGTGCCTGTCATGAGCCCGTCCGAACCGGAGGAGAGCGCCGCATGAGACAAGCGCGCAGACGGAGGAAGCAGAGCGCACATCGCCCGGGTCCGCCTCCCAGCGGGCCGCGGTGGTGGCACTACCTTCTGGTCGGATCGCTCGCGGCCGCCGCCATCGCGCTGTCTGCCGCTGCGCTCACGCAGGACCACTCGCCGCCGCAGATGCGTGAACGCACGGCGACAGTCACGAGCTCGGGAATTTCCCCCGCGGCGTCGGAGGACGCATCGAGATAGCGCTTGGTCGTTACCATGCGCGCCACAGGAGGCCAGCGGCGATCACGCCCTGCACCATGACGATCGCGCTGACGACAGCCGCGATCAGACCGATGCGGCACCTCTCACGGCAGAGGCAAGAGGCAGGTCGGTGAAGGCACCTCGGTCCTGGTCGTGGCGCGCCCCGGGATGCCGCGAGCATCAATCGGCAGCACCGCGACGTCGCTGGATCGCTGTCCCGCGGCGATCAGGCCATCGCCGATGACCAGGTGGTACCGCGGCCAGTCGACCCCGGCCTCCACAAGGGCGAGCGGCGAGACCGCCTCACCCTCGCCGGTGACCCGCATCACGGCGATCGTGTTGCTACCCCGCACCCCGGCATAGAGGAGTGTGCCGTCGGAGGATCGCGTGAGTTCCGCTGCCGTGTCACCGTCGAGCGTCCCGGTGCCCAGCGGCGTTCCCCCGACAAGATGCCAGGTTCCTGCATCGTCGGGAGCCAGCACGAACAGCTCGCACGAGAGCTCCGCGACGATGTACAGGTGCCCGCTGGGGTGCAGGATGCCATGCCGGGGGCCCGAACCGCGCGGCAGCGTCACCTGCTGCACGAGCCTCGGCGCACGCGACCCGGTCTGCCAGAAGCGCACGAGATCAAAGCCCATGTCGGTCGTGGCGACAAGACCCGGACCCACGACGATCGACTGGTGGGCATGCGAGACCCGCGCCTCCTGGTCGTAACCCGCGTAGGGGTCGGATGCCGCATCCGCTGTCGCTGACCCGCGGATGCCACCCTCGGCATCCAGGTCGAGCTGAACGACCTGACCATCGCCCCAGCAGGTGACGAAGAGCCGCTCGCGTCCGGCGAGAATGTGGCACGGTGCGGCACCGACCGGAACCGGCTTCCCCCGGGCGACCCATGAGTCGGGACCCTGCTCCCGGAATGCCTGCACGGCTCCCGCGCCTTCGAGTGTCGCGTACACGACATCGCGCGTCGGGTGCTTGGCGACCCACGACGGCGATGGTGCGACCGCGAGCGTTCCCCGCCAGCTCAGGGCACCGCCCGTGGTCGAGTCGGCCTCGCCCGCCGTGAGCATGCCGATACCCTCGGCCGTGCCCTCCATGTCAGCGGTGTAGCCGCCCACGAGAAATCGCATGAGCTCCTGGCCTCAGTCGACCAGGTCGTGGCGCACGATGACCGCATCCCGGCCGGGGCCGACACCGATCACCGAGATCCGCGTGCCGCTCATCTCCTCGAGGGCGAGCACGTAGTCCTGCGCTTCCAGCGGCAGGTCCTCGAACGTGCGCGCGCCCGAGATGTCCTCGCTCCAGCCGGGCAGGTACTCCAGAATCGGTCGCGCGTGGTGGAAGTCCGACTGGTTGTCGGGAACGTCGTCGAAGCGGCGGCCGTCGACGTCGTACGCGACGCACACCGGGATCTGGTCGAGGCCCGTCAGGATGTCGAGCTTGGTGAGCACGAGGTCGGTGATGCCGTTGATGCGCGTGGCGTACCGCGTGATGGGCGCGTCGTACCAGCCGACTCGCCGTGGGCGTCCGGTCGTCGTGCCGAACTCGAAGCCACGCTGCCGGATCCACTCGCCGTGCTCGTCGAAGAGCTCGGTCGGGAAGGGGCCCGACCCGACGCGCGTCGTGTAGGCCTTGACGATGCCGACGATCCGATCAAGGCGGTTCGGGCCGACTCCCGATCCTGTCGCCGCGCCTCCCGCGGTCGCCGAGGACGACGTCACGAAGGGGTAGGTGCCGTGGTCGACATCGAGCATGGTCGCCTGACCGCCCTCGAAGACCACGAGCTCGTCCCTATCGAGTGCGTCGTTCAGCAGGAGCGACGTATCGGCCACCATCGGACGAAGCCGGTCGGCGTATGAGAGCAGGTCCTCGACGATCTCGTCGACCTCGATCGCCCGGCGGTTATAGACCTTCACGAGCAGGTGGTTCTTCTGCTCGAGCGCCCCCTCGACCTTCTGGCGCAGGATGTTCTCGTCGAACAGGTCCTGCATCCGGATGCCCACGCGGTTGATCTTGTCGGCATAGGCCGGGCCGATGCCGCGCCCCGTCGTTCCGATCTGGCGCTTGCCGAGGAAGCGCTCGGTGACCTTGTCGAGCGTGCGGTGATACTGCGTGATCACGTGCGCCGCCGAGCTGACCTTGAGTCGTGAGGTATCGATCCCGCGAGCGCGCAGCGCCTCGAGCTCGCCGAACAGGACCTCGAGGTCGACGACGACCCCGTTCCCGATGACGGCGTTGACACCCGGGGAGAGGATCCCGGAGGGAAGCAGGTGCAGGGCGTACTTCTCATCGCCGATCACGACAGTGTGACCGGCATTGTTGCCGCCGTTGAACTTGACGACCCAGTCGGTGCGCTCACCGAGCAGGTCGGTGGCTTTGCCCTTACCCTCGTCGCCCCACTGCACTCCGACGATCACGATGCCTGGCATGAAAATTCCCCCGGAGTGACGTGAGCTGGTAGGTCTCGAGTCTATCGGCGCGTCGCGTTCCAGCCCGAGAGTGCTTCCGCGGTCGCACTGGATATCGTGAGCACATGCTGACCTCGCGGGCCTGGGCGCAGACCTGGGCCGCCCTGCGCCTGCTCGCCGCCGCCGCCGGAGTGGCAGCCATCATCGGCCAACTCGTGCGCACGCTCAGTAGATCGGCCGAGAACGGCTGGCCGCTGGGACCGACCGCCATCGATTTCTTCAGCTTCTTCACGATTCTCTCGAACGTCGGCGCCGCGATCGCGCTGACGATCGGGGCGATTCTGATCTGGCGGGGCACGCGTGTCGACCCCGCGTGGTTCGCGTCGCTGCTGGCTGCCGTGTCGACCTACATGCTCATCACCGGCATCGTCTACAACACGCTGCTTCGAAACATCCCGCTCCCGCAGGGCTCGACAGTGCCCTGGTCGAACGAGATCCTGCACGTCTGGGCTCCCCTGTTTCTCCTGCTCGACGTGGTGCTCGGCCCGCTGCGCCGTCGTCTGCCCTGGCGTGCACTGTGGACGGTCATCGCTTTCCCGATCGTGTGGGTGGTCTACACGCTCGTGCGCGGGCCGCTGATCACCGACTTCCGCACCGGGACCCCGTGGTGGTATCCCTACCCGTTCCTGAACCCCAACATCCAGCCCTGGGGCTATGGCGGTGTCGCGCTGTACGTCATCGGGATCGCCGCCGGCATCCTGGTTCTGGCAGCCGGCGTGATCTGGGTGGGTCGCCGTCGCGGCGCCGACCCCGCGGAGGCATCGGGCCGGCTCAGTAGCGCGGAGGCGCCCGGCCCCGCTCAGTAGACTGAGGTCCTATGTCGAAGGTCCTCCAATCCCTGCCCATCGGCGAGCGCATCGGCATCGCCTTCTCGGGGGTCTGGACACCTCCGTCGCCGTCGCGTGGATGCGTGACAAGGGTGCCGTTCCCTGCACCTATACGGGGGATCTCGGCCAGCCTGACGAGGACGACATCGCCTCGATCCCCGGTCGCGCTCTGACCTACGGCGCCGAGGTATCGAGGCTGATCGACTGCAAGACCGCCCTCGTAGACGAGGGCTTTGCCGCCCTCTCCTGCGGCGCCTTCCACATCCGCTCGGGCGGACGCACCTACTTCAACACGACCCCGCTCGGCCGTGCGGTCACCGGAACCCTGCTCGTGCGCGCCATGAAGGAAGACGGCGTCGACATCTGGGGAGACGGCTCGACCTATAAGGGCAACGACATCGAGCGGTTCTACCGCTACGGGCTGCTCGCCAACCCCGCGCTGCGCATCTACAAGCCGTGGCTGGATGCCGACTTCGTGCGCGAGCTCGGCGGGCGCAAAGAGATGAGCGAGTGGCTCGTCGCCCACGATTTCCCCTACCGCGACGCGGCTGAGAAGGCCTATTCGACGGATGCCAACATCTGGGGCGCGACGCACGAGGCGAAGACGCTCGAGCACCTCGACGTCTCGCTCGAGACGGTCGAGCCCATCATGGGCGTGCGCTTCTGGGATCCGGAGGTCGAGATCGCGACCGAGGATGTCACGGTCACCTTCGATCGCGGACGTCCTGTCGCTCTCAACGGCACCGAGTACTCCGATCCAGTCGAACTCGTCTTCGAGGCGAACCGAATCGGCGGACGCCATGGCCTCGGGATGAGCGACCAGATCGAGAACCGCATCATCGAGGCGAAGTCCCGTGGCATCTACGAGGCCCCGGGCATGGCGCTGCTGTTCATCGCGTACGAGCGCCTCGTCAACGCGATTCTCAATGAAGACACTCTCGCGACCTATCACGAGCAGGGTCGGCGCCTCGGCCGCCTGATGTATGAGGGCCGGTGGCTCGAACCGCAGTCGATCATGCTGCGCGAGTCGATCCAGAAGTGGGTCGGCACGACGATCACGGGAACCGTCACGCTGCGACTGCGCCGCGGCGAGGACTACACGGTGCTCGACACGACGGCGCCAGTCATGTCCTACGGGCCCGAGAAGCTCTCGATGGAGCGGGTCGGCGACGCGGCCTTCGGGCCCATCGACCGGATCGGTCAGCTGACAATGCGCAACCTCGACATCGCCGATTCCCGCACCCGGCTCGAGCAGTACGCCGAGATGGGGCTGCTCGGCGGGCCCACCGGCGAACTGATCGGCACGCTTAAGCGAGGCGAAGCCGACGAGATCACCGAACACGCCGCGCCCTACGACCACGACCGCGAGGAACTGGCCGAGGCGACGGATGCGGCAGGCGAGGCTGCCGCGTTCGACTTCGGCGCCGACTGAGCCTGGCGGCGTCCCGGGCGGTTGCTGAGCATCCGCCCGTAAAAGTGCACACCTGTGTGCACTTTCTGCGATCATGGGCAGATGACGACAACCGGCGTGCGCCCGACGCGGCGTGATGCGGTGCGCAATCGCGACGAGCTCCTCGCGTGCGCGCAGCGCGAACTCGCCCACGACCCTCGCGCCTCGCTCGCAACGATCGCTCGCGCCGCGGGGCTCACCAGGCGCGCACTCTACGGCCACTTCGCCGACCGCGACGCCCTCGTCCGCGCGGTGATCGAGCGCGGCGCCGAGCGTTTCAACGCCATCGCCGAGGGCGTGGTCCGCGCAGACCCACTCGACGAACTGACGGAGCTCACCACGCGCCTGTGGCACGAAGCATCCCTCGTGCACGCGTCAGCGACCATCGCCCTCGAAGAGCGCTACCTCACCCTGACTGCCGCGTCCCTTGCTCCGCTCCGGGCGCGCCTCTCCGAGGTCGTCGACGCCGGGCAGCGCGCGGGACGGATGCGCCAGGACATGAGCACCGCAGCCCTGACCCGCCTGATCGAAGAGACCGCCCGCACCCTCATCATCCGGTGGGACGAACGGGATTCGGCGGTCGCTGCCGACCTGCCCGTGCGAGCTGTCCTGAGCATCGCGGGGCTGTCGTGGCGCGAGGTCGACGACCGGCTCGCGAGCGGGCACAGCCACGACGAAGCCGCGGAGGTACCTGATGCACGTTGAACTCTCCGATATCAGCAAAGGCCGCCGCGGCATCGCCCTCCCCCACCTGAGCCTCACCTATGGCAACAGCCTCGCCCGGCTGGCGGTCGCCGAGACCGAGCAGCGCCCCACCGTGCTGGGGCTCATTGCGGCCGGACGCATGACCCCCGACACCGGCACTGTCCGCATCGACGGCGTTCCCGACCGCGCTGCCCTGCGGCGTCGGGTCGCACTCGTTGACGCACCCGAGGTCAGCGACCCCGCGCCCAACGTCACGGTGGCGGGGATCGTCGCGGAGGAACTCATGTTCGCCGGTCGCCCCGCCTCGCCCCGCGCCGTGAAGCGCTGGCTCACCTCGCACGACGCGGCATCCCTCGCGCGCCGCCCGATCGCGGATGTTGCACCCGCGGATCGGATTCGACTCCTCATGGAACTGGCGATCCTGCGCCCGGACGTCGAGGGACTCGTGCTCGTCTCCCCCGACCGCCACGGCGGGCACCCCGAGCGCTGGTGGCAGATCGCCGCAGGGTTCGCCGAGCGCGGCACCAGCGTCCTGGTCATCGCGGGTGCAGCATCCGGTGCCGTCCTGGCCGATATCGCGCCCCGCGCGGAGCTCGGCCCGCCCGATCTCGGCGACATCCTGACCACCGAAACCGAAACCGACACCGACACCGACACCGAAACCGACACCGCCACCGATACGCGCGAGGAGGAGGTCCAGCCATGAAGGTTCCCGCCATGATCGCTGCGGAACTGCGGCGACTCACCGCGACGCGGATGTCGGTCATCGCGCTGTTGGCACTCATGCTCGTGCCCGTGCTCTACGGCGGCGTCTATCTGTGGGCGAATCAGGACCCGTATGGCCGGCTCAGCGAGGTGCCCGTCGCCCTCGTGAACCAAGACACCGGCGCCGACAGCGACGGTTCGCAGGTGAACTACGGTGATGAGGTCTCCACGAACCTCCTCGCCGACGGCAGCTTCGACTGGCACGCGCTCGACGCGGATGCCGCCGAGAAAGCTCTCACGCAGGGTTCCGTGGATTTCATCGTCACGATCCCGGCAGACTTCTCGACGGCTCTCGTGTCGATCTCAGGCACCGACCCGCACCAGGCCACCCTGTCGCTCGAGACCAACGATGCCAACAATTACCTCGCCTCCACGATCGGTGACCAGGCCATCGAGAGGATCCGTACGTCGGTCGCGCAGCTGGTGGGTGAGGAGGCCGCGTCGCGCCTGCTCACGGGAATCTCCGAGATCCGCGCGAACCTCGTGGACGCCGTCACCGGCGCGACCCAGCTCACCGACGGCACGGCCCAGGCATCCGACGGTTCGACGCGCCTGGCTGACGGAGCCGCACAGCTCTCGGCGGGACTGACCCAGCTCTCCGATGCTGCCCCGCGGCTCGCCGACGGCGCTGCCCAGGTCGCCAGCGGGACAGCGACCCTGTCGGGCTACGCCGATCAGGCGAGCGCGGCCAGCCAACAAGCAGTCAACGAGATTCCTGCTGTGCGACAAGACATCATCGATGCACTGACCGCGCAAGGGCTCGATCCCGCTGAGATCGACGCTATTCTCGCGCGGCTGGACCCGTTGGCCGGCGCCGTCCGCACCGCCAACGCCCGGGTCCAGAGCGCGGTGTCATCCGTCGACGCCCTCGCCGGCGGCGCCGCGCAGGTGGCCACCGGCGCCCAGCAGCTCTCGGCCGGCCTGCAGGATGCCGCGGGCGGCGGAGCCCAACTCGACGCCGCCTCACACACTCTCGCCGACGGGCTCACACAGCTCGATCAGGGTGCGGCAACGCTCCGAGACGGGCTCGCTTCCGGCGTGGCGCAGATCCCCGACACGGATGCCGCCCTCCGTGACGCGCAGGCCCAGACGATCGCCGACCCGGTCGCGGTCGAGACCGGCAAGGTCGCGGCGGCGGGAGACTACGGCGCGGGGCTGGCCCCCTTCTTCGCCGCGCTGGCCGGCTGGATCGGGATCTACGCGCTCTTCCTGATCGTGAAGCCCATCTCCCGGCGCGCCGTCACGGCGCTGCACTCTCCGGTCCGCGTGACGCTGGCCGGATGGCTCACCCCCGGCTTGCTCGGCGGTCTGCAGATGCTCGCCCTGTTCGGCATCCTCGCCGCGGCTCTCGGGTTCACGTTCTCGCATCCGCTGGCAACGCTCGGAGTGATGGTCTTCGCCTCGCTGACCTATGCGGCGATCATCCTGGCCCTGAACGTCTGGCTGGGTTCGGTCGGCCAGTTCCTCGGCCTTGTCCTCATGGTCCTGCAGCTGGTGACCGCGGGCGGTACCTTCCCCTGGCAGACGCTGCCCGAGCCGCTGACCTGGCTGCACCACATCCTGCCGATGGGATATGTCGTCGACGGCATGCGTCAGCTCATGTACGGCGGCGACCTCACCCGCGTCGGCACCGACCTCGGCGTCCTGGCCGTATGGCTCCTGGGCGGTCTCGCTTTGGCTGCAATCGGCGTCTCACGGATGACCCACGGCCGCACCCTCCGCGACCTCCAGCCCAGCCTCATCGGCTGACGTGGCTGGCGGCGAGCCAGCTAGGATGACCGTCTGACACCGGATCCCAAATCGGTTGGGACGGCGTCTATCCGGCCTACCCGAGAGGCTTCAATGTCGAAGACCACAGCCGCCGTCACCGGCGACACTGCCGACGACGCACCGACGCGCCCGCGCCTCGGCCGCCGAATCGGCCTCATCTCCTACAGCGTCCTCGTGGGGGTCGTCGTGCTCGCGCTGATCGCCGCGGGCGTCGGCGTTTGGTTCGTCAATCGCTCGTTCCCCCAGACCGAGGGAACCGTCGCGCTGGATGGTCTGTCCGGCACGGTCATCGTGCAACGCTCCGAACTCGGCATCCCGACGATCACCGCCAGCTCCACCGACGACCTGTTCTTCGCGCAGGGGTACGTGCACGCGCAAGACCGGTTCTGGGAGATGGACTTCCGCCGCCATGTGACCAGTGGCCGCCTCTCGGAGTTGTTCGGCGCGTCTCAGCTGGGCACCGACGCCTTCCTGCGGACCCTCGGATGGCGCGCGATCGCCGAGCAGGAAGTGGAAGCGCTCGATGAGACCACTCGCTCGTACTATCAGGCCTACGCGGAAGGCGTGAACGCGTACCTCGCCGACCACGACGGCGCAGACGTCTCCCTGGAGTACGCGGTCCTCGGCCTCCAGAACGGCGACTACGAGATCGAGCCGTGGACGCCTGCCGACTCGGTCGCCTGGCTGAAGGCGATGGCCTGGGACCTGAGATCGAATATCGAGACCGAAACCGAGCGCGCGCTGCTGGCCACCGCCTACACCGACGAGCAGCTCCTCGAGCTGTATCCGCCGTATCCGTTCGACGAGAACCCGGTGATCGTGCCCGAAATCACCGACGTTCCCGCCGCGACAGAGACCCCGGATGCCGCGGCCGCCGGCATCCGCTGGACCGAGGTCGCCGATGTCGTGAGCGCGGTCTCGGCGCTGATCGGCGACGCGGGCGAGGGCATCGGATCGAACTCGTGGGTGGTCGCGGGCGACTACACCGACACCGGGATGCCGCTGCTTGCCAACGACCCGCACCTGGGCGCATCCCTGCCCAGCGTCTGGTACCAGTCGGGTCTGCGGTGCGCTGCCCTGAGCGAAACCTGCCCCTTCGATGTCGCCGGCTTCGGCTTCTCGGGCGTGCCGGGAGTCATCATCGGCCACAACGCCTCGATCGCCTGGGGTTTCACCAACCTCACGACCGATGTCGTGGACCTGTACATCGAGAAGCTCGACGGCGACCAGTACTGGCGCGATGGTCAGCTCGTCGACCTCGAGACCCGCACCGAGACGCTCACGGTCGCCGGAGGCGAGGATGTCGAGCTCACGATCCGCTCGACGGTCCACGGCCCGATCATTTCCGGGTTGACGGCGGACTTCGACGCGATCGCCGCCGACCCTGTTGTCGGTACGGCCGGAGCCACCGTTGCGCCCACGGCTGAACCCGAGGGCGAGACCGCGGTCAGCATCCAGTGGACGGCACTGCAGCCGGGAACTACCGCGTCAGCGATCTTCCAGCTCAATACCGCGACCGACTTCACCGGCTTCCGCGCCGCGGCCGAGAAGTTCGTCGTGCCCGCGCAGAACCTCATCTACGCCGACGTCACCGGAAACATCGGCTACCAGACGCCCGGTCAGCTTCCGATTCGCGGTGCCGGCGACGGATCGATGCCGCAGCCCGGGTGGGACTCCGCCTACGACTGGCAGGGCTACATCCCGTTCGCCGATCTGCCGGTTTCCTACAACCCCGACGAGGGCTACATCGTGACCGCGAACAACGCGATCGTCGACCAGAACTACCCCTACTTCCTCACGCGCGACTGGGACTACGGGTGGCGCGCGGCGCGCATCGATGACCTGCTGCAGCGCGCGATCGCCGAGGGACCCGTGACGGCGGAGGTGATGCGCGGAATCCAGGCCGACAACCAGTCCGAGATCGGCAAGACCCTCATCACCGTGTTTGAGGACCTGCGGACGGGCGACGAAGCGACGGATGCCGCCCTCGACCTGCTGCGTCAGTGGGATGCGCAAAACGACGCCGAGTCCTCGGCTGCCGCCTTCGCGAACGTCGTGTGGGACGAGCTGGCGCAGAACCTGTTTACCCGCGGACGCTCGACACCGGCGCCCCTGACCAGCCAGTCGCGGCAGTTCCTCGTGGTGCAGAACCTGCTGGCAGATCCGGAGTCGCCCTGGTGGACGAACACCGAGCTCGGTATGTCGGGCCAGCGCGAGATGCTGGCAGAGAGCGCGCGCAGCGCCACCGAGATCCTCACGACCGCGCAGGGATCCAATCCGCTCCAGTGGCGGTGGGGAACCTTGCACGCGATCACGCTGACCCATGAGACATTCGGCACGTCGGGCATCGCGCCGATCGAGGCACTCTTCAACCGTGGCCCGTTCCCCGTCGGCGGCGGCTCGTCGGTGGTCAACGCGACAGGCTGGCCGCTCGGTGGCGGCTTCGCGACGACCACGGTGCCCTCCATGCGCATGGTCGTCGACCTGAGCGACTTCGATGCATCCGGCTGGAATCATCTGACCGGAGCCAGCGGTCACGCCTTCCACGAGAACTACATCGACCAGACGGCGACGTGGCAGGCAGTCGAGCTCACGCCGTGGGCCTTCTCTCCGGATGCCGTGACCGCCGCCACCGCGAACACCCTGACTCTCGAACCGGCGAACTGACCCTCGAACCGGCCAACTGAGCCTCAGCCGAACGAGCTGAGCCTCAGCCGGGGTCGGCGCCGGTCTCGGGCCGGGAGGTCTCGATCTCGGCGTCGGCGAGTTCGTCGACCACGAGATCGTCGACGTCCATCGTGCGGTTGCGGTACGCCTGGCGGCCGACCATCTGCGCCGCCAGCGGCGATGCCGCGAGCTGGATCAGAATGATCGGCACGATGAAGGCCACAACCGCCCAACTGCGCTGCGCGAGAGCGATCGCGATACAGACCAGAATGACGCCGAGCACCTGAGGCTTGGTCGCCGCGTGCAGGCGGCTCGGCACATCGCGGAACCGCACGAGTCCGATCGCCGCGGTCACGCACAGCAGCGCACCGATGAGGATCAGCACGAGAGCCGTGCCATCGAGGAGGGCCGCGATCTGGGCATCGGTCATTTCGTCACATCCTTTCGCGCGACGAACCGGGCGATGGCGATCGATCCGAAGATGCCGACCGCGGCGATGATCAAGAGCACGGGCAGGGTGCGGGTGTGGTGACCGATCACCATGTCGGCGCCGAGGACGCAGACGATCTCGGTCAGCAGCACATCGGAGGCGACAGCGCGGTCGAGGATCGAGGGGCCGACGACGATGCGCCAGAGCGTGATGAGCGCCGCTGCCGTGAACGCGACGTAGATGGCGATGATCAGAATCGTCGAGATCATCACGACACCTCCGCTTTCTGGGCCCGCCGCAGCCGCTGCAGCTGCTCGCGCGACCCGAACGCCCGGGTCAGCCGCGCCTCCCACGTGAGCGTCTCGCGACGGTGAGCCTCGATGTCCTTCTCGTTTCGGACGCCGATGACGTGGAGGTACAGGATGCGGCGATCGCGGTCGGCATCCAGAACGAGTGACCCGGGAATCAGCGAGCAGGTGATCGCCGTATGGGCCATCAACAGGTCGTCATCGGTATGCAACTGCACGCCGATCACGGCGGCACCGGGCTGTCTGCGCAGGTCGAGCACCTGCCAGGCAACCGTCAGCGAACCGCGCACGAGCCCGGCGAGGAACGTGGCGACGAACACGAGCGCATACCAGGGGTTCAGCCGGCCCGAGAGTTCGACCACCGGCAGATAGAAAACGGTGGTGACGACGATGGCCGCAATGACACCGGTGACAAAGGCGAGCACCGTGAACTGTCCCCACAGCAGCATCCACAACACGGTCAGCCACAGCAGCACGGGAAGCTGCCGCCAGATGCCCGTGAAGAAGCCGACCCCCGCGGGTCCTCGATTCGGCACTACTGCACCTCCCCGCTCATGTCGACCGACTCATCCAGCTGGACGACGGTGATGGGTTCCAGCAGCGCCCCGCCCACACGCGCGCAGACCTCGTATAGCGGCCCCGCGAAGATGGTCAGCGCGACACTGACCGCGACCATCCCCGCCGTCGCCGCCGTCATGATCCTGGGGATCACGCGACGTTCGGTGACAGTCGCGGCTGCGGGAGCGGCCTGCAGGTAGGCCGTGCGCTGCTCGGTCTCGGTCGAGTCATCCTCCTCGCGCCAGAACGACAGGTTCCAGGCTCGCATCAGGGCGTAGAGGGTGAGCAGGCTCGTGGCGATGCCAGCGACGATGAGCGTCATCATCAGCGGCGTGCCGACGGCGGCGCCCGCATCGAACAGCGCGTACTTGCCGATGAAGCCCGAGAACGGCGGGAGGCCGCCGAGGTTCACGGCGGGGATGAAGTACAGCAGCGCGATGACGGGGGCCGCGCGCATGAGCCCCTTGACCTTGAGGATCGAGGTGCTGCCGGCGCGGCGCTCGACCAGCCCCACCGCCAGGAAGAGGGTTGTCTGCACCACGATGTGGTGGACCATGTAGTAGATCGTCGCGCCGATCGCGGCGGGGGTCGCGATTGCGATGCCGAAGATCATGTACCCGACGTGGCTGACGAGGGTGAACGACAGGATCCGTTTGAGCTCGGCTTGCGCGACGGCGCCCAGGATGCCGATGACCATCGTGGCTAGCGCGGCGATGAGCAGGATCGTGTTGAGGTCGTTCTCGAGGAAGATCTGGGTCTCGGTGCGCAGGATCGCGTAGACACCGACCTTCGTCAGCAGACCAGCGAACACCGCCGTCACGGGAGCCGGCGCGGTGGGATACGAGTCGGGCAGCCAGAACGAGACGGGGAAGACCGCCGCTTTGATCGCGAAGGCGAGCAGCAGCATGACGTGGAGGACGTACTGCGTTTCCTGCGGCAGCTGCGTCATCCGGTCAGCGAGCTGGACCATGTTGACCGTGCCGGTCGCGCCGTAGATCATTGCGATCGCCGCGAGGAACAGGATCGACGAGACGAGGGAGACGACGATGTAGGTAATGCCCGCCCGGATGCGCTGCTCGCTGTTACCGAGGGTGATGAGCACGTATGACGCGACGAGCAGAATCTCGAAGCCGACGTAGAGGTTGAACAGGTCCCCGGCGGTGAAGGCGACGAAGATGCCCGCCGCGAGGATCAGATAGGTCGGGTGGAAGATCGAGACCGGAGTGTCGTCGTCGCCGTCGGCAGCTCCCTGTCCGATGGAGAACAGCAAGACGGCCAGCAGCACGACGCTCGAGACCATGACCAGCAGCGCCGCGAGGCGATCGACGTAGAGGACGATGCCGAACGGGACGGGCCAGCCTCCCACCGACACGGCGAACGGCAGGTTCGAGGAGTCGACGGCGACCAGCAGCACTGTCGCGATCGCGAGGGTCAGGACGAGGGTGACCACCGACACCCCGACCTGGAACCGGCGGTGGCGTCCGGCAATGAGCGCGATGGCAGCGCCCAGCAGCGGCAGGGTGACCAGAAGCGGAACGAGAGCGGTCATGAGCCGGCACCCTCCGTCCGATCGTCGGCGGCCTCGGAGGCGAGGAAGTCGCTGGTGACGTCGTCGTCTTCGGGTTCGATCTCCTGATCCATCTCCTCATCGGTTCGCATGCCGCGCTCACGCAGCGCGACATCGGCCTCGTCTTCGTCGAAGGTGTCGGCCTGACCCAGTTGCCAAGACCGGTAGATCAGCGCCAGCAGGAAGGCCGAGATGGCGAAGGTGATCACGATCGCGGTCAAGGTCAGTGCCTGCGGCAGCGGGTCCGACATCTCCTGGGGATCGCCGTCACCGTAGAACGGCGCGATCCCGGGACGGCCCATCACGATCAACAACAGCAGGTTGGCCGCGTTGCCCAGCAGCAGGAACCCGATGAGCACCCGGGTGAGGCTGCGTTCGAGCATCGCGTACACGCCGGCGGCGAAAAGGACCGCCATGATCACGATGAGGACAACCGAGACGTTCACGAGCCGCCCACCTCCGCCCGTGCCGCTACCGCGTTCACGGCAGCATTCGCCTGACGGTCGACCTCCGCACCCAGGCTCCGCAGCACATCGAGCACCAGCCCGATGACCACGAGATACACACCGACGTCGAAGATCGTCGAGGTCACGAACTCGATGTGTCCGAGCACGGGCACCTCGGCCTCGAAGATCGCGCGGGTCAGCGGCTCTGCGCCGAAGACCAACGGGATGATGGCGCAGGCCACGGCGATCCCCATGCCGATCCCGAGAAAACGTCCCGCGTCGGTCGGAGCGGCTGCCCCGAGTTCGTAGCGACCTCCGGCGATGTAGCGCATCACCAAAGCCATCCCCGCAACGAGGCCCGCGGCGAATCCTCCGCCGGGAAGATTGTGCCCAGCGAACAGGAGGTACAGCGACACGATGATGATCGAGTGGAAGAGGATCCGCACCACGATCTCCAGCAGGATGGAGCGGTTCTCGGGACGCACCCGCTGGCCGGCGACAAGCCACGCGGTGCGGCCGGTCGGGCCCTCGGCATCCGTCTCCGCCACCGGCGACCGGCGACGCACCGCGCGCTGAGCGCGCTGGATGATCGGCGCCGTGATCTGCGGCAGCGTCTCGGAGCGGTTGGTGACGAACACGAGGGACGCGACCCCGGTCGCGGCGAGCACGACCACCGAGAGCTCACCCATCGTGTCCCAGCCGCGCAGATCGACCAGGGCGACGTTGACGACGTTCTTGCCGTGACCGATTTCGTAGGCCAGGTCGGGGAAGGCAAGAGAGATCGGCAGGTCGACGCGGGCTCCGGTTGCCACGATGACGACCCCGGCCATCGTGATCCCGACGAGGACGGCGAGCACAGCTCGTCCCACGGCGAAGGCCGAGCCGTTGTGGGCACCCAGGCGCGACGGGATGCGGCGCAGCACAAGTGCGAATGCGACCAGCGTGACGGTCTCGACGAGGATCTGAGTGAGCGCGAGGTCGGGCGCGCCGCTGGTCGCGAACAACACGACCATGCCCAGTCCGGTGACTGAAACCAGCACGACGCCGGTGTAGCGCTTGCGGGCGCGAACGGCGATCACTCCCGCGGCGATCATGACCGGGGCGACGGCCAGCTGCACGGGCGTGTGGAAGGCATCCAGATCTGCATGCCAGTCGGATGACGCGAGCAGGGCCGTGCCCTCGCCGGCCACGAGCACGAGGAAGATCGTCGCAACGTAGACCGGCAGGGAGCCGCGCTGCACGAGCGTCGTCGTCAGCACCGAGAGCCGCTCGATCGTGCGCAGCGACGCGTTGTAGGCGTCCACCGCCGTGAAGGGGAGCACACGCGTGCGACCGACACCCCGCGCCGTCACCACGAACACGACGATGCCGAGCGCAATCGTGCCGAGCGAGATCCACAGGGCCGGTTCGAAGCCGTGCCAGAGCGCGAGGTAGGCGGGGTACTCGGGAACGGGGACGCCCGGGGTCGCGGGGGGTGCGAGCTGCGCGTACGGTGCGAACGCGACATCGAGGAGAGATGCGGCGAACCCGCCCGCGAGGGTGAGGACGGCCAGGATGACGGGAGCCGACAGGAAACCCGCGGACGGCGCGGGCCACGAGACGGCGGCGGCGTCGCGCTTGGTCCAGAAGGCGCCCCAGACGAACCGGATGCCGTAGCCGGCGGTCAAGACCGAGCCGAGGACGACCGCCAGGAGCGCGATCATGCCCCACACCGAGCCGCCGAGCGCCTCATCAAGGAGTGCCGCCAGCGCGCCCTCCTTCGCCACGAACCCGATCGTGGGGATGATGCCGACCATCGACGCGATCGACACGATCGCCGCTGTGGCCAGAAGAGGGGCCTGCCGTCCGAGTCCGCTGATCTCGCGAAGATCGCGGGTGGACAGCTGATGGTCGATGATGCCGACGATCAGGAACAGCGCGGACTTGAAGAGGGCGTGACTGAGCAGCAGCGCAAGCCCGGCCAGTGCGGCATCCTGCGTGCCGTAGCCGAGCACGACCATGAGAAAGCCGAGCTGACTGACGGTGCCGTAGGCCAGGAGCCGCTTGAGATCTGTCTCACGGAGGGCCTGCCATCCGCCGAGAAGCATCGTGAAGCCACCGAGGCCGATCACGATGGGATGCCACGCGGGGTTCTCGGCGAAGACCGGAGCCAACACCGCCACCAGGTAGATGCCCGCCTTGACCATCGCCGCCGCGTGCAGGTACGCCGACACCGGCGTCGGTGCAGCCATCGCGCCGGGAAGCCAGAAGTGGAACGGGAAGATCGCCGACTTGCTGAGCGCGCCCACCAACAGCAGCACGATCGCCGCCGTCGCGACGGGACTGACGGGAGGGTCGGCGAGAATCTCGGAAAGGCTGGAGGTGCCCGCCTGCACCACGATCAGCACGACGCCGATGAGCATCACGAGCCCGCCGAGTGTCGTCACGAGGAGCGCCTGCAGGGCTGCCCGTCGGCTGGGAGCGCGCCGGTTGTAGTGACCGATCAGCAGATACGACAGAACGCTCGTGACTTCCCAGAACATCACGAGCACGACGACATCGTCGGTGAGGACGAGGCCGTACATCGCCCCGCGAAGGCGAGGAGCACGGCGGCGAACTGTCCGAGATCCTTCTTGCCGTCGAAGTACCAGCGGCAGTAGAGCAGCACCAGGGCGCCAACGCCGGTGACGATCAGCGCGAGCACCCACGACAGCGTGTCCATCCGCATCGACAGCTCGATGTCGAGGGGGCCGATCCACGTGAACGACTCGAACGGGATCTCACCGGCGAGCACCCGGGGCGACAGCGCAGCGGTGTAGACGAAAGCCCCGAACGAGACCGCGGCGGCGAAGAAGAATGCCCGCGGACCCCACGCCCGCACGAGAACCGGCAGGACCAGTGATCCCAGCGTGAACGCCACGAGAACGAGGAGCATGGCGGCCTCCTCGTGGTCGTCGTCCCGTCGATGCTGCGGGATCGGGCGATCAGGGTGTGGAGACCATTCTATCCGGGCACTGATCCGCCCCGGCCCGTGGCCGCGTCTTTAGGCCGGCGGAACCGGCCCCGCCGTGGTGCCGGTGCGGAACGAGCAGGTGAAGGTGACGGATGCCGCATCCTCGCCGGCGAGCATCGCCACGACCGCGGCACCGGCAGCGCGCCCCTTCTCGACGGCGGGCTGTACGAGGGTCGTCAGCTCGTACGCATCCAGGCCGTCGACCTCGACCCCGTCAAAGCCGGTGACGCTGAGGTCCTCGGGCACGCGGAGGCCGCACTCTTCTGCCGCGCGAATCACGCCGGCAGCAAGCAGGTCAGTCTGGGCGATCACCGCCGTGGGGCGGTCGGGTCCGGCGAGAATCTCGCGGCCCGAGATCAACCCTTCGTCGATCGAACTGGTCACGGCCGCATACGCCGGGGCGTCGGGGTAGACCGCCCGGGCACCAGCCAGCCGCGCCGCGGTCACATCCACCTCGACGGCATCGGCGTGGCCGAACCATCCCCGCGCGCGCCCGGGACGGATCGGGAGTGTGAGCAGCGTGACGCGCTCGTGTCCAAACTCCCGCAGGTAGCTGGCCGCGCGGTGCTGGGCCGCGCTGTTGTCGAGTTCGATCCGCGGGATGTCGGGGCCGGCATCCCCTCGATGATCACGACGGGTACGCGGCGCGCACTCAGGACGTCAAGGGAGGGCTGCCGCGTCTGGCCGAAGCCGACCAGTACTGCCGCATCGATGGGAGCCGACGTCATCGTCGACGGCACCTCCGTGGCGACGCCGGTCACGCTGCTGTCGTCATCGGCGGCGGATGCGGGCGCCGGGGACGACGTCTCGTCGGGCAGCAGCAGAAGCGCGGCGCGAAGGGGCGCGACACCTTCGGCGATGCCGTCCATCATGGCGATCGTCACGGGATCGTGAAAGGCGGCGCGCAGCGAGCCGCCGAAGACCACGCCAACGATGCCGGATCGGCCGCGACGCAGCGAGGCGGCGCGAGGGTCGGGGCCGGTGTATCCCAGCGCCTCGGCAGCCGCCAGGACACGTCGCCGCGTCTCGGCGGAAGCTGGAGCGTTGCCGCTGAACACGACGGACGCCGTGGAGGGGGAGACTCCGGCTTCGCGCGCGACGTCCGTGATCGTTGCCCTGCGCTCGCTCATGGTGCCTCGATGGTACTGGTTGGGGCGGGCGCGGCATCCGGAGATCGTGCTGATCGAAACGATTCGATAGACTCCTGCGGTGGATACCGCTCTTTCTCGCGCTCAGATCGTCCGGTGGCGCACGGCGATCTTCACGATCTTCTTCCTGAGCGGCCTCAGCGTGGCGACGTGGGCCGCCCGCGTCCCGGCGATCAAGGCGACGCTGGGCGTTGACAACATTCAGATCGGCTTCATGCTGCTGGGCGCGGGCCTGGCATCGATCATCGGCCTGTCCCTCGCCTCCGTCGTGCTCGCCCGCTTCGGCGCGCGCCGAGGCATGCTCGGCGCCATCCTCACCTTCTCGGTGGGAGTCGCGCTCGTAGGAATCGGTGTCGACGTCGCGAACTCGTACGTCCTCGTCGTCGTCGGTCTCGCGCTGTTCGGCCTGGGCAACGGATCCGTCGACGTCATGATGAACGTCGAGGGCGCCGCGATCGAGAAGACGATCGGCAAGACGATCCTTCCCCTGTTCCACGCGTTCTTCAGCTTCGGCACCGTCGCCGGCGCCGGTCTCGGAGCTCTCGCGATCGCATTGAACTCCAACGTCCTCGCGCACACCGCCGTCATCGCCGGCCTGCTGGTCTTGACCGGCCTGTGGGCAAGCGCGAACGTGCCGGCGCGAGAGATCGCGATGGACCCCGATGCCGACCCCGCGCCGACCGAGAAGCCGCGCCTGCGTGAACGCCTCAGCGTCGCGCTGTCAGCGTGGAAGGAACCCCGTACCTACACGCTCGGGATCATCATGCTCGGGATGGCCTTTGCCGAGGGCGGCGCCAACGACTGGTTGGCTCTGGGCATCGTGGACGGCCACGGCGCCGGCGAGGCGCTGGGAGCGATCGGCCTCGCGATCTTCTCGGTCAGCATGACGGTCGTGCGCGTGTTCGGCGGCCCCTTGGTCGACCGCTTCGGCCGCGTTGCGACCCTGCGCGTGCTGTCGGTGCTCGCGGCATCCGGGCTCTTGCTGTTCATCCTCGCGCCGAACATCCCGATGGTCTTCGTCGGGGCGGCGCTGTGGGGCGCCGGCACCTCCCTCGGCTTCCCGCTCGGGATGTCGGCGGCCGCGGACGACCCCGCCCGGGCCGCGGCACGAGTGAGCGCGGCTGCGACCATCGGCTACGTCGCCTTCCTGTGTGGCCCCCCGATCCTCGGGTTCATCAGCTTCCACATCGGCGTGCTCAACACGCTCTACATCCTGGTCGCGCTGGCCATCGCCTCGGGCCTCGCGTCGGGTGCCGCCAAGCCGCTCCCGGTGCCGGCAGCAGGCAGCGCCGGCGACAAGCCCCCCGCGCAGCCTGCTGACGCCAGGCCTGAGTAAGGCCCGTTAGGCTCGACGGGTGCGTCTTGTCATCGCCCGCTGCACCGTCGATTACACCGGCCGACTCAACGCGCATCTCGCGCTGGCGACCAGGCTCCTGGTGCACAAAGGCGACGGGTCGCTGCTCGTGCATTCGGACGGTGGCTCCTACAAGCCGCTGAACTGGATGAGTCCGCCATGTTCCCTGGTCGTCGAGACCCCGGATGCCGAGGCCGCCGATGTCGGCGTCATCGAGCAGTGGCGCGTGACCCACGCGAAGTCAGGTGACGCGCTGCTCGTCAGGATCTACGAGGTGATCCACGATTCGACGCACGAACTCGGTATCGACCCGGGCCTGGTGAAGGACGGCGTGGAGGCCGACCTGCAACGGCTCCTGGCCGAGCAGGTGGACGTCATCGGCGACGGGCTGAGCCTCGTCCGGCGCGAGTACCCGACCGCCATCGGCCCGGTCGACCTCCTCCTGCGCAACCCCGACGGCGGGACCATTGCCGTCGAGGTCAAGCGGCGCGGCGACATCGACGGCGTTGAGCAGCTCACCCGGTATCTGGAGCTGCTCGGGCGCGATCCTCATCTCGCGCCGGTGACGGGAGTCTTCGCCGCCCAGGAGATCAAGCCGCAGGCTCGCGTCCTGGCCACAGACCGCGGCATCCGGTGCGTCACCCTGGACTACGACGGCATGAAGGGGATCGAGTCCGGCGCACCGCGACTGTTCTAGTCGGCGCCCGCGCGCCACGGACGCTTCCGCTGGGTTCCCCTAGCGTGGAGTCATGCGATCACCCTGGACCTGCGTGCTGTGGGACGTTGACGGCACCGTCGTCGACGCCTCGGACGGCATCCTCCGCCGACTGACGACAACCCTCGAGCACTTCGGATACCCGGCGCCGACGCGGGCGGAACTCGTCCACTGGATCGGACCGCCCATGTTCGAGTCGTTCCAGGTCAACCTCGGCATGACGCCCGAGCAGTCTACGGAGGCCGTGGCGTACTACCGGGCCCTCAGCAAGGCCGATGGGTATACGACGGGTGCACGGCTGTTCGAGGGCATCGGCGAGCTCATCGCCGAGCTCGATCGCGCCGGCGTCCCGCAGGCGACCGCCAGCTCCAAGCCCGAGAACCAGGTCATCGCCCTCATGGAGCACTTCGCGCTGACCCCTCATCTGCGCGTGATCACGGGCGCCACTCCCGACGAGCGGACTCTCAGCGCGAAGGCCGACATCGTCGCCGAGGCGCTGCGACGACTGCGTGCCGTCGGCGTCGACACGTCGCGACCCGTGCTGATCGGTGATCGGCACCACGATGTCGATGGCGGTGCCGTCAATGACGTCCCTGTGATCTTCGTGCGGTGGGGATTCAGCTGGCCGCACGAGTCCGAGGGTGCCCAGGCGACCGTCGATGACGTCGCGTCGCTGCGCGGATTGCTGCTGACCCCGACAGAATAGGTGCGCAGGAGGCCGATGATGACCGACACCGCAGCGACAGATCCCCGCCCGCGCTCCGCGCTGGGAACCGGCATCCGCACCGTCGTGACGCGGATGCCGGCGACGATCGTCTTCGTGCTCGTGCTCCTGGCCGTGGGGGTCATCTGGCAGGGCCTGTGGAGCTCGTTCAGGCACAGTCCGCTCTTCGCCGAGGTCGCGTACGGCCTGCCGGCGTTCCTGGAGGGACGGTGGTGGACACCGGTCACCGGAACGTTCTTCGTCGTGCATCCGTGGGTGTACGTCATCACGATCGTGAGCTTCGTCGGCATGGGGTACCTCGAGTGGCGCCGCGGGAGCCGCGTCGCGCTGGCGTACTACACGGTCGGCCAGCTGTTCGCCATCTTCGCCAGCGCCCTGGTCCTCTGGATCCTGGCCTTCACGCCCTGGCCCTGGGCGCAGCGCGAGGCTCTCGCCCTCGATGTCGGTCCCTCCGGGGGGACCATGGCCTGCCTGGCCGCGGCGGCCAGCCTGCTGCCCTCGCCGTGGCGCTCGCGCGCATGGTTGGTGCTGCTCGGTGGCGCGGCGGTCGCCCTGCTCTACTGGGGATCGCTGGCAGACGTCGAGCACGCCCTCGCGATCCTCCTCGTTCTGGTGGTGGCGCGGCCGCTGCGGATCCGCCGTGTCAGCGTGCAGGAGCAGCGTTTCGTCGCCCTGGTCGCCGTCCTCGCGCTGGCAGCAATCGAGACTCTCACCTCGATCGTCCCCACCGACGGTCCGTTCGGTCGCACCGCACTCGGCGGCGGGTCATGGATCGACACCGCGATCGATGTCGTCATCCTGCTTCTGGTAGCCCGCGGTCTTCTGCGCGGACGCCGCTGGGCGTGGGTGATCGCCCTCATCCTTGCCAGCATCAACGTGGTCCTCGGCATCCTGGTGGTCGCCCTCTACGTCGCGCTCCCCGCCGCCGATCTCACCTGGGACGGCGACCCGTCCGTCACTGTCGCGACGGCGGTGTTGTGGGCGATCCTGCTGGTCTATCTCGCGTGGGTACGCGGCGCTTTCCGCGGGCGACGCCGCGCCACACTCGGTGTGAGCCCCACCCCGACGGTCGGGGATGTTCGCCAGATGCTGCACGCGTCCGGCGGCGGCACCCTCTCGTGGATGACAACGTGGGAGGGTCTGTCCTACGCCCGGACCAGTTCGGGAATCGTCGCCTACCAGCGCCGCTCCGGCGTCGCTCTCGTTCTCGCCGACCCCCTCGGACCGCCCGAGAGCCGCGCCGAATCGGTGCATGAGTTCGTCACGATGGCCGAGACGGCGGGCCTCATCCCGTGCTTCTTCTCGGCGGATGAAGCCACCCGCGCTGTCGCGCCGGAGGGCTGGCGCAACCTCATCGTCGCCGACGACACCATCGTCGATCTCGAGGGCCTCGAGTTCACCGGCAAGCGGTGGGCTCCGGTGCGAACGTCGCTGAACCGCGCCGGGCGCGAAGAGATGACGTTCCGGATGACGCGTCTGGCGGATGAGCCCTGGGGCATCCAGCAGCAGCTGCGCGCCATCTCAGACATGTGGGTCGGCGACAAAGGGCTGCCCGAGATGGGCTTCACCCTCGGCACCCTGCATGAGGCGGCCGACCCGGAAGTGCGGCTCGCTCTCGCGATCTCACCCCACGGCGATGTCGACGGGTTCCTCTCGTGGCTGCCGGTGTATGCCGAGGGCCGCATCGAGGGATGGACCCTCGACCTCATGCGTCGCCGTGAGGGCGGCTTCGGGCCGGTGATGGAGTTCTTGATCGGATCGTCCGCGCGATTCTTCGCCGACGAAGGAGCACGGACGATGTCGCTGTCGGGGGCTCCCCTGACGCACGATTACCCGGCCGACGCGGGCATCATTGCGGATGTCACCGAGCGGCTCGCCGACATGCTGGAGCCGGTGTACGGATTCCGGTCGCTGCACCGCTTCAAAGAGAAGTTCCACCCCCGCTACGAGTCGCTGTACCTGCTGTACCGCGACGAAGCGGATCTGCCTCGGATCGGCATGGCGCTGACCCGGGCGTTCCTCCCGGACGCATCGCTGCGTCAACTCGCGGGCTCCAGTCGAGAGCTCCTCCAGAGCGGACGGACCTGACCGCGCGCTACCCGCCCGTCGAATACAGCGCCATCGAACACCCGGGCCGAGCAACGCTCTAGACCCGGGCGTCGACGGATCCCCCCGGATAGATCGCGCCAGAAGCGCGACGAGCCACACTCTATCGACACACGTGCGTCGTCGGTACTGAGCCGACGCCGGATCAATACCCCGCTCAGGATGCCGCGAGAAAGACGGCGTCGCCGCCCGTGTTGAGAACCGTCCAGACGCCGCCCTCGATCTCGTCGGCGGGGACGGTGACCGCGACGTTGACCGACAGATCGTCGGCGGGCGGATACACCGTTCCGACCGACCACAGCTGGTTCGGGATGTCGGCCGCAGCGTTCTCGAACAGGTCGTAGCTGCGTCCGCTCGCGCCGATATAGCGAACGATGAGCGAGGCCCAGGGATCGATCCCGAGAGTGTCGGCATCCGCGGGGTCATCGCCTGACTCGACCAGCTGAGCGCGAATCGCATCCCAGTCGATGAGGATCCGGAGCGGAAGCACGACATACCCGTCGCCGACCTCGGTCGCCGCTGTCGCGCCCACTGACCACGCCGACCCGTCAGCAAGCGGAATCGTCTCGCCGACGGCCAGGGGGTTGGCTCGCGTTCCCGGTGCCGCCTCAGCGCTCTCGCTGATCGATGGTGTCGGACTCGGGTCGGGCGAGGACTCGGCGGTGCAGCCGGTCAGCGCGATGCCCGCAATCGCGAGGGCGGCCAGGGCCGCGGCAGGCTGGGATCTCATGGCGCCTCGAGTCGGGTAGGACGAAAAGAAGGCCCCTCTCGGGACCTTCTCTCCTGTGCGCGAGGGGGGAGTTGAACCCCCACGCCCTTTCGGGCACTGGCACCTGAAGCCAGCGCGTCTGCCTATTCCGCCACTCGCGCGAACCGCGGCGAACCGCGGATCAACTTCCCGAGGATATCACGGCAGATCGGGGCGTCGAGTCCGGTATCCGAGCTTGACGGCCAGGTCGTCCATGGCCTGTTCAGAGTCTCCAACTAGCATGGACGCACCGCTCTGCCTGCCTGAGGAGATCCGTGGGACTACTTGACAGCTTCGAGAAGGGGCTCGAACGTGCCGTCAATGGCGCGTTCGCGAAGACCTTCCGTAGCGGGATCCAGCCCGTCGAGATCGCTTCTGCCCTGCGCAGCGAGCTCGACAAGAAGGCCGCCGTGGTTGCCCGGGACCGGATTCTCGCCCCCAACACCTTCACCGTCCGGCTCGCGCCCTCCGACGACGAGCGGATGCAGGCCATCGGCCAGCCCCTCGTCGACGAACTGGCCGACCTGGTGGCAAAGCACTCCCGCGCGCAGGGGTACACGTTTGCGGGTCCCGTCTCGGTGACCATCCGCCGCGACGATGCCCTCTCGACCGGAACCCTGCAGGTCGACTCCTCGACCGCGCAGGGATCGGTGTCGTGGCGCGGCGTCCTGGACATCGCCGGCCAGCGGCATCCGCTCGTCAAGGCGCGGACCGTGATCGGACGCGGCAGCGACGCCGACATCACTCTGGCGGATGCCGGCACCAGCCGACGTCACGTCGAGGTTCTCTGGGACGGCGAGCGCGCTATGGTGCGCGACCTCGGATCCACCAACGGGACGCTGCTGAACGGCCGCAAGATCAGCGAGTCGCCGTTGCCGCCGGACGCGACGATCACGATCGGCCGCACCGACATGGTCTTCCGGATCGTCGCGCAGGCCTCGGCACCGGCGCGGCCTGCGGCATCCGATGCCACCCGCGCGTTCGACATGTTCGACGGGGGCGGGCGCGCATGAGCGAACTGACGCTTCTTCTGCTGCAGATCGGGTTCCTCCTGGTGCTGTGGTTCTTCGTGTTCGCCGTCGTGTACTCGCTGCGCGCCGACGTCTTCGGCGTGCGCGTGCGACGGATGCCGGAGGCGGCGGCACCGGCTGCCCCAGCGCCCCGCGAGACCGCTCCCGTGGCCCCCACAGCCCTGACGGCCCCGTCGGCAGCTGCCGGCGACCCCGCGAAGAAAGACACCGTCTCGCGCATCGTGATCACCAGCGGCCCGAAGACCGGTCTCGAGCTGCCGCTGGGCACCGAGCCGCTGACGATCGGGCGATCCAGCGAGTCGGGGCTCGTCATCCGTGACGACTACACCTCGAGCCATCACGCCCGCCTGCTGCTGTGGGGCGACCAGTGGATGCTGCAAGACCTCGATTCGACGAACGGCACGTGGCACGACGGCGTACGCGTGTCAGCGCCGGTCGAGGTGAAGATCGGCGCCCCCATCAAGGTCGGCGCCACGACCTTCGAACTGCGGAAGTAACGGCCGACCCGTCATGGTCTTCGAAGGATCCAGCGCGGCACTCTCGCACACCGGGAAGGTGCGCTCGAACAATCAGGATTCCGGGTACGCCGGATCCAACCTGTTCGTCGTCGCCGACGGGATGGGCGGCCACGCCGGGGGCGACGTTGCCTCGAGCATCGCGATCGCGCAGCTCACCGACCTCGACCGGCCCTTCGACTCACCGGCAGCTGCCGAACGGGCCCTCGGCGAGGCGATTACCGACACCGCGGCGACACTCATCGACACCGTCGCCGTGCGCCCGGAACTTGCCGGCATGGGAACGACAGTGAGCGCCCTCGCGATGGTCGACGACTATGCCGTCATCGCCCACATCGGCGACTCCCGAGTGTACCTGTACCGCGATGGCGCGCTGACGCAGATCACCACAGACCACACCTTCGTCCAGCGCCTCGTGGACTCGGGGCGCATCACCCCCGAGGAGGCGCGGTATCACCCGCGGCGCTCGGTGCTCATGCGCGTGCTCGGGGATATGTCACCGAACCCCGAGATCGACACGTTCGTCATGCCGACCCAGCCGGGCGATCGCTGGCTCCTGTGCTCGGACGGGCTGTGCGGGGTCGTCCCCGACACCCAGACCGCCAAGGCCCTGGGGGCCGATCTCGCTCCCGCCCGGACCGCGGATGCCCTGCTGAAGATGGCCCTGGACGCGGGAGCGCCCGACAACGTCACGATCGTGCTGGTCGATGTCGGCGGTCAGCATCCGCTCTTCTCGGGAACGGCGACGGTTGTCGGTTCCGCGTCCAACCCGGAAGGGATCGACGTTCCCGCCGCGCGCAGCTCGCGCACGAGCTGGCTCCACCCTGCGCGCCAGGCCGCCAACGAACCGAGCCACTTCGAGCCCGCACCGGAGTTCCTCGAGGAGCTCATCGAAGAGGACCGGCGCCGCTCGCGCCGTCGTCAGCTCGCCTGGATCGCGGGCTTCGTGATCGTGCTGGCGATGATCGGTGTCGCCCTCTTCGGGGCGTACCAGTGGACGCAGACCCGATTCTTCGTCGGCGCCGACGACGACACTGTCGTCATCTACCGCGGCATCCAGCAGAACATCGGCCCGATCTCGCTGTCGACCCCGTACGAAGACACCGGCATCCTGCTGGCCGACCTCCAGTCGTTCGACCGCACAACCGTCGAGCGCACCATCTCGGCACGATCTCTGGCAGACGCGCGAGCGATCGTCGACAGAATCGAATCGCGAGCGGAGGTGCCCAGTGGCTGATCCCGCGATCACGCGCGAGCCGGCGCCCGAGATCTCGGCCGACACGGCAGTCGTCCGGGCACTCAAGCGCCTGCGTACACCCCAAAAGCAGCGCAACCGCGAGCTGGGCCTGCTGCTGTTCGCCCTCGTGCTCTCCCTCGGCGCGCTCGTGCTGGTCCAGCTCGGCGTCATGGGCGAGATCGCGCCGGGCTACCTCATCGCGTTCGGTGGGCTGTTCACGACAGTGATCGCCGTCCACGTCGCCCTGCGCGTGTGGGCACGCGATGCCGACCCGTTCGTCGTGCCGATAGCCACCCTGCTCACGGGGCTCGGGATCGCAATGATCTACCGCATCGACCTCGCGATCGGCGCGGAGGGCTGGGATGCGGCGTCGGTTCGCCAGCTCGCGTGGGCGGGGATCGCGATCCTCGGATGCCTCGCCGTCGTGATCGCGCTGCGCAACTACCGCGTGCTGTTCCGCTACACCTACATCTTCGGGTTCGTCGGGATCGCGCTGCTCCTGCTCCCGATCGTGCCGGGCCTGGGAACCGACGCGAACGCCGACGTCTGGGTGTCGCTGGGGATCTTCTCGTTCCAGCCCGGTGAGCTCGCAAAGATCTCGCTGGCGATCTTCTTCGCCGGCTACCTCGTGCGCACGCGCGAGAGTCTGAGCTCTGTCGGCACCCGGTTCCTCGGCATGACGTGGCCGCGAGCGCGCGAGCTCGGACCCCTGCTCGTGCTCTGGCTGATCTCGCTCGGCATCATCGTGCTGCAGCGCGACCTCGGCACCGGCCTGCTGCTGTTCGGCATGTTCGTCGCGATGCTCTACGTTGCCACCGGCAAGACCTCCTGGGTCGTCATCGGTCTCGTGCTGGCAGCCGCCGGCGCGTTCTTCGCCTCGCGCATCCTGACCTACGTCGGCGGACGCTTCGACAACTGGCTCGACCCCTTCAACCCCGAGCGCATCGATGCAACCGGCGGCAGCTTCCAGCTCGTACAAGGCATCTACGGCCTCGCCCATGGCGGCCTGATCGGCACCGGACTCGGGCAGGGCCGCCCGTACATCACACCGCTGTCGCAGAGCGACTACATCCTCCCCAGCCTTGGCGAAGAGCTCGGCCTTGCCGGTGTCTTCGCGATCCTGCTGCTGTACATGGTGTTCGTCGCCCGCGGCATCCGGATCGGTGTCGCCGGGCAGGATGACTTCGGCAAGCTTCTTGCGACCGGCCTCGCCTTCACGATCGCGTTGCAGGTGTTCATCATGGTCGGCGGGGTCACCCGCGTGATCCCCGTCACGGGACTCACGACGCCGTTCCTGGCGGCGGGCGGATCCTCGCTCGTGGCCAACTGGATCATCGTGGCGCTCCTGCTGCGGATCTCGGATGCCGTCCGCAGCCGACCTCGTGCGGTGATCGGATGACGGGGGTGATGGCACGATGACCAAGGAGTTGCGCCGACTCAGCATCCTGATGCTGATGATGTTCCTCGCGCTGTTCGCGTCGACCACGTGGATCCAGGGCGTTCAGTCCGCGGACCTCGCCGACTACCCCCGCAATACCCGCGCCCTGTACGACTCGTACGAGGTGCAGCGCGGATCCATCATCGCGAGCGGTTCGGCGATTGCCTCATCCGTGCCGTCCAGCGACGTCTTCAGCTGGCAGCGTGTCTACGTCGATCCCGACATGTGGGCTCCGGTGACCGGCGTGATCCCGGTCGTCGGTGAAGCGACGGGCATCGAACAGGCGATGAATGACGAGCTCAGCGGCACCGCGAGTTCGCAGTTCCTCTCGCGGATCGAGCAGATCCTCACCGGGCAGCCGCCGCGCGGCTCCAATGTCGTGCTGTCGCTGGATGCCGATGTGCAGCGTGCAGCCTACGAGGCCCTCGGCGATCTGCAGGGCGCTGTCATCGCGATCGAACCCGACACCGGGCGGGTCCTGGCGATGGTCACCAGCCCGAGCTACGACACGAACCTGCTCGTCTCGCACAACACGGAGCAGGTCGAGACTGACTATGCGAGGCTGCTCGCGGATCCGGCCAATCCGCTGTACAACCGCGCCATCGCCGGAGATCTCAACCCGCCGGGGTCGACGTTCAAGGTCGTCGTCGTCGCCGCGGCGCTCGCCTCGGGCCAGTACACCCCCGAATCGCAGATCCCGAACCCCGCCATCTGGCAGCTCCCGCAGTCGTCCAACACGATCCGCAACGCCAGCGGCGGAACGTGCGGCCCGGGCGAGACCGTGTCGATTGCCGACGCCCTCCGCCTCAGCTGCAACATCCCCATGGCGCAGCTGGCTGTGCAGCTGGGCGACGAAGCGATCCGCCAACAGGCCGAGAAGTTCGGCTTCAACCTGTCGTTTGCCATCCCGCTCGATTCGATCCCCTCGAGCTATCCCCGGGGCTCGATGCCCCGCAGACCGCCCTCACGGGCTTCGGTCAGGGACAGGTGACGGCAACACCGCTGCAGATGGCGATGGTGTCAGCCGGGATCGCCAACGGCGGGATCGTCATGAACCCCCGCATGGTCGATCAGGTCATCGGACCTGACCTGTCGGTACAGCAGACGTTTGAGAACACTGTTTTCGGCGAGGCACTGAGCCCCGCCCTCACTGAGGAGATGGTCGCCATGATGGTCGCGAATGTCGAAAACGGCGCCGCCTCGAATGCAAGAATAGAGGGCGTCGACGTGGCCGGTAAGACGGGTACGGCGGAGAACGGACCCGACAAGCCGTACACCCTCTGGTTCACCGGGTTCGCGCCCGCCGACGATCCCGAGGTGGCAGTGGCCGTCGTCGTGGAAAACGGTGGCGGAAAGGGTCAGTCGGGATACGGGGACCTCATCGCGTCCCCGATCGCGAAGCAGGTCATGGAGGCGGTGCTGAACAAATGAGACCGACGCAGGGTGTGACCTTCGGCGGCCGTTACGAGCTGGATTCGCGGATCGCGATCGGCGGCATGGGCGAGGTCTGGGAAGCAACCGACCACGTCATCGGACGGACGGTCGCGATCAAGATCCTCAAAGACGAGTACATGGGCGACCCCGGCTTTCTGGAGCGCTTCCGCGCCGAAGCCCGCCACGCGGCTCTCGTCAACCACGAGGGCATCGCGAGCGTCTTCGACTACGGCGAGGAGAACGGCAGCGCGTTCCTGGTCATGGAACTCGTTCCGGGTGAAGCGCTCTCGACGATTCTCGAACGAGACGGTTCGCTGTCCACCGACAAGACTCTCGACATCATCGCCCAGACCTCCGCGGCGCTGCAGGCAGCTCACGCTGCAGGGCTTGTCCACCGCGACATCAAGCCGGGCAACCTCCTCATCACCCCTGACGGGCGCGTCAAGATCACCGACTTCGGTATCGCCCGCATCGCCGACCAGGTGCCGCTGACCGCAACCGGTCAGGTCATGGGCACCGTGCAGTACCTGTCGCCCGAGCAGGCATCCGGTCACCCGGCATCGCCCGCGACCGATGTCTACTCGCTCGGCATCGTCGCGTACGAGTGCCTCGCGGGCAAGCGTCCGTTCACCGGCGAGTCCCAGGTCGCGATCGCGATGGCCCAGATCAACGAGCAGCCGCCGCCGCTGCCGCCGACCGTGGCCGTTCCCGTCCAGAACCTCGTCATGGCGATGATCGCCAAGAAGCCCGAAGACCGCCCGGCCACCGCTGCCGCCGTCGCGCGTGCTGCCACCGCTCTTCGCCGAGGCGATGTCGCCGCGGCCGCTGCCGCCATCCCGGCGATCGCCGCCGGGGCCGTAGCCGCCGATGACGCGACGGCCCTCCTCACCTCGACGGCGACGTCCGCAGAGACACGGCTGATGCCGGCGCCAGACAGCCCCGAGGAAGAGCCCGCGCCGCGCAAGCGCAGCCCGTGGACGTGGCCGCTTGTCGCGCTCATCATCCTTCTCGTCCTCGTGCTCGGTGGCACGATCTGGGCCCTCCTTGCCAACCAGCAGCCGGCGCCCGACCCCACCAACTCGTCGTCGGCCCCCTCGCCCAGCGCATCGACCCCGACGCCCTCGCCCAGCGAAACCCGCATCAACATCGACAGCCTGAACCTCGTCGGCATGCAGTGCGAGCAGGCAGTGCAGGCCGCCAAGAGCGCGGGCGTTCTCGAGGTCGTCACCGACACGGGCACCGCGGCTCCGGATGACTCGCAGGTCGGCGTCGTCTGGCAGGTCAACCCGACCGGCAACATCGAGCCGACGACAGCACTGACCGTCTCGTGCTACGGCCAGGTCACCCCGATCGGGGGCCCGAGCAACCCGCCGGCCATCCAGGGAGGCGCGCCCGCCGAGGCCGGGTCGACCGTCACGCTGACGTGGGACAGCTTCACGTGCCCGACGGGCACGGGAACCCTCAGCGGTTACACCGTCACGCTGCAGAACGCCGTCTTCACCGTCGACGGCACCTCGCAGCGCGACTTCCCGCCGAATGACCGCGACGAGGCGATCCTCATCGCCAACGCGACAGGACAGACCCTGACGGCGTCGTACACCGCATTGTGCAGTGGCGGAACCGAGCAGCGACGGTCGGATGCCTCGCCACAGATGCAGGTACAGATCCAGGCAGCGCCGACCCCGGCTCCGACCACCACACCCTGACCGGCATCCACACCCTGACCGGAGTTCACAGGGGCACTCGACTAGGCTGAAGAGACTGGCTCAGTCAGGGAGGGGTAGTGTGACCGACGATTCACGCGTGCTGTCGGGACGCTACCGAATCGACGAACCGATCGGCCGTGGCGGTATGGCGGCGGTCTACCGCGGCTACGATCTGACCCTCGGCCGCGACGTCGCCATCAAGATCCTCGATCCTGAACTCGCCCGCGATGGCGGCTTCCGCACCCGGTTCCGCCTCGAGGCGCAGGCCGCGTCGCGGATGTCGCATCCGACGATCGTGCGCGTGTTCGACGCCGGCGAAGAGACCGAGTCCTTGCCCGACGGGTCGACCCAGCCGGTGCCGTACATCGTCATGGAACTGGTCACGGGGAAACTCCTCAAGGATCTGATTGAAGACGGCCCCCTCGATGCCGAACGTGCGGTTGCCTACGCCGACGGCATCCTCGAGGCGCTCGAGTACTCCCACCGAGCCGGCGTCGTGCACCGCGACATCAAACCCGGCAACGTCATGGTCACCGCCGACGACCACATCAAGGTCATGGACTTCGGCATCGCGCGCGCTGTCTCGGACTCGTCATCCACGGTCGCCGAGACCACCGCGATCCTGGGGACTGCCGCCTACTTTTCGCCCGAGCAGGCAAAGGGGGAGCCGGTCGACGCTCGTGCCGACCTGTACTCCACCGGTGTCGTGCTCTATGAGCTCCTGACCGGGCGCGCACCGTTTCGCGGTGAGTCTCCGGTTGCCGTTGCGTACCAGCACGTCAGCGAAACACCCCTCACCCCGTCGGAGATCAACGAAGACATCCCGCGCGCACTGGATGCCGTCGTGCTGCGGGCTCTCGCCAAGGACCCGTTCCAGCGCTACCAGGATTCGGCGTCGTTTCGCGCCGCTCTGACGCACGCGCTCACCGGCAAGGCGCCCTCGCGCCGCCAGCTCGGAACCCTCACGAGCGAGCTGTACGGACCCAACCCGCGGCAGGCTGCCGAGACCGCCCGATCGCTTCGTCAGCTCTCGACCGACACCACGATGCGGCGCACGCAGTCAGGTCCGCCCGTCGCCTGGGTGTGGGCGGGTGTCGCGATCCTCGCGGTGCTCCTGATCTCCGTGCTCTTCTGGGTGCTGACGATCCCTCGCGGAGACGACACGGTACCGAGCAACTCCCGCATCGTTCCCGACGTGACCGGCATGACCTACGAGCGGGCCTCCGAGGAACTGATCGCTCAAGACCTGGTGCCCGTTCGCGTCGAGGAATCGAGCGTCGAGGTTGCTGAAGGAAACGTCATCCGGACGGACCCCGATACGGATGTCTCGGTCGAGGTGAACCAGGAAATCAGGGTGTACGTGTCTACGGGTCAGGAGCTCGCTGCCGTGCCGACGCTCGCGGGTCTCACCCAAGAGGCAGCGACACAAGCTCTCGAGCAGGTGGGGCTGCGGGTCGGCACCGTCACCTCCCGCAACGACCCCACCCTCTCCGCGGGCACGGTCATCTCGGCCGACCCGGCAACCGGTGATGAGGTCGCGGTCGGAAGCAGTGTCGATCTCGTCGTGGCAACCGGACGTGTTCTGATCAACGACGTGACCGGATACACCGTCGAGGCCGCAACGCGGGAACTCGAAGCACCCGATACACAGGTGACGGTCGAGACGCAGGAAGACTCCTCGTGCCCGGCGACCAACCCGCCGGTCGTGATCGCGCAGTCCCTCGCGCCCGGCGAGGTGCCCATCCGGTCGACGATCACGTTGACCTACTGCTCGGGCTGAGCTGCCTCTGCCGCTCGGCTCAGGCGGTGATGGCGATGTGGGGTCGCAGACTGTGGGAGCGGTGCACGGCACCCGTAACACCGACGCGTTCCAACCAGTTCGCCAGGAGGCGGTAGCCGCCCTCGGTGAGGACGCTCTCGGGGTGGAACTGGACTCCCCACAGCGGAGCGCGGCGGTGAGCGATCCCCATCACGATTCCGCTGTCGGTGCGAGCCGTGATCACAAGATCGTCGGGGAGCGTGTCGGGCTCCACCGACAGCGAGTGATACCGGTTGGCGACGAACGGCGACGGAATGCCGGCGAACAGCATCGAGCCGTCGTGGCTGACCGGCGAAGTGACACCGTGGAACAGTTCAGGAGCAACAGTGACCCGAGCACCCAGCGCCTCAGCGATCACCTGGTGCCCGAGGCAGACCCCCAGGACGGGGACGCCGCGGTCGACAGCCTCACGAACGAGGAACTGCGAAGCCGCGGTGTCGGCAGGCCGACCGGGACCGGGGGAGACGAGGATTCCGGCATGGTCGCCGACGAGGCGAGGGACGGCATCCGGCTCGACCTGATCGGCTTCGACCATGACCGTCTCGGCGCCCAACTCGTGCAGATATCCCACGAGGGTGTGCACGAAACTGTCGTGATTGTCGACCACGAGCACCGGGGCGACGATCTGTGGACCGGCGGTCACCCGACTGTCGCGTCCTGCGGTGTGGTCAGCTCGCTGATCCACGGGAAGACGTAGAAGACGAGCCCGTACAGGACCGCGGCAGCCATCACGGTCAGGATCGCGACCTTGGCCCACCAGGGCCCGGGCAGCACGTGCCACAGAGCGGCGTACATCAGGCGATTCCTTCCGTGAGGGATGCGGGCGGACCGTCAGCGCGCGGGGTGAACGACTCGAAGACGCCGTAGGCGACGATCCGCTCGGTCATGCTCCAGCGGGGGCTGCAGCTGGTCATCGTGATGTAGGCGTCGCCGGCGGCAACATCCATCTGGGGCACCGCCCCGAGGACAGAGGTCTCGGTCGGGTGGACGTACTCAAGGGTGCGGAACCGATAGGTGTACCACCCGGCTTCGGTCTCGACCACGATGGCGTCACCGATGCGCAAGGTCTCGATGTCGGAGAACGGCTTTCCGTACGTCGTGCGGTGGCCGGCGACGGCGAAGTTTCCGCTTTCACCGGGCATCTGCGTGTTCGGATAGTGCCCGATGCCGATCGGGTCGAGGGTACGCGCGCGCGAGACACCGCCGGCGATCTTCACGCTGTAGTCGGGTCCCCACCGGGGCACGTGCATGACCGCGAACTCTTGCGCATCGTCAGGTTGCCCGAGAACCGGGATGGGAACGTCCGCCTCGGTCGTCGCGGTCGGTTCCGGCGTGGCCGAGGCCTCCGGCGAGGGTGGCGCGGTCTGGGTGGCCTGGGCCCACTGCTCCGAGAGCTCGCTGCCGGCGGCGTTCTTCTGCGCACCCTGGATGACGTCTCCGAGCCAGAGTTGCCATCCGACATACAGGAAGGCCAAGACACCAACCGTGATGAGCAGTTCCCCGATCACGCCGAGGACGCTGACCCTGCGCCGCCGGCGCCCGGTGCGACGCGAACGACGGGTTGGGTGCGGCGTCTGATCCGCATCGCCCACAGGCATCCCCCTCGTCTCAGCCCTCGTCTGAGAGCGTCGTACATCAGGGGCGATTCTATTCGTCTCCTGCTGGAGGAGCCCTGGCAGTTAGACTTGACTCATGGCACGCCCGAGCAACGACGACGAACCGATCGTCGAGACCAGCAGCGCGGATTCCGCACCGAACCCGGTCTGGTTCAAGCCGGTCATGATCGGGCTCATGCTCTTGGGCTTGGTTTGGGTTCTGGTCTTCTATATCAGCGGCATGCAGTTCCCGATTCCCGGGATCGATGCCTGGAACCTCGTGATCGGATTCGGCATCGCCTTCGTCGGTTTCCTCATGACTACGCGCTGGCGCTGACCCGACGAATCCGTCGCCGCCGAATTACACGGCTGTGATTCATCCCCAGGTGTGGATGAATCTGTGGATGAATCACACGTAGAACACCGCGGGGACCGCGAGCAGGGCCAGCAGGCCCACGCCGATGAGGACCAGAAGACCGATCTGCAGCGGTTGCCTGGCCCGGGTGCGCGTGCGAGCGAAGACCAATCCGATCAGCGCACCGACAACAAGGCCGCCGACGTGGGCCTGCCAAGCGATGTTGTAGCCAGGGATGAACCCGATCACGAGGTTGATGCCGAGCACGATCAGGATGCCCGTGATGTTCGCCCCGATATGGCGACCGATCACCAAGAGGGCACCGAGAAGACCGAAGACGGCGCCAGAAGCCCCGACGACCCAGATTCCCGGCGCGATGAGGGCAACCCCGACCGAGCCGCCGAGGCCGGACAGCAGGTAGAGCGCGACGAATCGGCCGTGCCCGAGGAGTGGTTCCAGCGATCTGCCGATCATCCACAGCGCCAGCATGTTCAAGCCGACGTGGAAAAAGCTCGAGTGCAGGAAGACCGCCGTGAGGAGCCGCCACGGCTCGAACGCGATCGACGGGATGACGTAGACGCTGTTGAACGCGAACAGTCCGTCAATCGCTGGGATGAACAGCTGCAGCACGAACACCGCGGCGGTGATCGCGATGATGACGTAGGTTGCCGTCGGACGCTGCGTGCCGACCGCCGCCACGGGCGCCCGAGACCAGCGCCGCTCAGCCTTCTTCTGCGCGCTCGTCCGCGTGGCGCGCTGTTCGCGCATGCACTCCGGGCAGATCACGCCGACGGCGGCCTGCGTCTGACACTCCGGACAGATGGTGCGCATGCAGCGCTGGCACAGCACAAAGCTCTGCCGGTCCGGATGCCGGTAGCAGAAGTTGTCCCGGTTGCTGCGGAACTCCTCGGAAGTCGTCACGGCAGACGCCGACGCCCGTCAGACCGAAGCGATGTCGATCGACGAGATGACGACGGGCTCGACCGGGCGGTCGCCGGGGCCGGTAGCGACGGCGCTGATCGCGTCGACGACACGGCGGGATTCGTCATCCGCGACCTCACCGAAGATCGTGTGCTTGCCCTGAAGCCACTCGGGACCACGGCCGCCCTGACCGGGAACCGTGATGAAGAACTGGGAACCGTTCGTGCCCTCGGCCTGGCCGGTGATGGCATTGCGGCGCAGTCCGGCGTTGGCCATCGCGAGCTTGTACGGCTCGGTGAAGGTGAGCTCGGGGCTGATCTCGTCGTTGAAGTTGTATCCGGGACCACCCGTGCCGACGCCCAGCGGGTCGCCGCCCTGGATCATGAAGCCCTCGATGATGCGGTGGAAGATGACATCCGTGTAGAGCGCGCCCTCACCCGGCTTGCCGGTGGCCGGGTGTGTCCAGTCACGGGTTCCGTCGGAGAGGCCGACGAAGTTCTGGACCGTGCGCGGGGCCTGGTCCCCGAAAAGGTTGACGACGATGTCGCCGTGGTTAGTGTGGATCGTGGCGACCGCGGTGTGCTGAGGCATGCCGCCATTCTTTCAGAGTTCGCCGGGAACACTTCCCGTCTGCGGCACACATGGCAAGATGGGAAGACCACGTCGACACGACAGGGAGGGCCCCGTGAGCCTCAGCCGCAAGCGCAAGAAGGAACTCCGCAAGCTCCAGAAGCACGCGAACGACATCTGGGAGTCGCAGCAGGCGCTCGTTGGCGAAGCCGCTGACATCGCCCGCCAAGCGGGTCGGCAGTTGGGCAACTACGGCCGTGAGCAGGTCGTGCCCCAGGTACAGGATGCCTACGGCCGGTACGCCCAGCCGTATGTGCAGCGCGGACTCGCGTCATCCAAGTCGTTCCTGAGCAACCGCGCGATCCCCGCGACGGGTGCGATCGTGGGTTCGGCGCTATCAGCCTGGGATGCCGCGAACGAGACGCGCGCTCGTCTTGCTGCGGGCCGTGGACTGTCGGCGCCTGACGCCAAGAAGTACGCGAAGCTCGCCGACAAGTACGGCAAGGATGTCTCGAAGAAGCTGTCCAAGAAGCTCTCGGCGCTCGAGCCCCAGAAGCAGGGAATCGGGGCGGGTGGCGTCTTCGCCATCATCCTCGGTGTCATCGCCGCTGCCGGTGTTCTGTACGCCGCCTGGCAGACGCTGCGGGCTGACGACGAGCTGTGGGTTGCCGACGACCCGCTGCGCGCTCCCGACGCCTGATCCAGATAGATCAGCTCTCACTGCGGCGACCGGCTTCCGGTCGCCGCAGTTTTTTCGGGGATGCCCTCAGCGGGTGAAGGCGTCCAGTCCCGCCATCCGTAAACCGATGTTGACGAGGCTGACGCGCTTGAGACGGCGCACCTGAGCGAGCGGAAACCACTCCGCGCGATCGGTCGTCCCGTCAGTCTCGTTGCGCAGTTCGCCACCGGTGACATGTGCGCGATAGACGATTCGCAGCGCCTGCAACGGCAGGTCGGACCCGGCGACGAGGCGTCGGTGGGCAGGGATCACTCGCGAATGGATGCCGAGAAGCTCGTCGAGCGCGACGCGGTAGCCGGTCTCTTCCCGCGCTTCGCGGCGAGCGGCGACATCCGGACTCTCCCCGGGCTCAAGACCACCACCGGGAAGAGTCCACCCCGAGGCGCCGCCCTCATTCCAGTGCGCGAGCAGCAGGCGTTTGTCGTCGTCGATGACGATCGAGTACGCCGCGACCCGCAGATCCATGGGTTCACGATACGGGAGCGACCGGGCTCGGCTCCTGCATCCGGGCCCGGAACGTCGCGTTGGAGCGGCGCGGCGCAAGCCGACCCCGCTCGCGAAGGATTGGCAGAACGAGCTCGCCGAAGGCAGCGACGTCCCGCGTGCCAAACACCGGCTCGATGAGGAACCCGTCGAGCCCGGTGCTCGCCGCGAGCTCCTCCACGCCGTCCGCGACCTCGGTTGGGTCGCCGACGAGACGGAACCCGCGCGTGCCGCGCCCGCGCAACTCGTCGAGGATCTCGCGAACCGTCGGTGCCGGTCGGTCAGGGGTGCCGAGGAAGCGCTCGATGTTGCTCGTCCCCATCTGTCCGATGGGCCCGCCCGCGTCGAGCACCTGATGGAGGGTCTGATCGGGGTCGAGCGTCCGCAGGTCGATGCCGGTGTTTCCTGCGTAGAGGGTCGCCACGACATCGTCGGTCTGCATCCGGTCGAACTCGTCGGCCAGCTCGCGCGCCTCGGCGGAGGTCTCGGCGACGATCGCGGTGAGGCCAGCCATCGTCACCAGCGGTGTCATCCGGCCAGCGTCACCCGCGCGCCGGTGCAAGTCGGCCACTGCGGACGCGGTGTGGGACGGTGTGGTCGCCTGGACGAACACGCACTCGGCATGCCGCGCCGCGAACTCCCGACCGGCCGGCGACGTGCCAGCCTGGAACAGCAGCGGCGTGCGCTGGGGAGTCGGCGGGGCTCCGTAGTACCCGCGCGACCGATAATGATCCCCGTCGTAGACGATCCGGTGGATGCCGGACCGCTGCGCGTACACACCCGTCTCGCGGTCGGCGACGAGCGCGTCATTGCTCCAGGCATCCTCCCAATAGCGGCGCGCAAGGGACACGTACTCCTCAGCCATGGCGTATCGGGTGTCGTGCGGGACCATGCCGTCGTGGCCGAAGAGCTCAGCTACCGCATTCTGCGAGGCCCCGGTGACGATGTTCCAGCCGATCCGTCCGCCCGAGATGGCATCGAGGGTCGAGAAGCGGCGCGCGAGTTGGACGGGATGGTCGATCCCGGTCGTCGCGGTCACGACGAACCCCAACTCGGAGGTCTCTCGCATGAGCACCGGGAGGAGCGTTGCGGGGTCATACCCCGAGAAGTTGATGCCCTGCACGACAGCATCCGCACTGATGTCATCGCCGACGATCGGGTAGCCATAGCCGTCGGCGAAGAAGAGGAAGTCAAAGCCGGCAGCGTCCATGACCCGAGCCAGGCGCACCCAGCGCTCCGGGTCGGCGAAGTCGATCGAGTCGCTGAGCGGATGCGGCCAGCTCAGCGTGCCACCCACCTGCGGGCCGTACACCTCGAAAACCCCGAACCGCAGTGCCGACACGTGAGCTCCCTTCGCCGCGCACACGCGTGCAGCGGTCAGGCAACGCTACGCGCCAGCTGTTTCACGCACGTGACAGCATCACCCACGTGGCGGCGGTATTCGCATCGCACCGGGAGGAGAGAAAAACTGTGGAGCCTAGGAGATTCGAACTCCTGACATCCTGCTTGCAAAGCAGGCGCTGCGGCTCATCCGAAGGCCCGGGATCCCTCAGAATCACGGGCACCTCGGGCCGCTCTGGTTTGGCCATATTGGGGCGAGTTGTGGCACGAATGGTCCCCTAGTGGCACGAATCTGGCACGGGATGGGAGCCCGTCGAGGGCTCCCACAGTCGAACGCCCGAACGCATGACTCACGGGCCTGGCATACTCGCCTAATGGGGGATGCACTGGCGCAGGAACCAGACGGCGAGATCGACTGGGACGAGGTCCTCGATCCCGCGACCGGCTGGCTAAAGCCAGGGGTCCATGAGGTCGAGATCGAGGAGTTGGACGAGGAGTTCGTTGTCGCCCGCGACGATGCCCTCCGAGAGCACACCTGGGCGGCGTTTCTTGCCCTGCTTCACCAGACAAAGTCGCTCTACCCCAGCGGACGAATGCTCCTCGCCGGGACCTTCGTCTCACGCCAGGCCAGCCCTCTCGACATCCTCTCCGTCGTCATCGTCCCCGACGAGCCCACGACGATCGAGCAATGGACCGAGGCTGAGTGGGATCGGTTCTACCAACACGTCTCGCTCTACGATGTGATCCTCGGGAGCCTCGGACCCACCTATATGCCTGTCCTGCACCCATTCGGTGGTCGGATCGAGGTCATCCTCTGCCACCCGGACGATGCCGATGAGGTGGTGTCGTGGATGGGTGCTGTACTCCTTGGAGACGGTCGGGAAGTCCCCGGCGCGAGAGGCGCAGCGGAGGTGGTCTGGTGATCCGAGACGACATCGACCGCACCCTCGGCAAGATCGAGGGCGACACGCGACTTGCCCAGTTGCGCCGGACAGGGCTCATGGTCCTGCGCGAGAAGTTCGCACCCTCGGCTCCACCCCTGCGCGTCCAGGTCAGCGAGGATCTCTCGGTGAGCGCGCTCGCGCATCTCACTCACGCGATCCAACGCGCCACGTCACTCTCCGCGAAGGCGCTCCTGGAACCACAGTCTGACTCGATCGTCCTCGGCAAGCACATCCGCGAGTTGACCCCGTTGATCCCTCGGCTTCAGACCGGGCACATGCTCCTGTTCGGGTTTCCCGAGCCAGAGGTCAGCGCCGACCATCTCGAGTTCCAGCGGCCCGAGCATCTCGCGGAGCGCGCGGTGCGGGAGTTCCTCTCTGTGCTCCCGAGGGATGCCAGCGACAGCGACTCGCTCGATGCCTTGCCCGCGCGGAGATCCCAGTTCCGCGCCGCCGTCTCCGCTGTCGCCCGCGCAGTGTCCGACACCAACTCGTCCCTCACATTCAGCCTCCGAGATGATCGCGGCCAGGAGTCCGAGGAGGCCGTGCTCACATCGGCCCAGACCCGACGAGTGCCCGAGGTCCTCAAGGACAGCCGGATCGACTCGACCCCGCTCACCGTCGAGGGGCTCATGGACGGGATGCGAACCCAGCGGCGCGTGTTCTTCATCCTCGAGAACGACACGGGCAAGGAGTATCAGGGTGCGATCGAGGAGCACCAACTGGAGGAGGTCCGGGATGCGATCAACACGCAGGTCCGGGCTCGTCTGATCAAGGCGGTGCAGATCCGCGCGGACGGCTCACACGGGCGGCCGTCCTACAGGTTGCTCGGGCTGATCCCGCGTCCCGAGACTCTCGCGGACTGAGCGCTGTGGATCCTCTGCTCCTGGCGGGGCTCATCGTCAACGCCGGCGTGTTCCTTGCGACTGCTGGTGCCGCTGCCGTGGCCTGGTGGCAAGCGATCGAAGCCTCAAAGTCTCGGGATGTGGCTCTCGCGGCATAGCAGTCCGCACTCCAGGCATGGCAGGACGCGGCGTCCGCCTTGGTGCGCGCCAACGAGATGACCGGCGGGACCCTGCGCGCGCCATTCGCCGCGAAACTCCAGCAGATGACAAACGATGTGCTTTCTCAACGATTCGGCGGCGCTGACGTGGAGACGATATTTCAGGCGATCGCGGAGAAGCACACCCCGGGGATGTCCGCCCTCCAGTTGGCGGCGAACGAGCGGTCGGCGGGCAAGTTCTCCCGGTGGGTATCCACCTACGCTCGCTCGGTCGATGTTTCTACGCCGGACGAGATGATGACCGCACTCTCCGTCATCGATTCACGGGTGCGCGGTTGGATACGCGATCCGGAGGCGACCATGGCCGAGATTCGCGACAATCCTGGGATAGCCGATGATCGCCCGGTCCTAGACACTGACCCGCACGACTACCGCGTGCCCTGAAGGCGGAGAGCCCCGCCATCAGTAGACACAGGGCTCTGTATGAGGCGATCGACTTCTCCAGACAACCGCCCGATCGCAGGTCTGAGGCCGATCACTAGACTCGGCCAAGACGGGACGCCGGGGGCTCCCGCACACGACGAAGGGCACCAATGGCCGGGTTCTTGTCCAAACTGTTCGGCAGCGACAAAGCGAAGGTGGAGCCCACACCCGCTCCACGCGCCCAGCCCGCACCACCAGCAGCCGCTCCTGGTCGCGAGGTCCCGGTCGACTTCCGCGAGGATCTCGAAGTCTCGGGCGAGGCCTACTACCGCGACGGCATCGGCAAGATCTTCCGGAACCTCGGACGCCCCGAGGGTGGCGTGACCATGCAGACCGCGTGGCTCATCCCCGAGCCCGACAACAAGTACGATCCCAACGCCGTCCGTGTCGTCGTCATGGGCGAGCAGGTCGGCCACGTCCCGCAGGAGGTCAGCGCCTCCGTCACGAGGGCTTGCCGGGGAGTCGGCAGAGGGAACGTCGCCACCGTCCTCGCCCGAGTCTGGGCACGAAACGACGACGGCACCTGGAGAGGCCGAGTGACCCTCGCATTCTCTGGAGAGCGGGAGAGCGAAAAGGACTACGCCGCCGATCGTCAGCGATCCGAGGCAGACATCGCAGAGTGGGAAGCGGAGAAGGCACGCAAGGAGGCCGAGAAGGCCGCGCGAGAAGCCCACAAGGAGGCCCGCCGCACCGCTGGCGAGGTCGATGGGCAGTACTGGCCGCTGCTCAAGCCCTCGATCTCGGAACTCAAGCGGCAGAAGCGGTTCGAGGAGGCGCGCGATCTCCTGGAGCAGTGCATCTACGCCGCAGAGCGCGAGAGCGTCGTGACCGGCGAGGTCCCGGATCCGTGGCCGTCCGAGCAGATCTCAGTGGTCCTCCGCCGTCTCCGGGAGTTTCCCCATGAACTCGCATTCCTGGAGCGTTACGTCGCAGCGTGTGGAGATCGGGAGATCCCGGAGAGCGTGACCATGCGCCTGAGCCGGTCCAGGCTCGCAGTGCAGAGTGGGCGAACCCCCGAGGAGTAGCGCCGACAGTCGAAAGCCCCGGCATCCGAAGACACCGGGGCTCCCGATCAGGCGAACGACTACCGGATGCCTTGGAAGCCCGCGCTCGCCTCGACCTCCCGGGCCGCTGAGATGTCGAACCGGCGAACCTCACCCCCGAGTCCGGGGATCTCTCCCGCCCGGGCCTCCTGGTAGCCCTCGGGGTCGGCGCGGTAGAGATCCGTCCACGCGCCCGTGCTGATCTCGCCCGTTTGAGCCTCAGTGAGCACGCGAGCCCATGCGGCGGGACCGGCGATCTCCTGCTCCGCCTGGATCCGCTGGGCGGCGGGCTTATGGCCGAGCGCGGCGAGCCGATCGAACGCGAGCGCGCCGATCTCAGCCTCGATGTCCTCGCGGTGCGGGGAGTCCTTCACCCCAGGCATCGACGGAAGCCAGTCGAGGAGCGCGACGATCGTTCGGAGATCCCCCGAGGCGACTACCTGCTCAGGGCGACGGCCACGATCCAGATCCGCCTGGATGCGGGCATGGATGCCCTCTCCGGAGGGTCGATCGGGACCGCTACTGGCACGACCATGGCACGAACGGCTCTGGAGGCAACGAGAAAGTCCCCCGAGCAGGAGGCCGGAAAGGCACTCTGATCAGGGGACTTCTACTATGTGGAGCCTAGGAGATTCGAACTCCTGACATCCTGCTTGCAAAGCAGGCGCTCTACCAACTGAGCTAAGGCCCCGGGGCTTGCGTGGGGCTACCAGGACTTGAACCTGGGACCTCTTCATTATCAGTGAAGCGCTCTAACCGCCTGAGCTATAGCCCCGTGTGGTGCCGGCGCTTCGCGCCGTCAACCTCCAAGACTTTACCCGACAGGATGCTATTTCCACGAATCCGGATGCCGAAGGTCCGCCGCCGCTCCCCGCCGCGACTCGGGGCGGGATCATCGCCGAGTTCGCTTAGCCGATCCTTCATTGCGCAGCGCGAAGCCGAGTTGTTGACTGAGCGGCGTGACCGACGCAACCCACCCTCACGAACCGCATGCCACCGGCGTGAGTCAGAAGCTCAATTGGCTACGCGCCGGAGTTCTCGGTGCCAACGACGGCATCGTCTCCGTCGCCTCACTTGTCGTCGGCGTCGCCGGTGCGACAACCGACACTCCAGCCCTCCTCCTCGCCGGCGTTGCCGGCTTGGTGGGTGGCGCGATCTCGATGGCCCTCGGCGAGTACGTCTCGGTGAGCAGCCAGCGCGACAGCGAGCGAGCGTTGATCGCGAAGGAGCGTCGCGAGCTGGCTGAGATGCCCGAGGAAGAACTCGAGGAGTTGACGCAGCTCTACCAGGAGCGCGGTCTGAGCCGAGAGACCGCGGCGCAGGTAGCGACGGAGCTCACGGCGCACGATGCACTCGCTGCCCACCTCGAGGTGGAGTTGCACATCGACGAAGACGATCTCGTGAGCCCGTGGCAGGCCGCCTTCTCGTCGGCTGTCGCGTTCACGCTGGGGGCGCTCCTGCCGCTCCTCGCGATTCTGCTCCCCCCGCCCGAGTGGCGGGTGCCGGTCACCGTCGTGGCCGTCCTCATCGCGCTGGCAGTCACCGGCTCGATCTCGGCTCGCCTCGGCGGTTCGTCGCAGGGTCACGCGGTGCTTCGCCTCGTCATCGGTGGCGCACTGGCGTTGGCGGCGACCTACGCCATCGGCACACTGCTCGGCACGACCGTCGTCTGACCTCGACGCCCGCCGATCCTCTCGGCGAACCGGTGTGTCAGTTCGAGGTGAAGCCGACGAGCAGACCGCCGGTGACCTTCACCGCGAGGTTGTAGATCCCGGCAACGACGGCGCCCATGACGGTCACGACCACGAGGTTCAGGATCGCGACGATCGCCGAGAACGCGAGAACCTGCGTAAACGACAGAATCGCCGACATCGAGAAGGCTTCGCCGGTGACGCTGCCGATGAACTCGTCGGCCTGCGAGATGAGGCCCGTGGTGTCCAGGATCAAGAAGATCAGGACGAAGAACACGACTGTCGCGATCGCGATCGCGACGGCCGCGAGGAACGACAGCTTCACAGCCGACCAGAAGTCAACGTAGACGAGCCGCAGGCGCACCTGCTTCGTGGTGGTCTTGCTCGATTTCTTTGCGAGTTTGTCGGCAACCGTCGTCATGCGTCGGGACTTCCTTCAACAATCTGGGGGAGGCGGCGTCATCCGACGCATCCGCGGCTTCGGCGACTTCTGCCACAACCCGCTCTCCGTTACGCGCGACCGCGATGATGCGATCCTCGTCATCGGGGCGGGCGAAGACGACACCCATGGTGTCGCGACCCTTAGCGGGGACCTCGGCCACGGCAGAGCGTACCACCTTGCCGCTGGCAAGAACCACCAAGACCTCGTCGTCCTCAGAGACGATGAGACCGCCTGCGAGCACGCCCCGATCGTCGGTCAGCTTCGCGACCTTGATACCCAGTCCCCGCGTCCCTGCTCGCGATACTGTGCGACATCGGTGCGCTTCGCGTAGCCGACCTCGGTGACGACAAAGACGTAGCCCTCGTCACGGACGACGGATGCCGACAGCAGGCAATCCTCGCCGCGGAACGACATTCCCTTGACGCCCTCGGTCGCTCGTCCCATCGGGCGAAGCGCCGCATCCGTCGCCGTGAACCGCAGGGACATGCCCTGCCGGCTGATCAGGAGGATGTCGTCACCTTCGTCGACGAGCATCGCGGATGTCAGCTCGTCGCCGGCGTCCTCGCCACCGCCACTGTCACCGCCGCCGCGCAGCTTGATGGCGATCACGCCACCCTGACGGTTCGTGTCGTACTCGGTCAGGCGCGTCTTCTTGACCAGGCCACTGCGGGTGGCAAGGACCAGATACGGCGCGGCCTGGTAGTCCCGGATGTCGAGAATCTGGGCGATCTCCTCATCGGGCTGGAGCGCGAGGAAGTTCGCGACGTGCTGGCCCTTGGCATCGCGCCCGGCCTCGGGAAGCTCGTATGCCTTCGCGCGGTAGACGCGTCCCTTGTTCGTGAAGAACAACAACCAGTGGTGGGTGGTCGTCACGAAGAAGTGCTCGACGACGTCATCCGCCCGCAGCTGCGCACCCCGCACGCCCTTGCCGCCGCGGTGCTGCGACCGGTAATTGTCGCTGCGCGTGCGCTTGATGTAGCCGGCGCGAGTGACGGTGATGACCATTTCCTCTTCGGGGATGAGGTCCTCGACCGACATGTCACCGTCGAAGCCGGGCATGATCTCGGTGCGGCGGTCGTCGCCGAAGCGCTCGACGATCGCGGTCAGTTCGTCACGGATGATGGAACGCTGACGCATCGGATCGGCGAGGATCGCCTGGAAGTCCAGGATCTGGGCTTCCAGCTCGGTGGCCTCGTCGATGATCTTCTGCCGCTCGAGCGCTGCCAGGCGGCGCAGCTGCATCTGCAGGATCGCGTCGGCTTGCACGTCGTCGATCTCGAGCAGGTCCTTCAGACCCACGCGGGCGTCATCGACAGTTGCCGACCGACGGATGAGGGCGATGACGTCGTCGAGCGCATCGAGTGCCTTGAGGTAGCCGCGCAGAATGTGCATCCGCTCTTCGGCCTTGCGCAGCCGGAACCGGGTCCGCCGCACGATGACATCGACCTGGTGCTCGATCCAGTAGCTGATGAATCCGTCGAGCGACAGGGTGCGAGGCACGCCGTCGACGATCGCAAGCATGTTCGCGCCGAAGTTCTCCTGCAGCTGCGTGTGCTTGTACAGGTTGTTCAACACGACCTTGGCGACGGCGTCGCGCTTGAGCACGATCACCAGGCGCTGTCCGGTGCGCCCCGAAGACTCGTCGCGGATGTCGGCGATCCCGGTGATCTTTCCCTCGCGCGCGAGGTCACCGATCTTGACGGCGACGTTGTCGGGGTTGACCTGGTAGGGCAGTTCCGTGATCACCAGGCAGGTGCGGCCCTGGATCTCCTCGACATTGACGACTGCCCGCATCGTGATCGATCCGCGCCCGGTGCGGTAGGCCTCCTTGATGCCCTTCGTGCCGAGGATCTGCGCGGAGGTGGGGAAGTCGGGACCGGGGATGCGATCCATGAGCGCTTCGAGCAGCTCCTCGCGGGTGGCCTCGGGGTGCTCGAGCGCCCACAGCGCGCCCGCGGAAACCTCGCGGAGGTTGTGCGGCGGGATGTTGGTGGCCATGCCGACCGCGATACCCACCGACCCGTTCACCAACAGGTTGGGGAACCGCGCCGGCAGCACGATGGGTTCTTGCGTCTGCCCGTCGTAGTTGGGCTGGAAGTCGACAGTCTCTTCCTCGATGTCTCGCACCATCTCGAGGGCGAGAGGAGCCATCTTGGTCTCGGTGTACCGGGGCGCCGCGGCGCCCTGGTTGCCCGGGGTGCCGAAGTTCCCCTGACCGAGCGCGAGCGGATAGCGCAGAGCCCACGGCTGCACGAGGCGCACGAGGGTGTCATAGATGGCGGAGTCGCCGTGCGGGTGGTACTGACCCATGACCTCGCCGACCACGCGAGAGCACTTCGAGAACGACTTGTCGGGCCGGTAGCCGCCATCGTACATGCCGTAGATCACACGGCGATGCACCGGCTTGAGGCCGTCACGGACGTCGGGCAGTGCGCGCCCGACGATGACGCTCATCGCGTAGTCGAGATACGACCGCTGCATCTCCAACTGGAGGTCGACCTGATCGATGCGGCCGTGGTTGTGCACCGGCTCGGGGCGCTGTTCGTCTGCCATGTCTATCTCTACTTCGTCGCTGTACTGACGTCGATCGCTCAGATGTCCAGGAACCGGACGTCTTTGGCGTTTCGCTGAATGAATCCGCGGCGAGACTCGACGTCCTCGCCCATGAGGATGGAGAAGATCTCGTCGGCGGCAGCCGCGTCATCGATCGTCACCTGACGGAGGGTGCGGGTCTCTGGATCCATCGTGGTCTCCCACAGCTCCTCGGCGTTCATCTCACCGAGACCCTTGTACCGCTGGATCGCGTTGTCTTTCGGGATGCGCTTGCCGGCGGCAGCGCCCTCCACGAGAAGTGCATCACGCTCGCGGTCCGAGTACACGTACTCGTGGGGGGAGTTCGACCACTTGAGCCGGTACAGCGGCGGCTGGGCGAGGTAGACGAATCCGGCCTCGATGAGTCCCCTCATGTAGCGGAAGAGCAGGGTCAGCAGCAGCGTCGTGATGTGCTGGCCATCGACGTCGGCATCCGTCATCAGAACGATCTTGTGATACCGAGACTTCGCGATGTCGAAGTCTTCACCGATGCCCGTGCCGAAGGCCGAGATCATCGCCTGGACTTCTTTGTTGCCCAGGGCACGGTCAAGGCGCGCGCGTTCGACGTTGAGGATCTTGCCGCGCAGGGCGAGGATCGCCTGGGTGTGGGGGTCTCGACCACCAACCGCGGAGCCACCGGCCGAGTCACCCTCCACCAGGAAGATCTCGCTGATCGAGGGGTCCTTGGAGACGCAGTCCTTGAGCTTGTCGGGCATCGCCGCCGACTCGAAGACGCTCTTGCGGCGCGCGGTTTCGCGCGCCTTGCGTGCTGCCAGCCGCGCGGTCGCGGCATCGATCGCCTTACGGATGACGTTCTTGGCCTGCGCCGGATTGCGGTCGAGCCAGTCGGTCAATTGGTCACCGACAACCTTCTGCACGAACGCCTTGGCCTCGGTGTTTCCGAGCTTCGTCTTGGTCTGGCCCTCGAACTGAGGCTCGGAGAGCTTCACCGAAATGACAGCGGTCAGCCCCTCCCGGATGTCTTCACCGGTGAGGTTGTCGTCCTTCTCTTTGAGCATGCCCTGGGCGCGCGCGTACCTGTTCACGAGCGTCGTCAGGGCGGCGCGGAACCCCTCTTCGTGGGTTCCGCCCTCGTGGGTGTTGATCGTGTTCGCGAACGTGAACACGTTCTCGGTGTAGCTCGTGGTCCACTGCATCGCGAGTTCGAGGGAGATGTGGCGGTCGGTGTCTTCGGATTCGACCTCGATGATCTCGTCGTTGACGACCTCGGTCTTGCGCACCTTGTTGAGGTACTCGACATAGTCGACGAGCCCGCGCTCGTACAGGAAGTCATCATGCGGCTGCGTGGCCGTCGTGCCTCCGGACTGATCGTCGACCACGTAGGCCGAGTCGGGGCGCTCGTCACGCAGCGTGATCCGCAGGCCCTTGTTGAGGAAGGCCATCTGCTGGAAGCGGGTACGGAGAGTGTCGTAGTCGAAGTGAACAGTGTCGAAGATGCCGGCATCGGGCCAGAAGGTGATGGTCGTCCCGGTCTCATCGCTCGGCTCGGCCTTCGCCAGCGGAGCGAGTGGCGTGCCACCCTCACGGAAAGACTGACGCCAGACGAATCCCTGGCGCTTGACCTCGACCTCGAGGCGGCTCGACAGCGCGTTCACGACCGACGAGCCCACGCCGTGCAGACCGCCGGAAACGGCGTATCCGCCGCCGCCGAACTTGCCGCCCGCGTGGAGCACGGTCAGAACGACCTCGACCGTCGACTTTCCCTCGGTACGGTGCATGTCCACGGGAATTCCGCGGCCGTTGTCGACGACGCGAACGGCGCCGTCTTCGAGGATTGTGACGGTGATCGTGTCGCAGTACCCCGCGAGCGCTTCGTCGACGGAGTTGTCGACGATCTCGTAGACGAGGTGATGCAGGCCGCGCTCACCGGTTGACCCGATGTACATCCCGGGGCGCTTCCGAACGGCTTCGAGACCCTCGAGTACCTGGATCTCGTCCGCGCCGTACGCGTTGTGGACCTTGCCGGCGTTGGCTAACTGCGGATCTTCGGGAACGCTTTCAGGGACTTCTGAGGGCATAGTGAGAGGCGCTCCACATCGACGATAGGACTATCCGCCAGTCTATCAAGTTTGCGTGGCGATCAAGGGCTATACGGGCTTGTGGCGCGATGAAAGTCGTCGAGACGTCCCGGGAGGTGGTTCAACCGTAGGTATCGCGCGGACCACGGCCTGGGACCGCTCTGGGACCCCATTTCCAAGAGGGGACGTCCGGTCCGATGAAACGCACGTTCTCGACGCCCGCTTCGGGAAACCGACGAATGATCTCCGTGAGGATCTGGGAACGCATGAGCTGCAACTGCCGAGCCCACGCGGTCGAATCGGCCTGGACGGTGAGGATGCCGTCGACGAACCCCACGGGACGCGTGTGGCGGGCCGTCTCGGCCCCCGCGACCTCGTTCCACGTGCGAACGACATCTTCGCGGGCCAGCTGCGCGTCCCATCCGGCATCCCGGGTGAGGTCGGTGAGCACGTCGGCGACCCCCTTCGGGTCGCGCCCCGCGGTGAACGGCTGGTTCTCGTCATCCATCCGCCGGCGGCGCCGACGAGCGACCCGAGCTGTGGGGGCAAGTCCTCGAAGACGCAGGTACGTGGCCACGGTCTCGGGAACCGAGGATGCCGCGTCCGATCCGACCGTCATGACGAGCCATCCTCACGCGAGCCATCGACGCTCAACGTGCCGGCCTCGACACGCACGGTGCCGACCCGGAGGGCCGGGGGACATCTTCTTCCACGGCTGCGGTGACGATCACCTGCTCGAAGTGCCCGACGATGTCGGCGAGTCGCGTCCGGCGGCCCGCGTCGAGTTCAGCGAAGACGTCATCGAGGATGACGATCGGATCCCCGAGCTGGGATTCGGATCGCAGCAGGTGCGCGGAGGCGATGCGCAGTGCCAGCGCCAGTGACCACGATTCGCCGTGCGATGCGTATCCTCGCGCCGGAAGTCCCCGCAGCGAGAGCAGCAGATCATCACGGTGTGGTCCGACGAGGTTCACACCGCGATCCAGTTCCGACGAGCGCTTATCCCGGAGCGCACTCCGGAACCGCTCGAACAGGTCGCCAGGTTCGGCGTCACCGACGGCGCGATCCTCGTCATCGGGGTCGGCGCCGTCTACCGAGAGCACCCAGCGGGCATCCGGCGCGTGGTCTGCGCCCGCGATCGCCGCGTACGCGTCGGCGATCGGTCCGGCAAGATCACGCACAAGGGCTTCGCGTGCGCGAATGATCTCGACGCCCAGGCCCACGAGTTTGTCATCCCAGACATCGAGCGTCGGCAGAGCGTCACTATCCAGTCGTCGCGCGCGGGCCGACTTCAGCAGAGCTCCCCGCTGCTTGAGCACGCGGTCGTAGTCGGCGAGCGTCGCCGACAGCCGCGGGTAGCGCTGCACGAGAAGCTGGTCCGCAAATCGGCGGCGAGCTCCCGGGTCGCCGCGCACGACCTGCAGATCCTCCGGCGCGAACAAGACGACGTGCGCGTAGCGCCCAAGTTCACCGGTGCGGATGGTGGTGCCGTTGACCTGCGCGCGGTTGGAACCCTGGCGATTGATCTGAACGTCGACATTCAGCCGCCGCTCGCCGTGGGCGAGCGTCGCGCGGACGATTGCGAAATCGGAACCTTCGCGAACCAGGGGCGCATCGGCTGACACGCGATGCGAACCTGCCGTCGCCAGGTACGCCACAGCCTCAGCCAGATTGGTCTTCCCCTGGCCGTTGCTTCCCACGAGCACTGTCGGACCGCGTGAGAGATCGAGCTCCGCACGAGCGTAGTTGCGGAAGTCGGTGAGACTCAGCCGCTCGACGATCATCGATACAGGCTATCCGCCACCGCAGACGCGCACTCCGCGTCGGCGATCAGCGCAGCAGCAGGTTCGGCTGCAGCAGGTACTTGAACGAGTCTTCGCCCGCGCGGTCGACCGAGGTCTGCGCTGTGATGAGCACCGGGCTGAGCTTGTTGGCGTTGTCGCTGGAGGTGAACGTCACACGCGAGAACTCGCTGCGCACCGCGCCGAGAGCCTCGAGCAGGTACTGCGGGTTCAGACCCAGGGTGACATCCTCACCCGCCAGCGTCGCATCGACGGACTCCGTCGCGCGCGCCTGCTCGGTGCCGGCGGCATCCATCGAGACGCCCTCGGCGGTGAACGTGAATCGCAGGGGCGCTGACCGGTCGAGCACCAGCGAAACGCGGCGGACGGCTTCGGCGAACTCCGAGGTGCTCACAACAGCGTGGTGCTCGGTCTGCTCGGGGAAGAGCCGGCGCACGGGCGGGAAGTTGCCCTTGATGAGAAGCGACGTGACCGTCTTGTTGCCCGCCGTGAAGGCGATGATCTCGCGGTCGCCGCTTCCCGAGAACGCGATGGAGATCTGCCCCGAGTGCGCGAAGGTCTTGCCCACTTCCGTCAGCGTGCGCGCCGGGACAAGCGCGGTGGCGCCCTCTTGCGTTGCCCCACCTGCCGCATCCCACGGGATCTGGCGCAGCGCGACGCGGTACCGGTCGGTGGCAACGAGGCTCAGGTGGTTGCCGGAAACCTCGAGCTGAACGCCGGTGAGAACCGGTGTGACATCGTCTCGCGAAGCGGCGAAGGCGACCTGCGCGATCGCGGTCGCGAAATCCTCGGCAGGAACGAGACCGGACTCGCCCGTGACTTCGGGAATCGCGGGGTACTCCGCCACCGGCATCGAGGCGAGGGTGAACGTCGCCGAGCCGCAGGTCAGTAGGATGCCGCCGTCATCGTCGACGCGCACGGTCACCGGTGCGTTCGGCAGCCGGTTCGCAATCTCGGACAGCAGTCGCCCGTGGACAAGGATCGTGCCCGGGTCATCGACGGTTGCATCGATGAGCGTTCGTGCCGAGGCCTCGTAGTCGAAGGCCGACAGCGAGAGACCATCGGCGCTCGCCTCGATCAGGATGCCCGCAAGGATCGGCTGCGGGTTGCGTTGCGGCAGCAGCTTGACGACGAACGACACAGCCTCGCTGAACACATCGCGGTTGACTTCGAACCTCACGCGCGCTCCCTCGATCCGGTTGGGCTCTCCCATGCTAGTGCCCACATGTCTTGTGACCTCAAGAGATCCGGCCGGCCTGTCCGCGGTGCTCGCTGCATCCCCAAGGTCATCGAACCGGATTCATCTCAAGAAGTTCTTTGTCATGGTGTTAACACCTGTGGGAACTGTGGATGAATCGAGCGATCCCTTATGGCGAGCCGAAACCACATTCGTGTCATTTGTGGACGGATTGCGGAAGAGCTGCGTTAATCGTCGAGCCGGACGACGGAGTCTCGCGGCCAGTTCCACAGGTGACGGACGTGTCATTCACAGTTGAGCCCGACGCGTCCACACTTATCCACAGGTTATCCACACTGTGGGGAACGCGTATTTTTGCGCTGCGGATGGCGCAGTGTCAAGTGAGAATCCATGAGCCTCCTATGAGACCCGGATTCGTCGCAGCGGGACGAGGCTCAGCGGCCGTTGCGTCCGAGCTGGGCGGTGATTTCTGAGACCTGGTTGTAGATCGAGCGGCGTTCTTTCATGAGGTCGCTGATCTTCTTGTACGCGTACATCACCGTCGTGTGATCGCGATTGCCGAAGAGCTGGCCGATTTTGGGAAGGGAGAGACTCGTCCGCTCGCGGCACAGGTACATCGCGATCTGACGGGCCGTGGCAACAGCCTGCGAGCGGCTCGATCCGTACAGGTCGTCGACCGACAGCTTGAAGTAGGTGGCGGTGGCGGCGATGATGTCGGTCGGCGAGACGACGTTGGCGTCATCCTGATCGATGATGTCGCGCAGCACGGTCTGCGCGAGGGAGATGTCGAGGCTCGAGCGGTTCAGACTTGCGAACGCCGAGACCCGGATGAGGGCGCCCTCGAGCTCACGGATGTTCGACGAGACCGCGGTTGCGATGTACTCGAGCACGTCGTCGGGGATGTGAAGTCGTTCGCTCTGCGCTTTCTTGCGCAGAATCGCGATGCGGGTTTCGAGGTCGGGAGCCTGGACGTCGGTGATAAGGCCCCACTCGAAGCGGCTGCGCATCCGGTCTTCGAAGCCGGTGAGGTGCTTGGGGGAACGTCGCTGGTGATGACGACCTGCTTGTCGTGATCGTGCAGCTGATTGAAGGTGTGGAAGAACGCTTCCTGCGTCTCGGCGCGTCCCTGCAAGAACTGGATGTCATCGATCAGCAGGATGTCGACATCCCGATACCGTGCCTGGAACGCAGCGCCGCGGTTGTTCGCGATCGAGTTGATGAAGTCGTTCGTGAACTCTTCGCTCGACACGTACCGGACTTTGATGCCGGCATACAGGCTGATCGCGTAGTCACCGATCGCGTGCAAGAGGTGTGTCTTGCCGAGGCCAGAGTCGCCGTAGATGAAGAGCGGGTTGTACGCCTTTGCGGGGGCCTCCGCCACGGCGACCGCCGCGGCGTGGGCGAACCTGTTGGACTGACCGATGACGAAGTTGTCGAAGGTGTACTTGGGGTTCAGGCGCGTGTCGGTGCGCGAGGACGTACTCGTCGACTCGATCGGTTCCTCGGTCGCGCGGTGCATGGATGGGGCTGGCGGTGCGGCCAGCGGGAGGACGGCGTTGAGGTGAGATTCGGCGAGGTCGGGATTCACGACGACGCGGAATGCCGACACGCTCTCCCCGCCACCGTCGTCAGCGTGGGCGAGGGCCTCGAGGATGGGCGCGCGCATGCGCTTGTTGATCTGCGCGGCAGTCAGCTCGTTCGGAACGTCGAGATAGAGGGTGCCGCCCATGACCCCTTGAGCCACCGCGAGGTTGAGGAAGCCCTCGAGCTGTGGCGTGATCCGATCATCGCCGCGCATGATTTCGAGCGCGGCGGTCCAGACCGGAACGTCGGGAATCTCCTGGGTCGACATGGCCCCCCTCAGGCGTCAGCGGCATCGGTGCGGCGCGCCCGTCCCCGGCTGTGGATAACTATCGGGGCAACGGTAGTCAGCGGCATCCG